>JASJBF010000003.1 GCA_030066685.1 Kiloniellales bacterium | reverse complement strand
GGTACACAATCCCGAAGCCGCCCTCGCCCAGAACACGAAGGACCTCGTACTCCTGGAGCATCGTCCCAGGCGGCAGCGCGTTCAGATGATAGGCTTCAACCATGGCTTCGACTGCGCGACGGCCTCCAACGCATGCAGTCCCGGCCTTCCCCCCGACGCCGAACACGACGTGGGCCCGGATGCTACGCGTCTCCGGTCAGCATCTTCCAGACAGGGCCGGGCAGCTGCCATGACGTTTAGCACAGCCCGGTCAAGAACTGAACTTGGTGATCGGTTGGTAGGTCGGTCCGACGCCCTCGCGCCGGCGCCCGGCCGGCGCCGCTCCGAACTCCTGCCCTCCTGCCTAGGCCGTCAGACGCAGGCCCGCGCCCAGGTTCTCCGGCGCCTTGTGGAACTTGCCGTCCTTCATGATCGCGACCAGGCGCTTGTGGTCCTGGAGGACGCGCACGTCGGCCAGGGGATCGCCGTCGACCAAAAGCAGGTCGGCCAGGAAGCCCTCGCGGACCTGTCCAAGCTCCGCGCCCATGCCCATGATCTGGCCGCCGTACTTGGTCGCTGCCTGGATCGCCTCCATCGGCGTGAAGCCGACCATGTCGACGAAGTACTCCAGGTCCTTGGCGTTGGTGCCGTGGGGCGTCCAGGCGAAGCCATAGTCGCCGCCGGTCAGCACCCGAATGCCGCGCTTGTGCATCTTCTGCATGGTCTCGATGGCGTTCTCCAGCTCGCGCTCGTAGGCGATGGTGATCGGCGTGCCCGGCTTGATGCCGTAGTCGCCGGCGTTGCGGGCCGTGTTGATCAGCCAGGCCAGGCCGGGCGCGACGAAGTGCTCGTCCTTGTTCGCCTCCAGCATGTCGAGGGCCTCCTCGTCCGAGAAGGAGGCGTGATAGATGATCTCGATCCCGAACTGGACGCACTTCTTGATCGATTCCTTGGAGCGCGCGTGGGCGGCGACCCGGCGATGGCGGCGCTTGGCCTCGTTGACCGCCATCGCAATCTCCTCGTCGGAGAACTGGTTCTCCTCCGCCCCCATGCCGGTGATCTCTTCCCCTGAGAGGTTGATCTTGATGGTGTCCACCCCCCACTTCATCAGTTGCCGGACCTTCAGGCGGACGTCCTCCGGTCCCGAAACGACGATCCCCAGATTGAGGCCCTCGTGCGGAATGTGCGGCAGGGTGGCGTCGCCCAGCCCGCCGACCGCGGTGAGCTCCGGCCCCGCCGCGGTGTAGCGCGGGCCCGGCACCTTGCCGGCGTTGATCGCATCGCGGATTACCACGTCGAGCCGCGGCTTGGCCGCCGCCGCGCCGTAGCCGGCGGTGAACCCGGAATCGATCAGCAGGCGCGCCATCTCCACGCAATTGATGACGTGCTCTTCCAGCGGCATCATCTGGATCGGGTCGATGCCGGGCGCGTTGTTCCAGCTCAGGTGCAGATGGGCGTCGATCAGGCCCGGCATGAGGGTCATGCCGCGGCCGTCGATCCGCTGGCTGCCGCCGCTGCTCCAACCATATCCGTTGCCGGCGCGGCTGACCGACTTGATCCGGCTGCCCACGACCGTGACCTCGCCGGCGAAGGGCGGCTCGCCGCTGCCGTCGAGAATCCGGACGTTGCCGAAGACGATCTCGGACTCGCCGTTGCCGGAGGGACGGCTTCCGCCCCAGCCGCCGAAGGTGCTGTCTTCCGCCATGGTCCCGTCTCCTTTCCTCTGAGCCATCAGAGCGCGGTCGCCTCGACCTGCGCCCGCAGCAGTTCGGCGGCGCGCTGCGGCGCCTCCACCATCATCCAATGGCCGACCCCCGGGAGGATCTCCAGCCGTGAACCGGCGATGCGCTCCTGCAGCCGCCGAGCCATCTCGACCGGCACGACCGGGTCGGCCTCCCCGGCGATCAGCAGGGTCGGGCAGCGGATCGCCGCGTGGTCGGCGGCCGCTGCCGCGCTCAGCGCTTCGCAGTGGGCAGCATAGCCTGTCGGGTCCTGCCGTAGCAGGCTTTCCCGCACGAAGGCCGCCGTCACCGGATTGGCCGTCCGGGATGCGGCCGCGACGCTGCCCGTCGAAACCGCCTCGGCAATCCCTGCCATGCCCTCGGCCCGGGCCGCCGCGGCCCGCTCCGTCAGCGCCTGGCGCGCCGCAGCCGGCGGCTCCAGGATCGCCCCGAAGAGGGTCAGGCTGCCGACAGTCTGCGGCGATTCGGCCGCAAGGTGCTGGCAGAGCAGCGTCCCCATGGAATGGCCGACGAAATGGGCGCGGTCTACGCCGGCGGCACGCAGGCAATCCCGCAGGGCCGCGGTCAGACCTTCGAGCCCAGGCCGGCCGTGCCGCAGTGCCGATCGCCCGGCCCCCGGGAGGTCGGGGCGCAGCACCCGGTAGCCCGCCAGTGCTGCCATCAGGGTCTGGAAGCTGTTGGAGCCGCCGCCCAAGCCGTGGACCATGACCACCGGGGGGCCGGCGCCGGCATCTTCCATGACCATGCTGCCGAGCCGGAGGTCGGTCATGGCCAAGTGCCCAGAAGCGTTATTGCCAGTGACACCCCCCTCCCTAACCCGCGCGCAGCGCCGCGCGTACGCGCCCCACAAGGGGGGAGGGGATTCTCTAGGCGGATCAGCTCACTACTCCCTCCCCCTCGATGGGGGAGGGCTAGGGTGCGGGTGGCTCTCCGAATTGTGCACGTGAGCACTAGACCGCCTCCACTGGGTTCTCCAGGGTGCCGATGCCGCCGATCTCGACCCGGACCCGGTCGCCGGGCCGCAAGTACTTCGGCGGCGTGAAGCCGATCCCGACACCGGCCGGGGTGCCGGTCGCGATCACGTCGCCCGGCAGCAGGGTGATGCCGTTGGAGATCGCCGCGACGATCGTCGGCACGTCGAAGATCAGGAGCCCGGTGTTGGACTCCTGGCGCAGCTCACCGTTGACCCAGCAGCGAAGCGAAGTGTCGGCGAGGTCGATCTCCTCGGCGGTCACGGCCCAGGGACCCATGGGGCAGAAGCTGTCCTGGGACTTGCCGATCAGCCACTGGCTGTGCCGGCCCTGAAGGTCGCGGGCGGTCACGTCGTTGACGATGGTGTAGCCCCAGACGTGGGACAGGGCCTCCGCCGCCGGTATGTTGCGTCCGGCCTTGCCGATGATGACCGCCAGCTCGGCCTCGTAGTCGATCGCGCTCGACACGGCGGCATCGATCCGGATCGGGGCGCCGGGGCCGACCACCGCGTCCGGCAGCTTGGAGAAGACGATCGGCACCTCAGGCACCTCGCCCTTCGCGGCCGAGCTGTCGAAGCCGGAGGCGGCGAACTCCCGGGCATGGGCGTGGTAGTTCTTGCCGACGCAGAAGACGTTGCGGCGCGGCCGCGGGATCGGCGCCTGCAGGACGACGTCCGCCAGCGGCAAGGTTTCGGCGGCTGTCGGAAGGTCGCGGCCGATCAGTGCCGCGACGCCTTCTTCCCCAGCGCTGCCGGCCGGGAGATCGAACCGCTGCACCGTTCCCTCGCCCTCCGCGATCCGGCCGAGATGGCGGCCGCCTTGCCAATCGAATACGGCCAGCTTCATCCGGCGCTCTCCTCGGGTAAGAGAATTATAGAGGCGGTGGTTTCGCGTCCCTCCAGGGCACGGTGGGCCGCCGCCGCCTCGGTCAGGGGATAGCGGCGGCCGACCTCGATCGAGAGGATGCGCCGCTCGATCGCCTCGAAAAGCCGGGCGGTGATCGCGGCGACCTTTTCCGGCGTGTCGGTATAGTGGCCGAAGTTCGGGCGCGAGATCGTCGCCGAGTTGGACGCCAGGGACCCGATGTCCCAGGCACCGATATCGCCGGAGGCCTGACCGAAGCTGACCAGGTGCCCGCGGTTGGCCAGTGCCGCGACCGAATGGGCAAAGCTGTCCCGGCCGACGGCATCGTAGATCACATCGGCGCCGCGCCCCCCGGTCCGCGCGCGGACCTGGGCCTCCAGACTTTCCGCGCCCGGAAGGATGACGTGGTCGGCGCCGGCGGCCCGGGCGAGGCGCGCCTTGGCCTCGCTGGACGTGGCCCCGATCACCGTGGCGCCGAGGTGCTTGGCCCACTGGCAGAGCAGGCGGCCGACCCCACCGGCCGGCGCATAGACAAGGGCCGTCTCACCGCGCCGGACCGGATGCACGCGGTGCAGCAGGAACTCGGCGGTCATGCCCTTGAGCAGCCCGGCGGCCGCGGTCTCGTCGTCGATGCTTTCCGGAAGAGGTACGACCAGCGCCGCCTCCATCGTGCGCCGGGTCACATAGGCGCCGACCGGCGGGCAAGCGTAGGCGACCCGCTGACCCGGGGAGAGGTGGCTCACGCCCGCGCCGACGTCGATCACCACGCCGGCCGCCTCCATGCCCAGCGCACCCGGCGGCGTCACCAGGTCGAAATAGCCGGTCCGGCAGTAGACATCGATGAAGTTGACGCCGATCGCGGTCTGGCGCAGGCGGACCTGGCCGGGCCCCGGAGGCGGCGCGGCAACAGGCGCTGGGTGTAGTTCCTCGGGTCCGCCGTGGCGGTCGATCACCATCGCCAGACCCTCGATCGCACCCCCACTCGCCGGTGCAACCGCTTGGGCCACGAGGCTTCCGCCGCGGCCTTCGACCCGGTCACGGATCGCCGCGAAGGCGGCCTCGTAGACGCCCTCGGCCACGAGCGTCGCCAGCTCCCGCTCGCGGCCGGCGGGCGTCTCGAAGCGCGAGCTCCAGGACCAGAAGGTCCGGTCGCCGTCGGTGACCGGCTTCAGGGTGACCTCGGCGACGTAGTTCAGCAGCGGCACCTCGCTTTCGACGATGCTGTAGCGGAAGCTGTGGTCCCGGTCGGAGAGCGCCAGCAGCCGTTCGCGCAGGCGCTCGCCGCCGGTCAGCACGAAGTCGCGCACGGCGCCGACCTGGTCGCTGCGCCGGCCGTCCTCGACCCGGCTGCGATCGACCGCGGGATGCCAGCGGTCGTGACCGTTGAAGTCGCGCAGGACCTCCCAGACCGCCGCGATCGGAGCGTCGATGACGGTGCTGCGGCGGACCGAGACCATGTCAGCTTCCGAAGCGGCTTTTCAGGGAGTCGAAGCCGCCCTGAAAGACCTCCCGGCCAACCAGGGCGACCAGCTCCGCTTCGCGCTCCGGCGGACAGTCGAACTCAGCCGACCACTCGGCGAAGCTGCGCCCGCCGTCGGTGATGGGAGTCAGCTTCAGGGTCGCGACGTAGTTCTCCACGCCCATCGGGCTTTCCAGGATCGAATAGGTGCAGCTGTAGTCGTAGTCTGAGAGCGCCAGCAGGCGCTCCCGGATGTAGCCGCCGTCCTTCAGCCGGAAGGCGCGGACGCAGCCGACCTGGTCGGCCGGGGCGCCGCCTTCGATCCGGCTCTCGGCGATCGCCGGGTGCCAGTCCGGCAGGCCGTTGAAGTCCCGGATGACCGCCCAGACCCGCTCGGCCGGCGCGCCGATCACCGAGGAGGTGTAGACCTGCGCCACCCCTAGTCGTCCTTCTTCTTCGCGCCCTTGGTCTCCTTGGCGATGCTCTGGGCGTCCCGGGCCGAGCGGAAGATGTCGCCCATCCGGGCGACGTTGGGGTTCTCGACCCCGATCTCCTTCATCATCTCGTCGATCAGGGGCGCCTGGGCGCGGTAGCGCAGCGCGCTCTCGATGACCTCGTCGGTCGGCGTGCGGGCACCGCCGCCGCCGCCGCCAAGGCCGTCAACGTGCAGGATCTTGATGCCCTCGATCCGCTCCATCGGCCGCACGCTCTCGCGCACGATGCCTTCCAGGCGGTCGATCATCTTGGACCGCAGCATCGCCGCGCGGGCGTCCTCGCTGAGGATGTTCTCGGCCTCGTTGCGCAGGCGCTGTGCCTCCGCCGCCACGGCGGCTGTAACCTTATCCGCCTCGGCCGCGATCTTTGCGGTGTCGGCGTCCTTAGCGGCGATCAGCCGGTCGACCGCGGCGATGCGCTCGGCGATTTCGGTCTCGCGGGTGGTCGCGACCTTCTCCTCCGCTTCCGTGGCACGGGCGCGGGCAGCCTCGGTCTCGACCCGGGCCTCGGCCTGCTCCGACTCCTTGCGCAAGACCGCGATCTGGCGCTCGATCTCGGCCAGCTCCAGGGCCTGGGCCCGGTCGACCTCGAGGCGCTTGAGGTCGCGGTCCTGGAGGATCCGCGCCTCCTCCAGACCGCGGTCCGAGGCGATGCGGGCCCGCTCAACCTCTTCCCGCGCCGAGATCTCGGCCTCGTCGATGGACTGGCGCTGGGCGATCTGCTGCGAGCGCAGCAGCCGGTCGCGCTCGATCCGCGCCTTGTCGAGCGCCTGCTCCTGGGCCACCCGCGCCGACTCGATGGCCTTCTGGGCCGAGATCTTGGCGGTCTCGATCTCCTGGCCCCGGGCGATCTCGCGGGTCTCGGTCTCCTCCTCCGCGATGATCCGGGTCTCGCGCAGTTGCCGCTCCGAAACGATCCGGGCGCGCTCGACGTCCTCCCCGGCAGCGATCTCCGAGGTCTCGACGTCGTGGCGTTGCTGGATCTGTTCCTGGCGGATCTGCCGTTCGCGCGCGATGCGGGCCTGCTCCAGGGCCTGCTCCTGGGCGATCCGGGCCTGCTCGATCTCCTGCTGTGCCTTGATCTCGCTTTCTTCCAGGGCGCGCCGGCGGGCGATCTCGCGGGTCCGAGTCTCCTGGTCGCTGGCGATGCGTGACTTCTCCGCCTCGGCCTCCTGGGCGACCCGGGTGCGCAGGATCTCGGCCCGCTGCTCGGCGCGCATGGCCTCCAGTTCCCGCTCCTGGGTCAGGCGCGAGCTCTCGCTCTCCTGCTCCAGCTTCAGGGTCTCCTTCTCGGCCTCCAAGTTGCGGGTCCGGATCGCGACCATGGCCGACTGCTCGATGTCGTTGCGCAGCCTGCGTCGGCCCTCGATGGTCTCGATCAGCTGGGTCAGGCCCTCGGCGTCGAAGCGGTTGGAGGGATCGAAGAACTCGAGCTTGGTCTGGTCCAGGTCGGTGATCGCGGCCGACTCCAGCTCCAGGCCGTTGCGCGCCAGCGCCCCGGCCGCCCGCTCCTCGACCGTGGCGACGAAGTCGCCGCGCTTTTCGTGCATCTCGTCTAGGCTCATCTCGGCCGCGACCGAACGAAGCGCCCCGACGAACTTGCCGCTCAACAGGTCGGCGAGTTCCTCGGGGTCGGTGGTCCGCCGGCCCAGGGTCGAGGCGGCGGCAGCCACGGCCTCCGGCTTCTGGATCACGCGCACGAAGAACTCGGCCTCGATGTCGACCCGCATGCGGTCCCGGGTGATGACCGCGTCCTCCCGCGTGCGCGCTACCGCGATGCGCACGACGTTGAGATTGACCGGGGTCACCTCGTGCACGATGGGCAGGACCAGCGCGCCCCCGTTGATGACCACGGTCTCGCCGCCAAAGCCGGTGCGCACGAAGGCGACCTCCTTGGTTGATCGGTGGTACAGCCAGTTCAGCAGGTAGACGATCACCACGATCAGGATGATCGCGGCGATGAGCCAAAGGATGATCGATCCGATGAGGCCGCTCGTCATGGTCTCGTCCTCCTCTAAGCCTGTTCGGGCCTTCAGCCGGTTCGCAGGGCCTTGAAGGCCCTGGTCTGTTCGGTCAAGGCCACCTCGGTCGGCAGCCGCTCCATCGAGGAGGCGCCGTAGAAGCCGTGGCAGTTGTCGGTGTTGTCCAGCACGTAGCGGGCGTCGTCCGGCATGGCGACCGGCCCGCCGTGGACCAGCACGATAATCTTCGGATTGACCGTCAGCGCCGCCGCCGCCCAGGCCTCGACTAGGGCCGGGCAGTCCTCGAGCTTCAGCGCGGTCTCGGCGCCGATCGCGCCGCCGGTGGTCAGGCCCAGGTGGCAGACCACGATGTCGGCGCCGGCCTCGGCCATGGCCGCTGCGTCGTCCTCGTTGAAGACGTAGGGCGTGGTCAGCAGGTCCTTCTGGCGGGCCAGGCGGATCAGGTCGACCTCCTGGCCGTAGGACATGCCCGTCTCTTCAAGATTGGCGCGGAAAGTGCCGTCGATCAGGCCGACGGTCGGGAAGTTCTGCACCCCCGAGAAGCCGATGGCCTTCACCTGGTCCAGGTAGTGGTCGAAGAGGCAGAAGGGATCTGTGCCGTTGACCCCGGCCAGGACCGGCGTCCGGGTCGCGACCGGCAGCACCTCGCGGGCCATCTCCATGACGATCTCGTTGGCATTGCCGTAGGCCATCAGCCCGGACAGCGAGCCGCGCCCGGCCATGCGGTAGCGCCCGGAGTTGTAGATCACGATCAGGTCGATCCCGCCCGCCTCCTCGCACTTCGCGGAGAGGCCGGTGCCGGCGCCGCCGCCGACGATCGGCTCGCCCCGGCGCTTCATGTCCTGAAACCTCTCCAGCAGCTGCTTTCGCTCAAATCGCGGCATGACGGGCCATCCTCTCGGTCGGGTGGATCTCTTCCAGAGCCGCGACCACCGCGGCGGCGAAGGCGGGGTCGTTGATGTGGTGCGGGCTGCGGATCAGACGGCGGCTGCCGGTCTCCTGGAACCGTCGGGCGAAGGCCTCGAAGAGCGCGCGGTCGGCCTCGGGGTCGTGGAAGGGCTGGCCCGGCGCGTCCAGGGCCGAGACCCCGCCTTCCGGAATCAGGAAGCGCACAGGCCCGGTCAGCTCGTTGAGGCGTCCGGCAATCCAGTCGCCCATGCGCGCGTTCTCCTCGACGGTGGTGCGCATCAGGGTGACCTGCGGGTTGTGCTCGACGAAGAGCCGGTCCCGGTAGCGCTCCGGCACGCTGTCGCGGGGCCCGAAGTTGACCATGTCCAGCGCGCCCAGCGAGCCGACATAGGGGATCGGATTGCGGATGAAGGCGCCGAAGCGGTCCTCGGTCGCCGGGAAGACGCCGCCCATCATCATGTCGCAGACCTCTGTGGTGGTCAGGTCGACCACCGCCGCCAGCATGCCGCTCTCGGCCAGCTTCTCCATGGAGCGGCCGCCGGTCCCCGTGGCGTGGAACACCAGGCAGTCGTAGCGCGCCTCCAGCCGCGCGGTGATCTGCTGCACGGCCTGGGTGGTGACCCCGAACATGGTCAGCCCCAGGCCCGGCTTGTCCGCCGCGGCGCCGCGACCCTCAGCCGCCAGGCCGCCGGCGTCCTTGACCATCCCGGCCAGGGCGTTGGCGCCGTTCGCCAGGACCCGCTTGGAAATCCGGTTCAGGCCCTGCACGTCGGTCACGGAGTACATCATCATGATGTCGGTCGGCCCCACGTACTGCCCCACGTCGCCTGAGGCGACGGTGGAGATCATCACCTTGGGAATGCCGACCGGCAGGCTGCGCATCGCCGGCGTGGCCAGTGCCGTGCCGCCGGAGCCGCCGGCCGAGATGATCCCGGCGATCCCGCGCTGGCGGCGGATCCAGTTCTCGAAGGCCTCGGCCATGGCGCGCACCGCGGCGCCCCGATCGTCCGTGAAGACCGCCGAGGCCCCGCCCCGATGATAGGCGGCCACCATGTGCGGCGGCACGTCGGCCGGCGAGGGCTTGCCCGAGGTCGAAAGGTCGACGGTCCTGACCCGCAGACCCTGGGCCGCGAGCCGGTCGCGCAGGTAGCGCAGCTCCGCGCCCTTGGTGTCGAAGGTGCCGGCGACGAAGACCTCCTCGCCGCCCAGCGCGTCCAGCGGGGTCAGCGGCTCGGCGAAGAGCGGCTCCGGCTTGGCATCGAAGGGCCGGGCCGGTTCCGCCCCGGCGGCCGGCCGCGGCGGCACCTCCTGCGGGCCCTCGCCGCGGGTCCAGGCGGCGCTCGACCAGCGGGTCGGTGGCACGTAGACCAGGCTCGAAGGAGATACGGTCGGTGCCTCTGCGTCTTCCTCTTGCTCGGGCACCGGCTCGGGATCCGGCGCCGGCACGGCCGTCACCGGCGGCGCGGGTTCGGCCGGCAGCTCCAGGTCCTCGGGCGCCAGGTCCTCGTGGGAGTGCCGGCCGACTCCCAGCAGGCGCTCCTGCAGCGTCCGGTTGGCGGCTAGCTGGCGCGCCGGGAGCACCCGTCCGATCCGGCCGTTGACCATGATCGCGACGTCCTCGGAGATCGCGGTGGCGACCGCGATGTTCTGCTCGATCAGCAGGATCGCGACGTCGCGCTCGGCGGCAAGCTCGGCCAGCAGCGCCTCGACCTGGTCGACCACGATCGGGGCCAGGCCCTCGGTCGGCTCGTCGAGGATCAGCAGGCGCGGGTCCTGCAGCAGAGCGCGGGCGATCGCCAGCATCTGCTGCTCGCCGCCGGAGAGCTGGCCGGCGCCGTTGCGGCGGCGCTCGTAAAGCCGCGGGAAGGTCTCGTAGATCCGCTCCACGGTCCAGGCGCCGCCGCCGGTCTCGGCGATCCGGAAGTGCTCCTCGACCGTCAGCGAGGGCCAGAGCCGCCGGCCCTGGGGCGTGTAGCCGATGCCCCTGGCGGCGATGCGGTAGGGCGCGAGGCCGGTGATCTCCTCGCCGTGGAAGCGGATCGAGCCGCGCTGCGGCCGCAGCAGCCCAGTGATCGCGTTGCACAGGGTGGTCTTGCCCATGCCGTTGCGGCCGACCACCGCGTGCACGCCCTGCTCCAGGGTCAGGTCGACGCCCTGCAGGGCATGCGACTGGCCGTAGTAGACGTGCAGGTCGCGGACCTGCAGCACGGCGGCGGGGGTCGAGGGGCGGCGTCGGTCAGCCATGGGCCCGCTCCTGCCCCTCGCCCAGGTAAAGCTCCTGGACCTCGGGATCGTTCTCGATCTCCTCGGGCGTGCCTTCCTTGAAGATCCGCCCGTTGTGCAGCATCGTGACCCGCTCGGCGACCCGCAACGCCACGTCCATGTCGTGCTCGATGATGATGTAGCCGATGTGCTCGGGCAGGGCCTGGAGGATCTCGATCAGCTCGGCGCGTTCCGCCGGCGAGAGGCCCGCCGCCGGCTCGTCCAGGAGGATCAGGCGTGGTGCTCCGGCCAGGGCCAGCGCGATCTCGAGCTGGCGCTGCTGGCCGTGGCTCAGAGTCGCGACCTGCAGGTCCCGTGCGTCGTCGAGGTGCACGGCCTCAAGCAAGGTCTCGGCCATTTGCATCGCGCTGTCGGCGGGCGCCGGGCGACGCAGCGAGAAGCGCCGGCGGCCCACCCCCCGGCAGGCTAGGTAGATGTTCTCGATCACGCTCAGCCCGTCGAAGAGCAGCGAGATCTGGTAGGTCCGGCGCAGGCCGCGACGGATCCGCTCGTGGACCGGCAGATCCGTCACGTCCTCGCCGAAGAGCCGCACGCGACCGGTGGTCGGCGGGAAGTCGCCGGTGATCGCGTTGAACAGCGTGGTCTTGCCCGCGCCGTTCGATCCCAGAACCGCGCGCCGCTCTCCCGCCTCGACGGTGAGGTTGATGTCCGCCAGGGCCACCAGCGCACCGAAGTGGCGGCTGACGGCCTCCAGCTCCAGCGCGAAGCGGCCGGTGCCTTGTAGACGGGAAAGGGCGTCGGTTCTGGGCACGGTGTCGAACCTAAAGCGACATTAGCTACAGGTCGGGTTTTCGCGGCCGACCTGGCCGTACTTCAGGAACTCGTCATAGGACAGGCCCAAGGTCTGCGTGACCTGCGGGATGACCTTGATGGTCTTGTTGAGCAGATTACCATCCGGGCCTTCCGTAACCTCGGTCAGGAAGATGTCGGCGATCGCCTGGCGCCGCTCGTCGAGGCTGACCTTGCCGGTCGGCGTGTCGAAGGAGAGCTTCGAGAGCGCCGCCCGATACTCCTTACCGCCGTCCGACAGATCGCCGCCGACCTCATCCAGGGCCAGAAGCGCGGCCTTGGTGTTGATGTAGTAGGCGTGAGCGAAAAGCGAGGGCGACGGGAAGCCATCCGGGAACTGCTTCTTGTAAGCCGCGACGAAGGCCTTCCAGCCGTCGTTGTCCCAGGTGTCCGAAATCGGACCGCCCGAAGGCGTGCCGATCACGAAACTGCGGGTCCGACCCTTGGAGCCGAGCACACTTTGGTCGACCGTGATCGAGCCGCCGACCAGCGGCAACTCGCCACCGGCCTGTTCGTACTGGGTCAGGAAGTTGACCGCGTCCGCGCCGCCGAGCGCAACAAAGATGGCATCGACATCATCCGGCAAGGCGGCGATGACAGACGAGTAGTCCTTGTTGCCGATCGGGACCCAGAAGCGGGCGTCGACAGGCGCCTTGCCGCCGAGCCGGCAAAAGGGCTCGAGGAAGCCGAAGACCTGGGTGTAGGGGAAAGAATAGTCCTCGGCCAGAACCGCGACGCTGCGGTAGCCCTTTTCCTTGTAGACGTATTCGCCGAGACCGGCCATCCACTGGGCGCCCTCGGTGCTGAAGCGGAAGAAGTTCTCCGCCGGGTTGCGCAGCGTGGTGTCCTGGGCCGCCGAGGAACCGTTGAGGAAGGTTACGTTCGGTTGGGTCTTGGCGTAGTCCTTGACCGCCAGGCCCTCGGAGCCGGACAGCGGGCCGACCATGACCTGCACGCCGTCCTGCTCGACCAGCTTGCGGGTCGCCCGGATCGCGCTGTCCGGCGAGGCGTCTGAGGAGCCGGTGATCAGCTCGATCTTCTTGCCGCCGGCGGTGTAGCCGAACTCTTCCAGCGCCAGCTTGACGCCGCGCATGCTGTCCTCGCCGAGCACGGTGAAGGCGCCTTCCAGGGTCGCCAAGGCGCCCATCTTGACCGTGTCCTCAGCCAAGGCGGGACTGGCCAGCGCCAGCACGACCGCCGCCGTGATCGTCTTGCGTCCTATTCGGAGCATCTTCTCCTCCCTGTTTCAGGTTTGTTCGAGCGATCCGGCGGGATGCCGGCCGTCCCGTTTTCCGTAGCCCGCGCCGAGTTGCGCGCGTCTGCCGAGCCGGATCCGCGTGCGGAGCCGGCCCCAAAGTCCCAAAAGCCCGTCGGGCGAGAACAGCACGATCAGCAGGAAGGCCGCGCCGATCACCGTGTTGAAGCGTTCCCGGTCGATCAGGTCGATCGCGAAGTTCTCCAGCAGCACGAAGGCGACCGCGCCCAGGAAGGGGCCGATCGGATGGCGCAGGCCGCCGATCACCGCGATCACCAAGATGTCGATGACGACGTCGACCCCGACCGAGCCGGGCGAGATCCGCCCGTTGAACCAGACCAGCAGGACGCCCGCCGTGCCGGCGATCAGCCCGGACAGGAAATAGGCGACGATCCGGTGCAGGGTGACGTCGTAGCCGATCGCCCGCATCCGTCGCGGGTTGTCGCGGATCGCCTGCAGGCTGAGCCCGAAGGTCGAGCGCGATCCGTAGACCACGGCCCAGAGGAAGCCGCCGGCCACCGCCAGCGAGAGATAGTAGAACGGCAGGGGCGCGCGCCAGTCGACTCCGAAAAGGACCGGCGGCGCGACCCCGGCGAAGCCTGTAAAGCCGTTGAAGATCAAGTAGTTCTGGCGGACGAAGTAGAAGAAGGCGACGGCGATCGCCAGGGTGATCATGATGGTGTAGATCCCCTCGGTGCGCACCGAGATCGCGCCGATGAAGGTGCTCAGCAGGGCGGCGGCGAGCACCGCGGTCGGGACGGTCAGCCACCAGGGCCAGCCCAGGCCCATGACCCCGACGCTGTTGTCGCCCAGGATCGCCATGAGGTAGCCGGCGAAGCCGGCAACGGTCATCTGGGCCAGGCTCACCATGCCACCGTAGCCGGCCAGCATCATCAGGGACAGCGAGATGGTCCCCAGGATCAGCGAATAGGCGCCGATCTGGAAGACGAAGAAGTCCGAGGCGAAGCTCGGGTAGACGAGCAGCAGCACGAGGGCCGCGATCGCCGCGGGATGGCGTTCCGCGAAGGAAGGGCTGCCGGAGAAGAGCCGCCGCATCGCCATGGCCTAGCGGGTCCCCATGATGCCCTGGGGGCGCACCGCCAGGACGACGACCAGGATCAGGAAGGTCAGCACCACGCCGTAGGTCGGGAAGTAGGCCAGGCCGAACTGCTCGGCGAGGCCGATCAGCAGCGCCCCGATGGCGGCGCCGGGAACCGATCCGAGGCCGCCGACGATCACCACGATCAGCGAAGCCAGCAGGTAGCGGACGTCCTCGCCCGGCGCGATCGACAGGGCGGTGCCGCCGACCACCCCGGCGAAGCCGGCGAGCCCGGCGCCGATCGCGAAGACCAGGGCGAAGAGCAGCTGCACGTTGACGCCGCTGGCCGAGAGCATCTGCCGGTCGTTGACCCCGGCGCGGATCATCATCCCGACCCGGGTTCGGTTGAGGAACAGCCACAGCCCGATCCCGGCGGCGACGGCGACGGCGAGCACGGTCAGCCGGTAGATCGGATACTTGATGAAGACCGGATCGCCGGAGGCCTTGACCACCGAGACCACCGGCAGGGTCGCCGCGCCGAAGAGCCACTCCGGTGGCGCGAACTGGTAGGTGGTGCCGGTCCAGACCGCCAGCATCAGGTCGGCGGCGATGATCGAGATCGCCAAGGTAACCAGGGTCTGGCGCAGGTCGTCGCCCTCCATGCGGCGGAAGATCAGCACCTGCATCAGGACCCCGCTGGCGGCGATCGCCAAAAAGGCGACGGCCAGGCCGAGGAACCAGCTGCCGCTGGCCTCGGCGACCTCGTAGCCGATGTAGCCGCCCAGGAGGTAGAGCGAGCCGTGCGCCAGGTTCACGTTGCGCATCAGCCCGAAGACCAGGGTGAACCCGCTGGCGACCAGGAAGTAGAGGCCGCCAAGTGTCACCCCGTTCAGCAGGGTGTTGACGAAGGTCTTCTTGCGGCCCAGGCCCGAGACCAGCCAGTCGGGCCAGACCGCGAAGATCATCCAGAGGAAGACGGCCGCGACGACCAGGATCACGATCGCCCAGAAGGTGTGGCGCTCGACGAACTGCCTCATGCGCGCGGCCTCGCCGGACAGGCGGGCGCGCAACCGTCCGGCGCGGCCGGAGTGGGCGGCATGGCTTCTGTCCTCCCTCGGACGCCGCCGTCTGCGCGGCGGGCGTCACCCTTGTTCGTCGGCGCGGAACCTCGGCAGAGCGGCGGTTTCCGCACCACGGCCTTGTCGCGGCCCTTTCCAAAAGCCTGTCCCGACATGGATTTCGGCGCAACAGCTTCGCAATTCCCAATCGGGTAAAATTGGGTAATAGTTGCCAAAGATTTGCGAATCATCCGATGCCGGGAGTAAGCTGATGCCGGCGCCCTTGCGCTGTCGCTCCGGTTCAAACCGCGCGGCCTGGCTTTTCTCCACCCGCTTGAGTCGATCTGTGCAAGAGTCCGACGGCCATGGTTGACCGTTTCAGCTGGCGCATCGTCCTGGGGTCGAGGACGCCGGGCGCTAAGGTGGCGATCCCGGAGGCGATCGTGACCCTCGCGCCGGGATTCCGCCACGAGGGCATGCCGAGCGAAGTTGGACTGCTCTTGCCGAACACCGACGGGCCGAAGCGACTGATCGATGCGGTCGTGCAGGATCCCGCCCTCTGCGGGAACGCGGTGCTCGGGCTGTTCCTGGCCAGCCCGTTCCTGAACCTGACCCTGGAAGCCGCGCGCCTTATGCGGGCCGGGGCACGCTGGATCACCAACCTCCCCAGCGTCGAGCAGCAGGACCCGGAGTTCTCCCAGCAGCTGGCCGACGTGGGGCTGGACCGCGGCCGCGAGTTGGCCTGCCTGGCCCAGCTGCGCAAACAGGGCTTTCGGATCGCAGCGGTCGTCGCCGACGGGCCCGGCGCCGCGGCGGCCGCGGCGATCGAGCCGGAGGCGATGATCATCCTGCCCCGTGTCGCCGACTTCGCGGCGGGCTTCCCTTCGCTAAGGCAGCGCGGGGCGGCGGCGCAGGCGGTCGCCGAGGCCGCGGCAGGCGCGGACTGGTCGGGGCTCCTGCTCGGCCTGGCCGAGGGCAGCGATGCGGATCACGAGGCGCTCTGGCCGGACCGCCTGGACGGCCTGGTCTGCCGCCCACGTCCGGCCTGAGCGACGGCGCCGCTATCCCGACAGCCCGAATCTACGGATCTTGTTGTAGAGGGTCTTGCGCGACATCCCCAGCGCCTCGGCGGTGCGCGTCCGGTTGAAGCCGTGTCGCCAGAGGGCGTCGACGATCCGGTCTTTCTCGGTGCGGGTCCCGGGCCCGGCGGCCTCCTCTTCCTGCGGCAGGAGCAGGAGCTCGGAGGGCTGGATCGGCTCGTGTCCGGCGAGTCCGGCCAGCGCCCCGAGCAGCGACCTCAGCTCCCTCTCGTTGCCCGGCCAGAGGTGGGCGTGCAGCCGCTGCAGCGCTGCGGAGGAGAAGGACGCCCGGTTCAGGGACGACCGCGGGCTCTCCGCCGCCAGGGCCTCGAGGCTCGGCAGCAGGTCGTCGATCCGCTCGCGTAGCGGCGGCACACGCAGGAGCCAGCCGGCCAGATGGGCGACCAGGTCCGCTTCCAGGCCGGCGCCCAGCAGCTCCTCCGCCTCGCGGCCCTCGGTGACCGGGACCTCGCTGACCAGGACGACGCGCGGCACCACTGGCAGGGCGCGCCGCGTGCCCGGCGCCCGGAAGACGCCCTCCCACAGGGCCCGGGCCAGACGCCTCTGGGTCGCCGGCGGCAGGCGCTCGGGGGCATGGATCACCAGCAGCTCGATTGCGCTGTCGGCCAAAGCCGGCCGTTGCCTCGCGATCGTCTCGCGATGGCCGAAGATGATGCCGCGCGCCCGGGCCGGGAAGTCTTCCCCGGCGACGTCGACCTGGACGAGGGCGCGGCCGCCCTTCTTGCCGGCCTGGCTGCCCAGCGCCTTGAGGACCGGCAGCGTGGCGATCCCCTTCTCTGCCAGAAGCAACACCGGGTCCGGCGTCGCCGCCAGGGCGCGCAGGCGCCGCAGGAAGTCGAGCTGCGCCTTCGAGCGGCCGACGAAGCCGAAGCGCCGGGACCAGGCCACCAGGCCCGCGCTCTCGCCGTCCAGCGCGGCGCCCTGCCGGCTGGCCTGCCGGAATCGGTCGATCTGGTCGGCGACCGAGTCTTCCAGCGGCATGCGCTCGATGGTGGAGCCGCCGACGTAGCCGTCGATCGGGGCCAGGCTGAGGACCCTGCCCAGATCCTCCGCAGTGGCGATCGGCCCACCCTCCAGGAAGAAACGGGTCTTGGGATTGATGCGCTTGATCAGCCGGCCGATGTCGCGGGCCGTGGTCGCGACCTCCTCGAGGGTCGCGCGGCTGCGGTGGCCGAGCGCGCCGCCGACGTTCCAGCCGAGGTTGAGGCAGATCAGGTCGATCCCGGCGTCCGCCGCAAGCCGCGCCTGGGTCCGCGTCGCGCAGTAGAACATCGAGGTCAGGCCGGCGTCCTGGACCGCGCGCAGCTGCGCGACCTCGCGCTCGATGCCCCGGCCGGCTCGGGCCAGGATCTGCTGCATTGGCCGCGAGTAGTGCATGCAGCTCGGAAAGTTGACCGCGCCGGCGAAGCCGGCCGTGCGGACCCGCGCCGCCTGGGCCGCCGGATCGAGGTCCCGGCCCCAGACGTTGACGCCCAGCAGGACCGGGATCCGGCACTGGGTCAGCAGCTCCTCGCGGGCGAAGCCTTCGGTCAGCCCGTCGGCGTCGAAGATCGGCAGCATGCAGGCGATCGAAGGCGCGCCCATGTTGCGCAGCCGGCCGGCGTTGATCGCCAGCAGGAAATCAGCGCCGCCGCGCTCGGCCGCCAGGGCGGTGTTCCCGGACCCGATGGCCGCGCCGATCAGGAATTTCGCAGAGAACGGCACGCCCTCACGCCCATCCCGAAGCTGATGACTCTCGCCCAAAGCTAGCCACAGGCCTCGTCACCCTGTCCAGGAAGCGTGTCGTCCAGGAAGCGTGTCGGGATATCGAAGCGGCCTCGAACCGGCCGAAGGCCAAGACGACCCTGCGCCGGACTTCAACCTGAGCTCGCAGAATGTCAAGGCGAACCAGGTCCGAAGTGGGACCGCGCCATTCGCAGCAGAGAGTCGTCGCGCCAGCGCGCACCGCGACAAGCCTCTGACCTCAAATGGACAGAGCCCGCCGCGGCGATGCGACTCTTGGCAAATGCCGGAACGGGGCCCTGGCCTCTCCTGATACCAAAGGTTGTCTGCCGGTTGGATTCCGGTCGATTTTCTTGCTAGCGTGGATTTCCGCGAGGGACTGATTGCCTTGATAGACGAAGACAAATCCATAACGCAGCTGCTGATCCGCTGGCGGAGTGGCGATGGTTCGGCGCTGGGTGAACTTACGCCTTTGGTTTATGACCAGCTCCGGCGTTTGGCGGATCGCTACATGCGCGGCGAGCATGCCGGCCACACCCTGCAGGCCACCGCCCTGGTGCACGAAGCCTATGTCCGGATGGTCGACATGGAGGTCTCCTGGGAGGACAGGGCGCATTTCTTCGCTCTCTCCGCCCGCATGATGCGCCGAATTCTGGTCGACCACGCGAAGGCGCTTCGACGCGCCAAGCGCGGCGGCGGCGCAGTCAAGGTATCGCTCGATGAATCGCTGTTCGTCGACAGCGATTCCGTGTCCGGGCTGGTGGATCTGGACGATGCCTTGACCGGCCTGGCCGCCTTCGACGAGCGCAAGGCCCGGATTGTCGAGCTCCAGTATTTCGGCGGCCTCACCTACGACGAAACGGCCGAGGCTCTGGGCCTGTCGGCGGCGACGATCGACCGCGAGCTGCGGCTGGCCAAGGCCTGGCTGTACAGAGAATTGAGCCCGGAGGCCGGGGCCGACTGAGCCAAAGGCCAAGGGCCCGGCCGATCATGGCGCGGTTCGGCGCGGGCGTCGCGGAACGGGGTGGAACTATGCTTCGGAGCCAAAGGCAGGAGTTCCCGCGAAGCCGCCCCGGCACCTCTCAAGCCGCCTCCTGCAGTGGGTTGCCTTGAATGGATCTCCATCGCTGGCAACGGGTTCAGGAGCTGTTCGAAGCCGCGCTACAGCGCGACGGCGCGGCCCGGCTGGAGTTCCTGACCGAGTCCTGTGGCGACGACTCCGATCTGCTTGAAGAGGTGACGTCGCTGATCCGAGCCGACGAAAAGGGCGGGGCGCTCCTGGACTCGCCGCTGCCCGCGGCGGCCTTCTCCGAGGAACCGCGGCTGCGGCCCGGTGACAGCTTCCGGCATTATCGGATCCTCGGCCGCTTGGGGACCGGCGGGATGGGGATCGTCTACAAGGCCGTCGACACGCGTCTCGAGCGGGCTGTGGCGCTCAAGTTCCTCTCGGAACGGCTGATCGCCGATCGGAAGGCCAAAGAGCGCTTCCTGCTCGAAGCGAGAGCCGCATCCAAACTGGACCATCCCAACATCTGCACGATCTACGAGATCGGCAGCCCGGGCGACGACGCGATCTTCATCTCGATGGCCTTCTGCGAGGGCCAGACCGTCGAAGCCCTGATCGAAGCAGGACCGCTGCCCGCCGACCAGGCCATGGGCATCGCCGTTCAGGTCGCCGACGGTCTGCGACAGGCGCACGCCCAAGGAATCGTCCATCGCGACATCAAGCCGGCGAATGTCATCGTCACCCCGGAGTGCACGGCCAAGATCGTCGACTTCGGAATCGCCAAGCTTCCGGGGATCAGATTGACCGACAAGGATGCCCAGATCGGAACCGTGGCCTACATGTCGCCCGAGCAGTTCAGGGGCGAGGCGATCGACCATCGATCGGACCTTTGGTCCCTCGGCGTCCTTTTCTACGAAGCCTTGACCGGTCGGCATCCCTTTCCCGGCGACGATCCGGCAACGATCCTGCACGCGGTGCTCCACAGCGATCCGACGCCGCCTTCCTATTGGCAGCCCGGATCTCCCCAGGCGTTGGATCGGATCGTCGCCCGCGCCCTCGCCCGGGATCCCGACCGGCGCTATCAGACCGCCGGGGCGTTCCTGGCCGACATCGATGCGCTGAGGGACCCATTGAGCGCCGAGGGCGCCCGGCATCGCCGGCCTGCCGATGCCGAACGCGCCACCGGACAGGAAGCGCCGGGGCCGAACGCTCTGACGCAGCCCGGCGAACGCGCGCCCGGATCGGGCTACGGCGAGCGGCCGGACGCGTCCGCCGGCGGCGAGCTCCGCCAGGTGACCGTCCTGTTCATCGAGCTCGACGGCCTCGGCTCCCGACTTGAGCCGGAGGACCGGCACCATGTGCTCGAGCGCTACTTCGACGCTGTCGATCAGATCGTCGAGCGCTATGGCGGAATGGTCGACAAGCAGATCGGTGACAGCGTCATGGCCGTCTTCGGCGCGCCCTTGGCCCATGACGACGATTGCGAACGCGCCCTGCGGGTCGCCAGCGACATCCGGCGTCGCATGTCCGAGCTCCGTGAGGAGTTCGGGCTCGGCCTGCGGGTCCGGATCGGCATCGCGAACGGGCAGGAAATGGCCGGCGGCTTCGGCCGAGGCCGAGACAGCGCCTATACAATCACCGGCGAGACGGTGAACGAGGCCGCCCGTCTGGCGAAATCGGCAGACCCCGGCGAGACGCTGATTTCCGACGCGGTCTTTCGCAACGCCGCCGGCCTACTGGACGTCGAGGCCTGGCAAAGCCCGCAGCCGACCGAGGACCAAACGCCGGTCTGGCGGCTCGTCGGCCTGCGCGGAACCCCTGCCTCCGGGGCCGGCGCCTTCGTGGGCCGGCGCGCCGAGCTGCGCCAGCTGGCAGCGATATCGGAAGACTGCCGGGAGAGCCGGCGGGGAGAGGTGATCCTCCTGCGCGGCCAGGCCGGGATCGGCAAGACCAGGCTCTTGGCGGAGTTCCGCACCCTCGCAGAGCGTGACGGCTTCAGGTGCCATACCGGCCTGGTGCTCGATTTCGGCGTCGCCGAAGGTCAGGACGCGATCGGGATCCTTGCCCGGAGTTTCCTCGGGGTCTCGTCGGACGGCACGGTCGTGGAACGCCGGCATGCGGCCCAGACGGCATTCGCCGAAGGCTGCGTGACTGCCGAGCAGCAGGTCTTCCTGAACGACCTGCTCAGCCTTCCGCAGCCGCCGGCGCTGCACGCGATCTACGACGCGATGGACAATGCTACGCGCAACCGAGGCAAGCAGCAGACGATGGCGGCACTGCTCGAGGGGGCGGCGGCACGGGGTCCGGTCCTGGTCGCGGTCGAGGACATCCACTGGGCCGACGCTCTGACCCTCGAGTACCTGGCGGCGATGGCATCGGCCGTCGCGGCCTGTCCGGCCCTGCTGGTCATCACTTCCCGGATCGAAGGCGATCCGCTGGGGCCGTCCTGGCAGGGTGCGGTTCAAGACACGCCGCTGATTGCCATAACCCTGGCGCCCTTGCGCAACGAGGAGGCCGAAAGCCTCGCGATCGAGTTCATGGATACGACGAGCCCCCTGGCCCGGCGCTGCATCGAGCGCGCCGAGGGCAACCCGCTGTTTCTGGAGCAGCTCCTGCGCAACGCGCGCGACACGCCGGAGGAGGACACACCTTCTTCGATTCAGAGCCTTGTCCTGGCGCGGCTGGATCGTCTGCCGGACATCGACCGCGCCGCCCTTCGCGCCGCCTCGGTCGTCGGCCAGCGCTTCTCGATCGATGCCCTCCGTCATCTGCTCGACCAGCCGGACTACGACTGCAGCGGCCTCCTGCAGCACTACCTGATCAGGCCGGACGGACCCAGCTACCTCTTCGCCCACGCCCTGATCCAGGACTGCGTCTACGCGTCCCTGCTCAAGACCCGGAAGCGCGAACAGCACCTGCGCGCGGCCGAGTGGTTCGCAAGCCGCGACGCCGCCTTGCGCGCCGAACACCTCGATCGCGCCGAGGACCGCATGGCACCGCAGGCCTATCTCGAGGCGGCGCGGGAGCAGATGACCGTCTTCCGCTACGATCAGGCCCTGCGGTTGGTCGAGCGCGGGCTCGCCATCGTTCGCGACGCCCCCGAAAGGCATGCCTTGAGCTGCCTGCAGGGGGAACTCTTGCGCGAACTGGGCTCGGTCGCCGCTTCGCTCGACGCCTTCGAGGCGGCGCTCGAGGTCGCCGAGGATGACACAAGCCGCTGCCGGGCCTGGCTCGGCCTGGCCGAGGGCATGCGCCTCTCCGACGACTACGACCGGGCCTTCGAAGCGCTGGACCGCGCCCAGTCTCTGGCGGCGCGTCACCGCCTTGCGCCGGAACTGGCGCAGCTCCACTATCTGCGCGGCAGCCTCTGCTTCCCGCTGGGCCGGATCGAGGCCTGCCGCGAACAGCATGAGGCGGCGCTGGAGAACGCCAGGCGGGCCGGCTCGGCCGAGCGCGAAGCGCTGGCGCTCAGCGGCCTGGGCGACGCCGCCTATGCCCGTGGCCGCATGCACAGCGCCCTGGCGCATTTCCGGGACTGCCTGGAACTCTGTGGGCGCCATGGCCTGGGACGCATCGAGGCGGCCAACCGTTTCATGATCGGGACCATCCGGATCTATCTGAACGAACTGGACGGCGCCCTCGAAGACTCCCTCGCTTCGGCCGAGCTGGCGGCCCGGGTCGGGCACAAGCGGGCCGAGATCGTCTCCCGCCTCACCGCCGGCTGGGTCCTCATCGACCAGGACCGCTTCGACGGCGCGCGCGCGCAGGCGGAGTCGGGGCTCGCGATCGCCCACAGCCTGGGCGCCAAGCGCTTCAAGCCCTTCCTGAACGAGAGCCTGGCCCGCATCCGGCTCGCCGAGGGCGATCGGGCCGGCGCGCTCGAGCTTCTGGACTCGGCCCTCGGCGACGTCCGCGAGGGTGGCGCGACGAGCTTCATCGGCCCCTGGCTGCTGGGCACCATCGCACTGGCGACCGATGACCCGGAGCGGCGCCGCGCGGCCCTCGCCGAGGGCGAGGAGATCCTCGCGGGCGGCTGCGTCGGCCACAATCACTACCGCTTCTACCAGGCCGCCATGGAGGCGACCTTGGAGGCCCACGACTGGGACGAGGCCGAGCGCTACGCCGCTGCCCTGGAAGCCTTCACGCGCCCGGAGCCGGTTCCCTGGGCCGATTTCTACATCCGCCGGGCGCGGGCCTTGGCCCTGGTCGAGCAAGGCCGGGGCGGAGCCGCGGCGACCCGCGAGCTGACGGCGCTTCGAGAGGAGGCCCGGACCATCGGGCTGCTGTCCGCCACGAGCCTTGTCGAGAGAGTTCTGGCACGCAACGCAGGCAAGACACCACCGAGGACGGGAGGCAAGCAATGAAGATCGCGATCATCGGAGGCGGCATCTCAGGACTGGCGACGGCACACAAGCTGCTCGAATTGAATGACGGTCTGGGTGAAGACGAAAGATACGAGGTGACCCTCTTCGAGGAGGACGACCACTTGGGCGGCAATGCCCACACCGCCCAGGTCTCGCTCGGCATCGACGAATCCGGTAAGCCCTTTTCTCGCTGGGCCGACCTCGGCGTCAACGATTTCAACCACGATACCTACAAGAGAATCGTCAACATCATGGAGCAGATCGGGTTCGAATACGAAAAGGACTACCGGCTGCTGGAGGACACGGCTTGCTTCTATACTTTAGACGGCGGGATCCAATACACGATTGACGGGGCTTGGGGTACCAAGATGCCAGCGAGCCTGGATGATGAATTCGAGAGATTCAGACGCGCTGCGGTCGAGGACTTTGAAAAGAAGGAGTTTCGCGACAAATCGGTCAAAGACTATCTGAGCGAGAAGGATTTCTCTGAAGATCTCGGCCGCCTGGTGCTCTATCCGCGCATCAACGGGATGTACTTCGTCGACGAGACCGGCCCCGGTGACATGCCCCTGAGCGCGGTCATGCACTACTACATCATTCAGGAGGGCTGGCGAGAGAAGGGCCAAAACGCCGACGAGAATCCTAAACGCATGTATTTCGTCGATGGCGTGGGCGAGTTCATCCGGAAACTCACCGCGCATATCCAAGGCATGGGCGCGACCGTTGTCACCGGCTTTCGGGGGGCGGTCGCTGCCAGACCGGGCGACGAAGGCGTCGAGGTCTACGACGCCGCCCAAGGAAGTACGGCGCTTGCTCAGCGTTTCGACAGGGTGGTCCTCGCCTGTCACGCCGACGACGCGCTTCGCTGCCTTAAGCAGGGCGCCAGCGACGAGATGGTCCAGATCCTGTCCAGCATCAAGTATCTGAACAGCCTGTCCGTCTGCCATACCTTCGCGGGCGTCTTGCCCCCCAACCGCAACGCCTGGCGAACATACAACATCCTCATTCACCAGCCGCCGAACAAGGCGATGAAGCCCTATACCATCACTTATGTCTGCAACCGGCATCAGAACGACAAGACGAACGCCGACTACGACAAGTTCGGACTGCCCCAGTTCTTCGTGACCCTTAACCCGCCGGTACCGATTCCCGACCAGTTCGTGCTGAAACAGGTTGAGGAGACCTCGTGGTTCAAGAAGGAAGACCCGGCCGTCACCTACCTCAAACACAACGTGCTGAACTTCGACTGCTTGGAGGCCCAAATGCTGCTTTGGGACAAGGACAAGAAGGTCCAAGGCACAAACAACCTCTACTTCACTGGCGGCTGGACCAACGGCGCCGGACTGATGGAAGAATGCTGGAGATCGGGCAGCTGCGTGGCGGAACTGATCCACGATCCGACCTATGAGTGCGAGGACATCTACAACTTCGACCCGCAGGCGGAGCACTTCGCGCCCCGGTACCTGCGCGACGCGGCCAGCGCCAAGGGATAGCGCGTTCTCCGCTTGCGTGAGTTCGGCTGCGGACGGCGCGCGTCCGTCCGTCGGCCGAAATCCCTGAGAAAGGGCGTGTACCGCCGGGAACATGCCGGCGGTACACGCGTCAGGCGGCTCAAGCGGCCGCCTGCTTTTCGCCCATGGCTTCGGCAAGCTTGATGCAGTCCGCGACCAGCTGACAGAGCGCCGAGACCAGGTTCAGAAGCGCCGCGGCCAGTGCCGCGCCGGCGGTTCCGATCAGCCCCACAAGAAAGCCCGCGAGGCTGAACAGCGCCGAGGCCACGGCCCAGCCGCTGCTGAAGATCGCCTTGAAGATCGCCTTGATCGGGGTCCAGAGGTGGTTCCAGCCGAACTTGGCGGCCGCCCAGACCCCATCGGCGATGGCCTTGATGTAGGTCTTAACCAACTCGCCCAGCTTGCTGCCCGCACTCCTGAACTCCGGAAGATAGGGCCGGATCTTGTCGAGAACCCGGTTGACGAAGCCGAGGAAGCCGTCCTTGGCCTTGGTCACGATCTGCCGCACGGCCTTCTTCAGATCGCCGTCGATGGCGAAGGCGACGCCGGCCAGCGCCGCGATGACGAAGACCACGTCGAGCGCGACCATCGCCAGCTCGAAATAGGGAAAGGCCGCACGGCCTTCCGCCGTCTCGAGATCGGCGGTCAGGATCGCCTCGCCGTCGACTTCCAGCCGCACGACCTGTCCGTGCTGAACCAGCTGCACACGGGCGAGCGCGGCCTCGAGCCAAGTCCGGACCTTGTCGTCCATCTCGCCGCGGACCATGGTCCGGGTGAGATCGGTCCGGGCTTTGTCCGCGAGGGCGTCGAGGTCCTGGCCGGCGAAGACCTCTGGCTCGAAGCTGCCGGCTTCGATCTCTTCGCGGATCTCGGCAATCGCTCGGTCGACGTCGGCCTCCGTGACGGCCTCACCGGCGCCGGCAGGCGGTGCCGCCGCGGGAGCCGCAGTCTCCGGTGCTTCGGTGAAGGCTGGAAGGCCTCCGGCAAGGCGGGCGATATCGGAAGGGTCGAAGTAGCTGGGGTCGTAGCCGATCCCGGGATGGGCCTTGGAAATGGCGAGTGTCATGACGGGTCTCCATCGAAAAGTGTCTTGCTTGGGATTTGCCTTCGGCGGAGGAGCCGCCAAGGCCGAGCGCGAGGGCTCGAATCTGGAAGCGACAAGGGGCCTCGGATTCCCTCATTACCGCTTTGGTTTTCCGAAGCGTCCAAACCTTGGGCTGGCTCTAAGCGGTGGGAGCAGGAGCGCGCCGGCCGCAAGGTCGCGGCCGGCGCGGCGGCGGCGCTATTCGGCGGCGGCGGAGGCCGGTTCTTCCTCCTGCCGGACACTTTCCGTCCAAGACGGAACCCTGGTCGACGGCGGACACTCGCTGACCATGGGAAAGCCCGTGACCGCGTCCTCGAAGCCGTGCACCCAGACCTGTGGATCTTCGTACACGGCCTTCGACAGAACGCTTTGGTAGTTCGCGCTCGAATGCCTGGCCTTAAGCCGGGTTACCTTCCCGACTTTCTCGCCCCTCTTGAACCGGAAGGCGACGAGGAACTGCTGGCCGACGTGCCGGTAGTTGAAGAACCCTTCCGGCGGATCCGAATACAGCCATTCCGGCGGCAAGGACGGCACCCAGTCATAGTAGTTTGCGACACGGTAGGTGGCGGTCTCGAGGCCGAAGGTCTTGTCGTAGGCGGCCTGCCAGTTGTCGTCGCCGACACGCGGACTGGCGAAGGTCGTGCTGGCCACCTGCAGGTCTGAACGGCTGGCGGCGAGGTCGAGGGCGAAGAGGCTCGCCAAAGCGCCGCCCAGGCTGTGGCCGGTGACGAGCACCTTCTTGGGCGCGGGATCGAGCGCCGCGAGCTTCGTGAAGAGCTGCACCTGCATGGAAGCGGCCATGCTGCCGCACCTGTCGGCATAGATCCCGTTGAAGCCCGCGCCGACCCGGACGTTCTTGGAAAATCCGGAGGCGTCGTAGGGCTTGAACGGGACGGTCCTGATATAGAGGTCCTTGATGATGTCCCAGATCGAATCCGTGCCCCGAAAGGCGACGAGATAGGTTCCGGCCACGGCGGTCGACCTGAAGATGAGCCCAAAGCGCTCCTCGGGGTAGGCATAAAGCCCTGACCGGTCTTCCTGAGCGGCCTCCAGAAGAAGCTTCACGCATCCTGTGAAGCGATCGACGAATTCATAGCCCTCGGGCTCGACCACATGCCTCTCGCTGAAGTCGTCATAGGCGGAGATCGAAGCGACGAGCGAGTCGAGGGTCACGTCGGGATCGACGTGGACCTGCTCTATGGGACAGGCCGCGATGGTTTGTGACATGGCTGAGTTCCTTTCCAAGAATGAGGCTCCGACGGGGTTCTGCGCTCGGCAATGGCGGGGCCTTGGTTCAACGCTCTGCGGCAGCGCCGCACGCCGGCGGATACAGCGACGTTCGATCAGGGATCATCTGGTCGGTGCCGCCGATATGCAGGAGCGGCTCAAGGCTTCAACAACGTGCTTCTCCCTGCCGTCTGCATGCGGTGGCGAGCGCGAAGGCTCATCCAGGAAAGCGACGTGGCGAGACGGAATCCCTCACGACCGGATCACTTCGATCGCGCCATCACGGCAAATCTGGTCTGCTCATTGTCCCTCGCCGGTTTCTCCCCGACCGGTAAGGCTGCCGATTCGGGAGCGCGCCCGACCGTTGGCCAGGCTGTGGCCGGAGAATTTTCGCGTTCGGAGTGAGGGAATCCCGGCCGCTTTGTCGCTTCATCTCGTAAGCGGGCGTGGTCACGCAAACCTGGACTTGGACGGCCACGACGCGGACGCGAGGGGGGCTCGGGCGGCAGGGACTCGAGACGCGCGCACGAACCTCCTTCGCTCTCACCAAGTCGCGAACCGGCTCGAAGCCAAGGAGAAAGACGATGAAGCAGCAACAAACCAACCGCCTTACAGACTGGCAGAAGTCTTGCCATCCGGGTGCGATCCTGGCCGCGGTCGTTTTCGCCGTCAGTCTGAACACGCGGGCCCATGCGGCCCTGGTCGACGTCGAAGGCCCGCTCTCCGACCAGACGGTGCAGGAAGACGCGGCCGCCGCGCCCCTCCTGCAGATCGCGAAGGGAGGCAAAGGAAGCGCCGGCTCACGCAGTTCCCGCAGCAGTCGGAGCAGCGGCTCGATCGGCAGCCGCGGCAGCCGAGACCGGGCCGGATCCCAAGGCCGCCGCGGCGGAAAGCGGGACAACGGTCTAAAGGTCCGCTTCAGGGATCAGCGGGCACCTTCGGCCGGAACCGGCCGAAAGGGCGCGAGCCCTCGACCCGGCAGTTCCAGCGCGGGCAAGAACCGGAACGCAAAGAACTACGAATCGCCGAGGCAAAAGCGCTGGGGAACGAACCTGGGTCACGGGCCGATGGTCGAAAAGGGCAAGGCTGCGGCCAGGACCCCGGAAGCTGGACCCAGCCGAGGAACCCCGGGTCCCCGCCAAGGCGGCGCGCGCTCCAAGAGCCGTTCCGGCGGCGCCGGGATTTCCCACCGGAATGTCGGGAGCGGCGATCCCTTTCGGGGCAAGGACAAGGGCAAGCAGCCGGTCCGAGATGCCGGATACGAAGCTCAGACTGGCACGGCCTCGCCCGGTCAGCCGAAAGCCGGGACCAGCCGATCCCGGTCCGGCGGCAATCGCGACGCGGGTGGCCGCGGCCCAACCCCCGGCGGGAGCGGCCAGCGCAGCGGCAGCGCGCCCGCCGGCTCCCGGCACGTGACCTTTGCGCCGACACAGACGGTCCATGGGCAGGGTCGGTCCATCGCCAACGTCCCGGGCAACCGCGCGACGGTGGGACGCCCCGCCGAGGGCGGCACCGTGAAGTTGGACTGGCGTTCGCAGGAACCCCGGTCCGATTCGACGCAGTCCCAGTCCGATTCGGAGTGACAAGGGAGCCGGGGCTCCGCGCCGAGCCCCGGCCACCAGACGCCTAAGGAAAAAAAGGCGACCCCATGCCGGCAAAAAATGACCGGCCGCTTCCCGGGCGTCGCAAGCAGGAGGAAAGATCATGCAGAAGCACATCAAGTCAGCCAGGACTTCGCGCCTTCTTCAGAGCCTGATGGTCCTCGCCGTCCTTTCGGGCTGCGCCGCCCCGCAGAGCAAGCAGGAACCGCGCCCGACCTATAGTTACAAGGAGCCCGTCCTGCGGCCCGGGATCTTCGCCAAGAACTACGTCCGCTTGGTCGAAGACACCGCGAGCTGGCTCGCACCGACCTACTTCGCCGGCCTGGCCGCCGACACGATCACGACCGACGACCTGGAACGCACGGGTCTCGAGATGATCGAGAAAGGCTACGTCATGGTCGGCTACTCGACGGTCAACACCCGCGAAGCCGGGATCGACAAAGCCGGTTGGATCGGCTCCGCCCGCGACGCCGCGGTCTGGGCCGGCGCGGACGTGGCCGTGGTCAAGAAGGACTTCAGCCACACCGCCACTGTCCAAGTCGCGGCGCAGGTTCCGCTCGAGGTCGAGCAGGAGAACCTGCGGACGACCGGGGGGTCGGTCGGCATCTACGGCGACACGACCACGTCGAGCGGCACCGAGACGAGCGACACGCGCTATCAGGACGCCAGCGCCACGCTGCATCGGGATTCCAGCAACAGCGGTTATCGGGACTCCAGCCGTTCGAGCTACCGCGACGAGACCAGGACCTCCTGGCAGGAAGAGGGCTCGCATTGGGACATCGGCGGCGGACTCGGCATCGACAAGCTCTTCGGTCCCTCGGCGAGCCTGCAGGGCGGCTATGGCGAGCACAGCGCGCAAGGACGCAGCAACGCCACGAGCGTCGGAAACAACGTCACCTCGAGCCGCGGCTCCAGCAGAACCGTGAGCAGCGGAACGAGCAGCACCGGCAGCTTCGGCCAAAGCGGCACCTCGGGCCAGCACAGCGGCGAGTCCCAGACCGTCGGCGGCTCGCAGCAGCAGTTCCAAGACAACACCGTGCGGGAACGTACGCTTTGGGTCGCGCAGCTGATGGACAAGGAGGTGGACCACTACGTTCACGTGGTGACCTTCTGGCGCAAGGTCGTGCCCGACCCCCTCGGGGCGACGACCAGCGACCTGCCGCCGGAGCTGCGCCGCGAACTGCAGACCAATCGCGGGGCCCTGGTGCTGGGGACGGTGAAGGATCTGCCGGCCTACCAGGCCGACCTTCTCAGCGACGACGTCCTGCTGGCCTTCAACGACGTGCGCATCCGCAACACCGACCACCTCTACCGACTGACCCGCGCGCATGCCGGCCAGAGGGTGGAGCTTTCCCGGTGGCGCGACGGCGAAACGGCCACCGTGACGGTGCCCCTGCTGTCCCTCGATCAGAGCGGGCCGCGGCGAAACGGTATCCTGGAGGTCGAGTTTGCTGACACGAAGGAGCTGGATCAGGGCCTTCGCAACTACGTCTACCAGCACTACCGCAACGCCGAGCTCGAGATCGACGAAGGCGCGCTGATCAAGCGGGTCTACCCGGCCTCGACCGCCGAGCGCAAAGGACTGCTGCCGGGCGATGTGGTCCTGGAAGTCAGCGGCGAAAGGACCAGCGGCGGCCGCCGCGTCACGGAACTGCTGCGGCGCTATCGCGGCCAGACCGTGCCGATCAAGTTCCTGCGCAGGGGTGAGCCCTCGACGGTGCAAGTCGGGCTGTGAGGAAGCCCGCTCGGATACCGGAGCACTCGACACCGAACGCATCCATCCGCAGAGGGTCGCCTTTCAAGCACGGGCCCGTTGCCGAGTCAGGCACGGGCCCGTCGACTTTACACACGTCTGGATTCGCGGCTCGGGACACCTGCAGGCTCGGGACTGGACGCGAGCCGGAACATCAAGGGCCGGCCGAGGCATCGACCACGGCCTGCGCGATCGCTTGGCCGCTCTGGAAGGCGCATTCGACGCGCGCGCCCAGGCACCAGTCGCCGCCGAGGAAAAGCCTGCGCTGCGCCAAGCTGAAGAAGGGCTCCCCGAGCGGCGCGGTCGTGCGGGCGTAGCGCCAGCGATGGGCGACCGCCGCCTCGATCTCAGGCAGGCGGACGGCAAAGGCCCGCGGCAGCATCTCGGCCATCATCGCGGCAACCCGGTCGCGCTCAAGCTCCAGGTGGCGCCGGCTCCAGTCGGGGCCGGCGTGGACGACCCAGCACTCCTTGCCCGGATCCCGACCCGGCTTGGAGCCGTTGCGGGCGATCCAGGCGAGATCCCCCGATGCCGAGCGCCGGACCTCGAAGCCCGGGTCGACCGGGCCGGCAAAGCGGAGCATCAGGGCCCAGCAAGGCGCGATCGCGACGCCGGCCAGCGCCGCCGCGGCCTCCGGCTCCGACGCCAAAAGCCTGCGTGCCTGCGGGGCCGGTGCCGTGCAAACCACGACATCGAAGCGCTCCCCGGCGTCGAGCGCGGGCCCGGCGACCTGCCAGGCCGTGCCGTCGCGGCGGACTGTGTCGACTTCGGTCGACAGACGGATGTCCATCCCGGCGGAGAGCGGCTTGACGAGCGCGTTCATGGCCGGCGTGCCGACGAACCAATCGCCCCGGGTCGGGTCCGATCCTTCGGCTTGATCCGGGTGCCAGGGCGCCGCCCTGCCCGCTTCTTCGGCGGCCAGTAGAGCGCGCCGGAAAGCCGCCGAACGCGCCGTGACGTACTGGGCGCCATGGTCGAAAGTGGTGCCGTCGCTCATGCGGCGCGTCGCCAGGCGGCCGCCCAGGCCGCGGCTCTTCTCGAAGACCGTGGGCCGGAAGCCCTCCTTCGCGAGCTGCCGCGCGCAGGTCAGTCCGGCCATCCCGGCGCCGATGATCGCAATTCTGGTCTTGGTCGGACTCCGGCCGATCCCCATCTGTCATCCGTGTCGAGAAGCTGATTTATCGGTTTCTACAATACGGTGCCGGCAGCGGCTCGGATCGATCCCCTGCCCCCGGAGACGACCAGATCGAAGGCGAGGAAGATGGCGCAGACTGCTCTGGAAGAGACGCCGGAGGATGGACCCCGATCCGACGGGAAGCCGTGCCTGAAACGCTTCGGGCCTCCGACCGCCGTCGCAGCCCTCGTTCTTGTGGTCTGCGCCTTTGGCCTGCCCGATGGCGCGGCCGCCGACGACGGTGCGGCCTGGGCCGGGCTCCGCTCCGGCGGACACGTGGCCTTGATCCGGCACGCCTTGGCCCCCGGGACGGGCGATCCGGCGGCCTTCAGGCTCGGCGACTGCAGCACGCAAAGGAACCTCTCCGACGAGGGCCGTGCGCAAGCAGCCCGCATCGGGGCCCGCTTTCGCGCCGAGGGGATCGGAAGCGCAAGGGTCTACTCCAGCCAGTGGTGCCGCTGCCTCGAGACGGCGGAGCTCCTCGCCCTCGGGCCGGTCGAGGCGCTGCTGATCCTCAACTCCTTCTACGAGCGGCGCGAGAACGAGGACCGGCAGACCCGGGCGCTGGAAGCCTGGCTGGCGGGCCAAGACCACGATCGGCCGGTCGTCCTGATCACCCACCAAGTCAATATCACCGCCTTGACCGGCGTCTTTCCGAGTTCGGGCGAGATGGTGGTGATCCGTCGATCGGAAGACGGCAGGATTTCGGTCGTCGGCTCGATCGAGACGGAGTGACCGGCAGCCACCCGCGCCGGCCCAAGGCAGCCTGCGTTCATTCGAACGCAGATAAGCTGCTCTATCTCTATGGAATAGATCAAATTATCTGGGCTCAATTGAGTCCAATTGAGCGCAGTTTGATCTAGCGATAGAAGCCGATCTCGGCGACGGCAAGATCGGCGTGGAAGGCCCGGCCGATGGCGACAAGGCCGATCCGCCGCAGCCGCGCGACGTCCAAGGGCGTCTCCAAGCGGTGAGGCGCAAAGGACGCGAAGGGCAGATCGACCGTCTCCCAGGTCGGGCCGGCGGTGAATTCCGCTCGGTAGGATTGCCAGGGCCGGCGATTGTCCGGCGTGCGCAGGTGAAGCGAGTAACGCTCGCCATTGCCGCGGACGAGAAGCCGCAGGCCGCTGTATCCAGAGGCATCCAAGGCCCCGTCCCCGGATGCCAGGTCCAGCGACGCCCGGACGAAGCCGCCGTCGTTCTCCAGCCGAACCTCGCCGGTCAGGCGCAGGCAGGCCCGCCCATCGATGCGGTCCCGGCCGACGGCCGCTTCGGAAATCCCGCCCATGACCCGGTCGCTCACCGCCCGCCAGCGCGTGCCGAGCTTCGAGGTCAGGTCGGAAGCCGCGAAATCATCGATCAGCATGTCAGCACTCTGCGCCCTGGCCTCCGCCGTCCCCAGCAGCACGAGGGCGAGCAAGCCGCAGCATAGAAGGATGAAGCCGGCAAAGCCACGCCGGCCCGCAGCCCCCGCGCCTTGCCGCTTGCTCCGGTCGCCGCACAGCTTCCGCATGTCGGCTGATCTTCCAGCCGGCGTGACTCGTAACGTTCTTATCATGTCCCTTGTGCTCGACATAATAGGCCTGGTCGCCGTGGCAACCCTTTTCGGCTCCATGGCCTTCTTCTCCTTCGTCGTCGCGCCCCTGGTCTTCGTCAATCTGGACGGAGCCTCGGCCGGCCGATTCCTGCGCGGGATCTTCCCCTGGTACTATCTCGTCGTCGGCCTGCTGTCTCTGCTCGCCTTGACCGCATTGGCGGCGCTGCGTCCGCTCGAAGCCGCGGCCCTCGGGTTCATCGCCCTTGGCGCCGTCGTCGCGCGACAGGTGTTGATGCCGCGGATCAACGGTCACCGGGACCGGATGCTCAGGGGCGATGCCGAAGCCGAGGCCGGCTTCAACCGCCTGCACCGGCTCTCGGTCTGGATCAACGCCGTCCAGCTGCTCGCCGCCTTCGTCGTGCTGCTGCGTCTGGCCGCCGCCTAGCGTCGGGAAAAGGAGACTGCCGTGAAGAAACTACCGTATCTCGCGCGCACGGCCGCGGGCGAAAGCTTCGACATCGAGTTTCCGCTGCACCCGGAGACCCGCGACGCCGTCAGGGTCGGACAGCTGCTCTCCGCCATCTTAGATGCGATCGACAAGGACATCGGACTGGCCAGCGACACCAGCAACGGCGATGTCCTCCAGGCCGCCGCCATGGCCGTGGCGATCCGCGCGCGCATGATCCAGGCGCCGCCGGCGGCCGTGGAGACGCTCTCGCTGCAGCTCCTGCAGACTGCCCTGGCGGCGGTCGAGGACGCCGTCCATCACAGTCCCCAGGTGGGCCACGCCTGAATGCGCCGCGGCCTTCGGTCGGCCGCGACGCCCTGGCCCTACCACCTAAGGCCTTACACGATCAGATGGACCCGCTTCGAAACTCAGCTGGCGGGTTGCAATGGCGTTTTTTGCGACGTTTCAAAGCACGGCTCCCGGCCAGACGCGAGGGCGTCCGATCGGGATGTGCGCTAGCGCCGGAGCTTCCGATAGCGGGTATCGCGCCGCTCGGTCAGCGCGGCAGCGCCGCCGGTCAGCCCGAACACGAACTCCTCGCTGGTCCAGAGCCCGCCGCCGCCCTGCGGCCGGCGGGGCTCTGCATAGCGGTCTCTGCCCTTCGCCATGACGTCTCTCCTTTCGGATTTCTGCGGTGGCGGGCGATAAACGCGGCCAGGGCGACCCCCAGCCGAACCAATTCGGCAAAGGGGTACTGGGGATAGGTCTCCTCGAAGGACGGCGGAGCCCTGTGGGAATTGTTCATGACACATCGCTCCATCAAGAGAGTTCAGGCCGCCTCGCGTCCGGAATTCGCAAATGGACGGACTTAGACGCTAAGACGCGCAGCGTGAATCGCGCGTCGTGCGGATCGGAAAAGGAGCGTTAAATCGGCTCGGATACGGCCGGCACCGGACCGCTTTGCACGAGGACCTGCCGGGCGCGAGAAACGGCCGCCGGGCTCGGACCGGCGGCCGTTGGATCCTGGACGCTTCCATCGCGTCGAGATATGGCGCCCGAAGAGCGTTCCTTCAGAGGATCATGCCGCTCTCGATCCTCAGACCGTCCGCCCGAGGTGGAGCTCCAGGGACCGGACTACTTGAAACCCTTCTTGTCCGGCGTCCAGGACACGATCTTGGTCCTGTTCTTCTTCTGTTTCTTGTCCCACTTGGGCGCGTGCAGCGCGTAGGCGATCACCGCCCGGGACGGGATTTCGATCACGTCGGACTTCTCCAACGCGGCATCGGACACGATCTCGAGTTTCTGGCCTTTCAGGAGGCCGTTGAACTTGCCTTGGTGCCTCGCGATCATCTCCTGCGTCAGCCGGCATTCCGTGACGTAGATCGCGCTGGTCACCACCCGGGCATCGTTGTGCTCCTTCATCGCGTTGATCCAACGCTTCTTCTCGTTGATCTCCTTTGCCAGCTTCGAGAGGTTCTCGACGTGCACTTCGCGAAACTTGCAGCGCTTCTCCTTCACGAGCTCAAAAAAGTCGTCTCCTTCCAGCCCCCAGGCGTCGGTCGGAACGGAGAAGCTGCCCTTCACGTTCAAGGCGCTCTTAGTGACGTTCTTGGCCGTGTAAAGGCCGCTCTTCTTGACGTTTCCCTTGAGGGCCGGCCTGAGGCTGTCCACGCGGTCGAGACCGCGCTTGCCGACGACCGGGTTCCGCTTCCTGCCCCAATCACCGAGGGAAACTTCCTGAGCGCTGTAGCGAAAGAACTTCTTTCCGCCAAGGGTGACGGCGTTCTTGTTGATCTCGAACTCCCCGGCCGAGGCCAGAGATGACGCGGAGATCAAGATCGCGGAGATGATCATCGATATGGGTCGGGTCATTGACATCGTGCTCCTCCTTCAGGAGTTTGGATCACTACTTCAGATTGATGAACGCGAGCACTTAAGTCGGTTGGCGTGAATCTTCGGCGGGGCTGATCGGAAAGGCGGCGGTAATTCGACAGAGGCGCCCTGGAATGCAGCCGAAGCCAGATTTCGGCGACGGCATCGAACGGCAAAGTCCTCCCTGTGGCAAAGCGCACGTCTGCCGTCGGGCTTTGCTACTACGCTGCACCCAGAAAACTCTGAGGCCGGACAACCGGCTGAAATTGGCGGGACAGAAGAAGATCCTTTTCGCCCGATCACTGGCACGATCGGCGCCGAGATGGAAGGGGGTGCGTCATGCGTGACGAACCGAGTCTGCCCGTCCTGAAGATATCCCTGCTCGGCGGCTTCGAGGTCCAATCGCCGACCGGGGATAGCATTCAGCTCTCGGGCCAGAAGGATCGCGCTCTGCTGGGCTTCCTGGCGGTCTCGCCCGGCGTCGCCTTTGCACGCGAAAAGCTGGCGGCCCTGCTTTGGTCGGAGAGCGGCGACAAGCAGGCCCGCGACAGCTTGAAGCAGGCCGTCCTGCGCTTACGGCGCTGCCTCGAGCCCTTGACGGTCGAGCCGCTGATCACGACCCGTCAGACGGTAACGCTGAAGCGCGACGCCGTATGGGTCGACACCGGCAGGTTCGAAAGCCTGCTGTCCGAACCCGGCGCGGAGTCGATCGAGCAGGCGGCATCGCTCTATCGGGGCGATCTGCTGGACGGCCTGCAGGTGCGCGATGCGAGCTTCGAGGACTGGCTGCAGGTCGAGCGGGTGCGGCTGCGTGGCCTGGCGACCGAAGCCTTGACTCGGCTCATGGCGCAAGCGCTCGACGCCGGCCAGCGCGAAAGCGCGATCGGCGCCGCGCGGCGGCTCTTGTCGCTCGACCCGCTGCAGGAGGCCGCCTGCCGCACGCTGATGCGGGTGCACGCCGAGCGTGGCGAGCGGCCGCAGGCGCTGAAGCTCTTCGACAGCCTGCGCGGCCGTCTGTCACGGGAACTGGCCGTGACGCCGGAGCCCGAGACGCTGGCGCTTTATCAGTCGATCCGCAACCGGCGCGCCGACGAGGCCCCAAGAGAAGCGGAAAGGTACGGAGATCCCCAGAAATCCGACAGCGACGCAGCCGCCGATCGCTTTCCGCGCGAAGGGCCGGACAAGCCTTCGATCGCGGTGCTTCCCTTCGCGAACATCGGCAAGGGCCCCGAGCAGGACTACCTGGCCGACGGCCTGACCGAGGACATCATCACGGACCTGTCGCGAGTGTCGGGCCTCTTCGTGGCCTCCCGGCACAGCGCCTTCGTCTTCAAGGGCAAGGCCGTGGCGGTGCAGGAGGCCGCAGGGGAGCTGAGGGTCGGCCACATCCTCGAAGGCAGCGTGCGCGCAGCCGCGGGCCGGGTCCGGATCACCACGCAGCTGGTAGACGGCGCAACCGGCGGCCAGATCTGGGCCGCGCGCTATGACCGCAGCCTGGAAGACATCTTCGCCCTGCAGGACGAGATCGCGGAGAGCATCGTCCAGGCCCTCAAGGTGAAACTGCTGCCGGAGGAACTGGCGGTCATCACCAGCCATGCGACCAAGAACGTGGACGCCTATCAGTACTATCTGATGGGACGCTCCTTCTATCTGCGGGGACTCGAAACCCACGGCCTGCGCATCGCCCGGAAGATGTTCGCCAAGGCGGTCGAGCTCGACCCGCGCTATGCCCGCGCTTTCGCCGCCCTCGCCGCCTGCGAGGCCTATCTGTCGATGAGCGATCCGGCCGTCGCCTACGAGAGCAGCGTGGCGAACAGTCTGCGGGCCTTGGAGCTGGATCCGAACCTGGCCGAAGCCCGTGCCGTCAGGGGTCTGGTGCTCTTCGCGGACGGCCGCTTCGCCGAGGCGACCTCCGAGTTTGAGCGCGCCTTGAGCCTCGCGCCGGATCTCCACGAAGCCCATTTCTTCTATGCCCTGAACTGCCGCCTTCAAGGCCGCCACGAGAAAGCGGCTGCGCTCTTCGAGCGCGCGGCGGCCTTGCGACCGAACGACTATCGCTCTGCCGGGCTACTGGCCTCGGAGTACAGATTCCTGAATCGCCGGGAAGACTCCGACTCGGCCGCGCGGCGCTGCCTCGAGCGGGTCGAGGCAGCGATCGAGACTCATCCCGATAACGCGGGGGCCCTGGCTTTCGGCAGCGCCCTCCTGGCCAGGCTTGGACAAAGGACGCGCGCGAAGGACTGGGCGACGCGGGCGATCATGATCGGCCCGGACGATTCTCTGGCCCACTACAACGTGACGCGCACCCATGCGCTTCTCGGCGAAGCGACCACGGCAATGGATCGCCTGGAGCAGGCCTTCCGCTCCACCCCGGAATGGCAACGCCATCTGGCGCAATGGATGGCGCAGGACGACGACATCGATCCGCTGCGCGCGCACCCGAGGTTCAAGGCGCTCCTCGACCGGCTCGATGTCGAGCGCGGAGCGCGGCTCAGGGCGGCCGCCTTCGCTAGGCTGCCGAAGGCGCCGCCCCGGGCTCGAGCCCGCCCAGCCTCCGGATGAAGGCGGCGATTTCGGGCACGCCCTGGCCCGCTTTGACCTGGGCGAAGACGAAGGGGCGCTCGCCGCGCATCTTCCGCGCGTCCCGGTCCATGACCTCGAGGCTCGCGCCCACCAGAGGGGCGAGGTCGGTCTTGTTGATCACCAGCAGGTCCGAGCGGGTGATGCCCGGTCCGCCCTTGCGCGGGATCTTGTCACCGGCCGACACGTCGATGACATAGATGGTGAGGTCGGCCAGCTCCGGGCTGAAGGTCGCTGCCAGGTTGTCGCCGCCGGATTCGATCAGCACCACGTCCAGCGCCGGGAAACGTTCATTCAGGTCGGCCAGGGCCGCCAAATTGATCGAGGCGTCCTCGCGGATCGCCGTGTGCGGGCAGCCGCCGGTCTCGACACCGAGGATGCGCTCCGGCGGCAGGGCGCCCGAGCGGGTCAGGAACTCCGCGTCCTCGCGGGTATAGATGTCGTTGGTGATAGCGGCGATGTCGAAGCGCGGCGCCAGCGCCTTGCAGAGCGCGTCCATCAGGGCCGTCTTGCCGGAGCCGACGGGCCCGCCGATGCCGACCCGCAAGGGGCCTGAAGTGGAAGCAGTCATGAGCGGAACAACCTCGTGTACTGGGTTTCGTGTTTCATGGCGGCCAGGTCGGCCAGGATCGCGGCACCGCCGAGATCCTCCAGCGGAGCGGTCAGGGTGGCCTCCAGGGTCGCGACGATCGGCGGCTCCAAGGCGGCGATGACCCGCTGACCGTCGCTCTGACCGAGAGGGATCAGCCGCACGCCGGCCGAGACGATGTTGGCGGCGAAGCCCTGAAGATAGGCTTGCAGGCTCGGTGCCAAGGCCAGGCCGTGGCCCACGGCCGCCACCGCCACCACGACCGGGTAGGCCAGCGGTCCCGGCCACGCTTCGCGGAGCCGGTCCAGGGCCCGGCAGGGCCAGGCGTCGCAGGTCGCCTCAAGGAAGGCGCGGCCCTGGGCGGTGGTCTCCAGATGCCGTTCCGACGACGCGACGAAGGCGGCGGCCAGCTCGGCGACCTCGCGCAGGGCCACCAGGTCTTCGGCGGCCTCGAAGGCATGGCGGAAGAGGATCGCGTCGTTACGCCCCGAGCCGAGTTGGAGCAGGTCGGTCAGCCAGAGGCGCAGGGACCCGGCGTCCCGGACCCGGCCCTCTTCGACCGCGTACTCCAGGCCGTGGGAATAGCTGAAGGCGCCCACGGGATAGGCCGGCGACAGCCAGGTCATCAGGCGGTAGAGCGCAGCGTCAGTCATGGTGATGATGTCCTGCACCGTTGGTGCCGTGCCCCTGGACCCGGCCGTGACCGTAGGCGCCGCCTTCGGGATCGAAGGGTGCCTCGACCGAGCGGATCTCTGCGCCCAGGCCGTCGAGCAGATCGCGGATCACGTGGTCCTCGCGGATCCGAAGCGCGTCGCCCAGCAGCTGGGTCGGCAGGTGTCGGTTGCCGAGGTGCCAGGCGATGCGCAGCAGGTCGGCGCCCGGCCCGGCGCGCACCTCGAGCAGGCGCTCGGGCGCCGCCTCGACCGCGACGATGCCGCCGTCCTCCAGGACCAGGCCGTCGCCGTCGCGCAGGGCCACCGCCCGCGGCAGGTCGAGCAGGACCTCGAGGCCGCGGCGCCCACCCAGGAGGATGCGGCGACGGTGGCGGGCGTCGTAGTCCAGAAGCACGGCGTCGCGGGCCTCCGCCGGAGACCAGCTTCCCGCCTCGCGCACCGCGGTCGCTCTCAGCATCGCCGCCTCAATACAGGAAGTAGCGCTGGGCCAGGGGCAGCACCACGGCCGGCTCGCAGGTTAGGAGCTCGCCGTCGGCACGGACCTCGTAGGTCTCGGGATCCACCTCGATCCGCGGCGTGAGGTCGTTCAGCACCATGTCCGTCTTGGTCACGCTGCGGATGCCCGAGACCGGCAGGACGGGACGGCTCAGGCCGAGCTGCCCACCGACATCGGACTCGGCCGCCGCCTTGGAGACGAAGGTCACGGCGCTGGCCGTCATCGCGCCGCCGAAGCCGGCGAACATCGGGCGGTAGTGCACCGGCTGCGGCGTCGGGATCGAGGCGTTGGGATCGCCCATCGCCGCCGCCGCGATGGTCCCGCACTTCAGCACCAGGTCCGGCTTGACCCCGAAGAACATCGGCTTCCAGAGCACCAGGTCGGCCAGCTTTCCGGCCTCAACCGAGCCGACCGCGTCGGCGATGCCGTGGGTCAGCGCCGGGTTGATGGTGTACTTGGCGAGGTAGCGCTTGACCCGGAAGTTGTCGTTGTCGCCGGCCTCCTCCGGCAGGGCGCCGCGCTGCTTCTTCATCTTGTCCGCGGTCTGCCAGGTCCGGATGATCACCTCGCCGACCCGGCCCATGGCCTGGCTGTCGGAAGCGATCATCGAGAAGGCGCCGAGGTCGTGCAGGATGTCCTCGGCGGCGATGGTCTCGCGGCGGATGCGGCTCTCGGCGAAGGCCAGGTCCTCGGGGATCTTGGGGTCCAGGTGATGGCAGACCATCAGCATGTCCAGGTGCTCGTCGACCGTGTTGACCGTGAAGGGCCGGGTCGGGTTGGTCGAGGAGGGCAGGACGTTGGCCTCGCCGCAGACCTTGATGATGTCGGGCGCGTGGCCGCCGCCCGCGCCCTCGGTATGGAAGGCGTGGATGGTCCGGCCCTTGAAGGCAGCGATGGTGTTCTCGACGAAGCCGGACTCGTTGAGGGTGTCGGTGTGGATGGCGACCCCGATGTCGGTCTCCTCGGCCACGGCGAGGCAGGTGTCGATGGCGGAGGGCGTGGTGCCCCAGTCCTCGTGCAGTTTGAGGGCGCAGGCCCCGGCCCGGATCTGCTCCAGCAGGGCCTCCGGCTTGGAGGCGTTGCCCTTGCCGAAGAAGCCGAGGTTCATGGAGAAGCCCTCTGCCGCCTGCAGCATGCGGCCGAGGTGCCAGGGCCCGGGCGTCGCCGTGGTAGCGTTGGTGCCCTCGGCCGGGCCGGTGCCGCCGCCCAGCATGGTGGTGACGCCGGAGTAAAGCGCGTCCTCGATCTGCTGCGGGCAGATCCAGTGGATGTGCGCGTCGATCCCGCCGGCGGTGAGGATGCGGCCCTCACCCGCGATGGCCTCGGTCCCCGGGCCGACGACGATGTCGACGCCCGGCTGGACGTCGGGGTTGCCAGCCTTGCCGATGGCCGCGATCCGGCCATCCTTCAGGCCCACGTCGGCCTTCACGATGCCCCAGTGGTCGAGGATCAGGGCGTTGGTGATCACGGTGTCGACCGCGCCCTGGACCCGGCTCGCCTGGGACTGGCCCATGCCGTCGCGGATCACCTTGCCGCCGCCGAACTTGACCTCCTCGCCGTAGATCGTGCGGTCCTCCTCGACCTCGACGATCAGGTCGGTGTCGGCCAGGCGAACGCGATCGCCGGTGGTCGGGCCGTACATGGCGGCATAGGCCGCGCGGTCCAGTCTCTGCGGCATGGCCTCAGCCCTCCCCAGCGTCCGGAGGGCCGTCGAGCGGCCCGTTGATCCGGGCGTTGAAGCCGTGGACCTCGCGGGTGCCGGCGTAGGGGATCAGCGTCACCTCGCGGCTCTGCCCGGGCTCGAAGCGCACCGCCGTGCCGGCGGGGATGTCCAGGCGATGGCCCCGCGCCCTTTCGCGGTCGAAGACCAACGCCGCGTTGGTCTCGTAGAAGTGATAGTGGGAGCCGACCTGAATCGGACGGTCGCCGCTGTTCTCGACCAACAACGTCAGGCTCGGCCGGTCTTCGTTGATCTGGATGTCGCCGTCGGCGACCATGATCTCGCCGGGAATCATCGTTTCCACCTCCCCTAGCGGATCGGCTGGTGCACGGTCACCAGCTTGGTGCCGTCGGGGAAGGTCGCCTCGACCTGGATCTCGTGGATCATCTCGGCAACGCCCTCCATGACCTGCGCGCGGCCAAGCACCGTCCCGCCGTCGCGCATCAACTCGGCCACCGAGCGGCCGTCGCGCGCGCCTTCGACCACGTAGTCCGAGATCAAGGCGATCGCCTCCGGATGGTTCAGCTTGCAGCCTCGCTCCAGGCGGTTGCGCGCGACCATCGCGGCGACCGCGACCAGCAGCTTGTCCTTTTCCCGCGGTGTCAGGTTCACCTTCTTCTCCCCTTCGTCTTCGCGTCCCTTCGGATCACAGGTGCCAGAGCCGTGGCAGCGCCGCCGGCAGGCCCGCTAGGCGCGCCCGCGCCGCCGCCCAGAAGGCGCCATAGGCGTGGCGGACCGCCAGGGCCTCGCCGAGGAAGCGGCCGACGACCAGGCCGTTGACCGTCGTCAGCGCCTGGCGCGATCCGACTTCGTCCGCCGGCAGTAGCGCGCGCAGTCCGTCGAGGTGCGCCGGCGCGTCCTCGGCCGCGTAGATCAGGCTGGCGCAGGCCGTCACACCTCCGAGGCAGGCGGTCGAGGCCAGGGGCCGGGCGAGATCGCCCTCGGCATGGAGGGCATCGGCCCAGACCAAATCTCCGCCGCAACACACCCGCCAGGCGTCGTGGATCAGGCCGCGTGATAGGCGCTCGCCGGAGGCGCGCCGGCCGAAGACCAGGAACTCCCCGGCGAAGACTTGCGCACCCGGCACCAGCCGCAGCTCGGTCCGGCGCCGCAGGCGGGCGCCGTCGAAGAGGATGGTTTCCTGCGGCAGCCACTCCAGCCAGGTCTCCGCCGCTGCCGTCAGCGTGACCGTCACCCGGCTGTCGGCGCCGAGGGAGCGGTAGACCTTTTCGGCGGCCTGCGGATAGACCCGCAGCCGCGCCCCGGCCCCCGCCTCCACCTCGACGGTCAGGCGGTCGCCGCCGACCAGCCCGCCGGACGTGGTGATCATGCAGGCCTCCAGGATGTCGCCCCGCCCCGGCCGCGGCAGCCGAAGGCTAAGGGGATCGCGCTGGTGCAGCGCGGCCAGGCGGGTCACGCCGGACTCCGCGCGCACGGCGACCCGAGCCTCGCCCTCGACCGCGCCGCGCCGCAGCGGCACGACCTTGGCCTCGGCGGAGCCAGCCAGCGGCTCAGACGGCGATGCTGCGACGGACATCCGCTTCCACCATGTCGGCGGCGCGACCGGCGAGCACGATCTCGCCCCGGTCCATCACCGCGTAGCTGTCGGCCAGGTCCCGCGCGAACTCGAAGTACTGCTCGACCAGGAGGATGGCCATGTCGCCGCGCTCGGCCAGCAGGCGGATCACGCGCTCGATGTCCTTGATGATCGAGGGCTGGATGCCCTCGGTCGGCTCGTCCAGCACCAGCAGCCGAGGGCGCATCACCAGGGCCCGGGCGATCGCGAGCTGCTGCTGCTGGCCGCCGGAGAGATCCCCGCCGCGCCGCCGCAACATGTCCTTCAGCACCGGGAAGAGCTGGAAGATCTCGGCCTCGATCCGGCGCCGCTCCCGCGGCAGCGCGGCGTAGCCGCTGCGCAAGTTCTCCTCGACCGTGAGCAGCGGAAAGATCTCCCGCCCCTGCGGGACGTAGGCGATGCCGCGGCGCGCCCGCGCGTGGGGCGGCAGGCGGCCCAGCGCCTCGTCTTCCCAGAGGATGCTGCCCGCCCTGACCGGCTGCTGGCCGGCGATGGCGCGCAGCAGGCTGGTCTTGCCGACGCCGTTGCGGCCCAGGACGCAGGTCACCTCGCCCTTGGCCGCGCTCAGGCTGACCCCGCGCAGGGCCTGGCTGGCGCCGTAGAAGAGATTGATGTCCCGGACCTGCAGCATAGCGTCCTAGCGGCCGAGATAGACTTCGATGACCCGGGGGTCGTCCTGGAGGTGCGCCAGAGAACCCTCGGCCAGGACCGCGCCCTCGTGCAGCACCGAGACGTGGCAGTCGAGGGCGCGGATGAACTCCATGTCGTGCTCGACCACGACGACGGAGTGCGCGCGGGCGATCTCCTGCAGCATCTCCGCGGTCTTGGCGGTCTCGGCGTCGGTCATGCCCGCGGCCGGCTCGTCGACCAGAAGCAGCTCCGGGTCCTGCATCAGGAGCATGCCGATCTCCAGCCACTGCTTCTGACCGTGCGAGAGGCTTCCGGCCAGCCGGGCGCGCAGCTCGCTGAGGGCGATGCGCGTCAAGACTTCGTCGATGCGTTCGCGCTGGGCACCATTCAGCCCACCGAACAACCCGGCGAAGACACCGCGCGGTCCCTTCAGCGCCAGCTCCAGGTTGTCGAAGACGCTCTGGCTTTCGAAGACCGTCGGTTTCTGGAACTTGCGGCCGATCCCCAGGTTGGCGATGGCGGCCTCGTCGAGCCGGGTGAGGTCGACGTCCCCGCCGAAGAAGACCTGGCCCGAGGCCGGCCGGGTCTTGCCGGTGATGACGTCCATCATCGTGGTCTTGCCTGCGCCGTTCGGGCCGATGATCGCGCGCAGCTCGCCGGCCAGCACGTAGAGGCTGAGGTTGTTCAGGGCCTTGAAGCCGTCGAAGCTGACGGTCACACCATCCATGTAGAGGATAGTATCCGCCGCCGCCTCGGCCGGCGCGCCGGTCGGCCCGGGGATCGGTTCATCGATCAGGGGCAAAGCTTGGCTCATCCGCCTGCCTCCCCTGGCGCTTGTCTCAGACCCGAGAGCGGAAGGCGGTCGCGCAGCCCGCCGAGGGAACCGACGATGCCCCTGGGCAGGAAGACGGTGACGGCGATGAAGAGCCCGCCGAGGAAGAACAGCCAGATCTCGGGTGCGGCGCCGGTCAGATAGGTCTTGGCATAGTTCACCAAGACGGCGCCCAGGATCGCGCCGTGCAGATAGCCGCGGCCGCCGACGGCGACCCAGATCACGATCTCGATCGAGTTGGCTGGCGAGAACTCGCCGGGATTGATGATACCGACCTGGGGTACGTAGAGCGCGCCGGCGAGCCCGGCCAGCATGGCCGAGAGGACGAAGACGAAGAGCTTGTAGCGCTCGACCCGGTAGCCGAGGAAGCGCACCCGGCTCTCGGCGTCGCGGATCGCGACCAGCACGCGGCCGACCTTGGAGCAGACGATCCAGCGGCAGAGCAGATAGCCCAGGGCCAGGGCAAGGGCGGAGGCGGCGAAAAGGCCGGCGCGGGTGGCGTCGGACCGCAGACTGAAGCCCAGCAGGTCCTTGAAGTCGGTCAGGCCGTTGTTGCCGCCGAAGCCCATGTCGTTGCGGAAGAAGGCGAGCATCAGCGCAAAGGTCATCGCCTGGGTGATGATCGAGAGGTAGACGCCGGTGACCCGCGATCGGAAGGCGAGCCAGCCGAAGACCAGCGCCAGGAGCCCCGGCACCAGCAGCACCATCAGCAGGGCGAAGGGAAAGGAGTCGAAGCCGTACCAGTACCAGGGCAGCTCCTGCCAGTTCAGAAAGACCATGAAGTCGGGCAGGACCGAATGACCGTAGACCCCGCGCTCGCCAATCTGGCGCATGAGGTGCATGCCCATGGCGTAGCCACCCAGGGCGAAGAAAGCGCCGTGGCCCAGGCTGAGGATGCCGCAGAAGCCCCAGACCAGATCGACGCTGAGGGCGAGCAGCGCAAAGCAGAGGTACTTGCCGAGCAGGGCGACCAGATAGGAGGGCACGTGAAGCGACGAGCCTTCCGGCACGGCCAGGTTCAGCACCGGCACCAGCACGCTCACCGCCAGCAGCACCCCGAGGGTGACCTTGACCCCGAGCGGCGAGAGCAGGCGGCCGTGGTCGCCGGAGAGCAGCATGGCCTAGGCCTCCAGCGCCCGGCCGCGCAGCGCGAAGAGGCCGCGCGGGCGTTTCTGGATGAAGAGGATGATCGCCACCAGCACCAGGATCTTGCCGAGCACGGCGCCGGCGTAGGGCTCCAGGAACTTGTTCGCCAGCCCGAGCGACAGGGCCCCGACCAGGGTGCCCCAGAGGTTGCCGACTCCGCCGAAGACGACGACCATGAAGCTGTCGATGATGTAGCTCTGGCCAAGGTTGGGGCTGACGTTGTCGATCTGGCTGAGTGCGACCCCGGCCATGCCGGCGATGCCCGAGCCCAGGCCGAAGGTCATGGCGTCGACCCAGCCGGTACGGATGCCCATGGAGGACGCCATGGCCCGGTTCTGGGTCACCGCCCGCATCTGAAGGCCGTAGCGGCTGTAGCGGATCAGCAGGACCAGAAGCGCGAAGACCACCAGCGCGAAGACGATGATCCAGATCCGGTTGTAGGTCAGCGTCAGGCCGCCCGCGACCTCCCAGGCGCCGCTCATCCAGCTCGGATTGCCGACCTCCCGGTTGGTCGGACCGAAGACGCTGCGCACGAGTTGTTGCAGGATCAGGCTGAGGCCCCAGGTCGCGAGCAGCGTCTCAAGGGGCCGGCCGTAGAGGAAGCGGATGACGCCGCGCTCGATGCCGACGCCGATCGCCGCGGTGACCAGGAAGGCGGCCGGCACTGCGACCAGCAATGAGAAATCGAACAAGCCGGGCGCGGCGGCGCGGAAGACCTCCTGCACGACGAAGGTGGTGTAGGCGCCCAGCATCACCATCTCGCCGTGGGCCATGTTGATCACGCCCATGACCCCGAAGGTGATGGCCAGGCCGATCGCCGCCAGCAGCAGCACCGAGCCCAGGCTGACGCCCTGGAAGACATTGGCGAGGAACCCGTTGAAGGCCAGACCCCGCTCGATCGCAGCGAGGGTTTCCCGGGCGGCCGCTCGGATCTCGGGCGCCGCCGGCGAGCCGGCCGCCGCGGCCACGAGGGCACGGACCTCGGGATCGACGAAATCCGCCAGCGACCGCAGGGCGGCGATGCGGGTCTCCGTGTCGTCGGATCTCGCGAGCTCGGTCGCGGCCAGGGCCCGGCGCAGCCGCGCGGCGACCGCGGCATCATCTTCGCGCTCCAGCGCCGCCTTCAGAGCCGGGATCATCTCGGCCCGCGTGCTTCGGAAGACGGCGTCCGCGGCCCGGATCCGCGCGGCCGGGTCTGGGCTGCCGAGCGTCAGCGACCCCAGCTTGCCCTTCACCAGCTGGCGCAGGCGGTTGTTGATGCGGATCTTGCGCAGCGCGCGCTTTCCGACCGCGCCCAGCGCCGCGCCGGTGACCGCATCGGCGATGAGGTAGTCACCGCCGCTGCGCGTAGCGATCACGAAACGGCCCTCGTCCTTGGTCCGGAACAAGCGGCCGCTGAGATAGGCCTGGAGGACCGCGACCGCCCGCTCCTCGCCACCGGCCGCCAGGCGTTCAACGGCCGCCGCCTTGGCCTCGTTGGACTTCTCCGCCAGGCCCTCCAAGTCGATCGCCAGATCCGCCACGGCCGCGGACGGCAGCAGCAGCACAGCCGTCACGGCGAGGAACAGGAGGCTGCGAGCCAGGCGGCCGAAGGGCATCGGGGGATCTCCGGGTCCGGGGCGGACGCGAAGGCGGGTCCGGGGACCCGCCTTCCTCGGTGGACAGACTTCAGTTCAAGGCGTAGGTCGGCGCCTCGCAGTTGCCGCAGACCCAGGGGTAGGTCCAGTCGGCGGTGAGCTTGGCACTTTCCGGGATGTAGTCGCTCCAGGCATCGCCGGGCACCTCGGCATCGGTCGACCAGACCGTCTCGATCATGCCGTCGTCCTGGATCTCGCCGATCAGCACCGGCTTGGACAGGTGATGGTTCACGTTCATCACCGCCGTGCCGCCGGTGAGGTTCGGCACCGTCTGGCCGTACATGGCCTGGCGCACCGCGTCGACGTCGGTCGAGCCGGCCTGCTTGACCGCCTGGGCCCACATCCGGAAGCCGATGTAGGTCGCTTCCATGGGATCGTTGGTGACCCGCTTGCTGTCGCCGATGAAGGCGTGCCACTGCTCGATGAAGGCGTCGTTGGCCTTGGACTCGACGCTCATGAAGTAGTTCCAGGCCGCGAGGTGACCGACCAGCGGCCCGGTGTCGAGACCGGCCAGTTCCTCTTCCCCGACCGAGAAGGCGACGACCGGGATCTCCTCGGCGGCGATGCCCTGATTGCCCAGTTCCTTGTAGAAAGGCACATTGGCGTCGCCGTTGATGGTCGAGACCACGGCGGTCTTCTTGCCCTGGGAGGCGAAGGCCTTCACCTCGGCGACGATGGTTTGCCAGTCGGAATGCCCGAAGGGCGTGTAGTTCTCCATGATGTCGGCGTCGGTGATGCCCTTGGCGTTCAGGAAGGCCCGCAGGATCTTGTTGGTCGTGCGCGGATAGACGTAGTCGGTGCCGAGCAGCACGAAGCGTTCCGCGCCGCCGCCGTCCTCGCTCATCAGGTACTCGACCGCCGGGATCGCCTGCTGGTTCGGCGCGGCGCCGGTGTAGAAGACGTTGCGCGAGCTCTCCTCGCCTTCGTACTGCACCGGGTAGAACAGCAGACCGTTCAGCTCCTCGAAGACGGGCAGCACCGACTTGCGGGACACCGAGGTCCAGCAGCCGAAGACCGCGGCGACCTTCTCCTTCTCCAGCAGCTCGCGCGCCTTCTCGGCAAAGAGCGGCCAGTCGGAGGCCGGATCGACCACCACGGCCTCGACCTTCTTGCCGAGCAGCCCGCCGCTGCGGTTGATATCGTCGACCATCATCAGGACGGTGTCCTTCAAAGTGGTCTCCGAGATCGCCATGGTGCCGGACAGCGAATGCAGGACCCCGACCTTGATGACGTCGTCGGCAGCCCGAACGGCCGGACTGCCGGTTACGGCGGCGGCCAGGGCCGCGGCCGCTATAGCCCCCCTTGTCACGGATTTCATTGCTCACACTCCGCTAGACGTTGATGTTGCACCGCAACATTCTGCGAAAGCCCTGCCGAGCATGTCAAGCATCAATGAAATAAAACGCACTATATTCAATAGAATTGACCGCCACTTACAATCAATTGGCAAAAGAACACCAGCGCCCAAGACAATATGACTTGCGCGTTATTGTATTCTGAAAGCCTCGCCTGGCCGCTCTTGATTGCGTTGACGGCCGGCACGGCACGACGTATTGCCTGGAGTGCGCGGATGGCAACGTCCGCTAGAGGCTGATGTTGCACAGCTGATGCCTCTCGGCCTCCAGGTGCGTCCGCGCGCCTGGAGGCCACGTCTTGGCGCACTCCGGCGCGCCGGGAATGGCGTCTAGCCCGCTCCCCGCTCCTCCTCCTCCTTCAGAATCTGAACCATCTCTCCGAGGTCGACGTCGCGCCGCTCGCGCAGCGAGACGTAGACGAAAACCATCGTGGCGCGCTCGCGGATCATGCTGGCCGGAAAGGGCAGGTAGACGAGGCCCTGCGCGTTGAAGCCCGGCGAGGCGGTCGCGACCTGATAGGCCCGGCGCAGCTCGACGTCGACCAGGCGCAGCACCTCGCCGTCGCGCCCCGAGAGCTGCGAGGGGATGCGCGCCACGCGCAGGAAGCTCGCCTTGTCCTCGGCCGCGTCGAAGCCTTCCATCAAGGCATCCGCCAGCAGAGAGTCATCGTCCCACGAGCGGCCGGTCGCCGCCGGCGGCTCGCCGTGCGGATGGGAATGCAGGTGCTCTTGGTCCGGCGGATGGTTGTGACCGAGCGGCCCCTGTCCACTGCCGTTAGACCCCTTGGTTCCGGTCGCCATGGCCCTCACCCTCCCTCGGCCGAGAAGTCGACCGGCCTGTCGATGAGGTCCTTGTGGGCGCCGAGCTTGCCGTGGGCGACCAGGCTGCCCAGCACGTCGACCATGACCCGCGTGGCGAAGAGCGAGGTGATGTCGGAGGTGTCGTAGGGCGGCGAGACCTCGACCACCTCCATCCCGCAGATGCCTTCGGCGGCGACCTTGCTGACCAGGCTCAGGGCCTCGCGCGGCAGGAAGCCGCCGGGCTCCGGCCAGCCGGTGCCGGGCACGAAGCCGCAGTCGACGCTGTCGATGTCGAAGCTGAGGTAGACCGCGTCGGCGTCCTTCCAGGCCGTCTCCAGGGCGATCTCGGCCACCTTGTCCAGGCCCAGGCGCTCGACGTCGGCCATGGAGATGATGGTGGTGTCGCGCTTGCGCGCCTCGGCCACCGCCTCGCGCGGCACCTGCCAGCCGCCAATGCCGATCTGCACCAGGTTGGTCGCCGGCACGTTCTCCATGTTGGTGGCGTGGAACCAGGGCGTGGTGTGCATGCGCTCGTCCAGGTCCTTCTCCTGGATGTCGGCGTGGCGGTCGAAGTGGACGATGCCGATCTTCTTGGAGGTGCACTGGGCGATGCCGCGCAGCGTGGCGAAGCCGATCGAGTGGTCGCCGCCCATGATCAGCGGCAGCGCGCCCGCGGAGAAGACGTGGCTCACGGCGCGCGAGATCTGGTCGAAGGTCTTCTCGATGTTGGCCGGGATGGTGAAGACGTCGCCCAGGTCGCAGAGCGTCATCTGCTCGCGCAGGTCGACGCCCAGCTCGTAGTTGTAGGGCGTGTAGAGGGCCGAGATGCGCCGGATGCCCTGGGGCCCGAAGCGGGTCCCGGGGCGGTAGGTCGTGCCGCCGTCGAAGGGCACGCCCAGGACCGCCGCGTCGTAGTCGCCGACCCGGGCGACGTCCTCGACATAGGGCGCCTTGAGGAAGGTGTTGATTCCGGCGTAGTGCGGCAACTCGCCGCGGGCAAAGGTGGAGATGCCGCGGTCCTCGATGCTGTCGGCCGCGGCCAGGCCGACCCGAACCGCCCACTGCTGCTCCTTCCGCCAGCCGTCCTCCGGCAGCTCGGCCTCTTTCAGGGCGGAGCGCCAGCCCTGGAGCTGGAGCTTGTCGAAGTCCGGATGATGGCGGCGGCGCCCGGGCAGCGTCCGAGCGAAACCGCCGGCCGCGCGGAAGGTCCGGCGGAAGGGGTCAGCGAGCAACATCGGCGGATCCTTGCTTCAAGGGTCGGGAAGCCTGCCAGGGCGCCTTGGCCTCGGCCACCAGCGCCGGCGGCGGCTTGCGGTGATCCTCCAGCGGCAGGTCGTAGGTGATGGTGGCGCCGTAGGCCTGGGGCGCGTCGGGGTCCCAGCGCAGCTTGTCGAAGACCAGGAGCCGGGTGCCCAGCATGAAGCCTTCCTTGAGGTCGTGGGTGACCATGAAGACGGTCATCTTCTCCTCTTCCCAAAGGCCCAGCAGGATCTCGTGCATGCGCAGGCGGGTTCCCGGGTCGAGCGCCCCGAAGGGCTCGTCGAGCAGCAGCACCTTGGGCTTGGGGATTAGGGCCTGGGCGATGGCGAGCCGCTGCTGCATGCCGCCCGAAAGCGTCTTGGGATAGGCGTCGCGGGCGTGGTCGAGCCCGACCCGGGACAACAGGTGCCCCGCCCGCTCCCGGGCCGCGCGGCGCGACCGCCCGTAGAGTCGCCCGAGGAAGGGAGCGGCCCTCAGCTCCAGGGGCAGGATCAGGTTCTCCATGACGGTCAGGTGCGGGAAGACCGAGTAGCGCTGGAAGACCACGCCGCGGTCCGCGCAGGGCTCGGCGGAGATCGGGGCGCCGTCCAGGTGGATCTCGCCACGGCTCGGCCGCTCCTCGCTGAGCAGCAGCCGCAGGAAGGTCGACTTGCCGCAGCCGCTGGCGCCGACGATGGTGCAGAACTCGCCAGAGGCGACGTCGAGGTTGATCCGCTCCAGGACCGTGACCGCGCCGTAGTTCTGCTCGAGATTGCGGATGGAGATCCGGCTCATAGGCTCTGCTCTCCCGGAAGCCAGCGGAAGGCACTGCGCGACAGGCGCTGCAGCAGGTAGTCGAGGAGAAAGGCCAGCAGGGTGATCCAGGCCACGTAGGGCAGGATCACGTCCATCGCCAGGTAGCGCCGGACCAGGAAGATCCGGTAGCCCAGGCCCTCGGTCGCGGCGATGGCCTCGCTGGAAATGAGGAACAGCCAGGCCGGCCCGAGGGAGAGGCGCAGCGCGCCGATCAGCCGCGGCAGGATCTGCGGCAGCACGACCCGGGTGACGATCTGCCAGCTCGAGGCGCCGAGGGTCTGGGCCTTGATCAGCTGCTCACGCGGCAGCGCGGCCACCGTGAAGGAGAGGTCGCGAATCAGGAAGGGAGTCACGCCGAAGACGATCAGCACAACCTTGGCCAGCTCCCCCAGGCCGAAGACGATGAAGAGGATCGGCAGGACCGCCAGCGGCGGCACCATCGACAACGCCGCGACCACCGGCGCGAAGGCGGCACGCATCATCGGCAGCAGGCCGATCGCGATACCGGCGACCAGGGCCAGAGCGGTCGCGATCGAGAGGCCGAGGAAAAGGCGCAGCAGGCTGGCCAAGGTGTCCGCCCAGAGAAGATAGGTTCCCTTGCGGGCGTCGGGTTGGAAGGCGAAGCGGTCGATCGCGGCGGCGAAGCTCTCGAGCGACGGCAGCAGCTTGTCGTTCGGGTTGACCGCCAGCCGGGCGTCGGAGGCGAAAAGATAGGCGGCCGCGAGCACCACGAAGGGCAGCGCTCCGAGCAGGATCTGCCCGGAGCGACCCGGCCGCCGGTTAATCGCCCGCGCCATCTCACCTGTGCCGAGCGCGCGGCGCTAGAGTTCGCCCTCCGCGGCCTTGGTCATGAAGGCGGCATCGAAGCGCAGCTTGGTGTTGGCGCCGTCGCCCAGGGTCTTGCCGGAGGGAAAGGTCATGCCGACGTGGTCCGGGCTTGCCGCCCCCTCGCCCAGGATGCCGTGGTCGAAGAGGAACCTGCGGACCACGTCCATGGTCTTGACCAGGTCGTCGCTCCGGGCGAAGGCGGCCGCCTCAGCCGGCGTGTAGAACATGCGCGTCGTGCTCAGCTGGGCTTCGTAGCCGGCCAGGTCGGTGCCCGATTTCTCGCCCATGAAACGGCGGGCTTCTTTGCCGAGGTCGTCGTCCTTGGCCATGAGGCCCATGGTCTCGTACCAGGCGCCCACCAGGGCCTTGCCAAAATCCGGATTGGCCTCCAGCACCTCGGTGTTGACCACCATCATGTCGATGATCTCGCCGGGGATGTCGGCCGAGGTGTAGAGCAGCTTCGCGCCCGGCTCCGCGGCGACCTCGCTCAGAAGCGGGTTCCAGGTGACCACCGCCTCGACTTCGTCGGTCTTGAAGGCGGCCACCATGTCGGCGTCCGAGGTGTTGACCACGGTCACCTCACGCTCGGACATGGCGACGCTGTCGAGCGCCCGGGCAAGGAGGTAGTGGGACACGGAGAGCTCGACCAGGTTGATCTTCCTGCCCTTGAGCGCGGTCAAGTCACCGTCGCCCTTGACCACCAGACCGTCATTGCCGTTTGAGAAGTCGCCGATGATCAGCGCAGTGGAATCGAGCCCGCCACCCGCCGGGATGCTGAGCGCGTCCATGTTGGTCATAACGCAGCCGTCGAAGGCGCCAGCCGTGTACTGGTTGATGGATTCGATGTAGTCGTTGATCTGCACGACCTCGATGGAGATGCCGTACTTGTCGGCCCACCTGTCGACGATGCCCTTTTCGGCGGCATAGGCCCAGGGCATCCAGCCGACATAAATCGACCAGGCGATCCTGAAGGAGTCCTTCTTGGCCGCAAGCGCCGGCTGCGCCGTGATCGCGAGGGCGGCGAGCAACAAGGCCCAAAAGCTCTTCGTCATGAAGTTTCGCAGCATCCCTAACCTCCTGTCCGATCGCGCGACCGGCAATGGGCCGTCCGCATGGGCAAGGTCGCGCTCCGTTGCTGACGGGCGAGCCGCAGCCAGCCTGTCCAGGCAGAGGCCCAGCGCCCTTTTTCCGTTGCTACGCGCATAGGTTGTCAATAGTTCACACATCGCCTAGCGGAAGTTTTCAAGCTCGACAAAATCCATCGCCGCCGAAAGGTCTTCCATACCTGCGGGCTTCGCTCGGTGCCGGAAGCAAGGTCATCAAGACAGGTCGCCACGCCTTCAAGCTCCTGGTCAGAAATTACCTTTTCTGTTCCGGAGGTCGGCGACGAGGATGAGTGGAGATCCCTGAAGCCAGCCTCAGGTCTTTCGCAGTGATCTCCCGGGATTTTGGCCCGCCGTGGCTCCGGGGTACTTTTCCGCCCCGGAGTGCGTCTCTCGGACCAGACACCACCGTTCGATGGCCGGAACCCTAGACGCCCTGCGTCCAGCGTTTTCGCAAACCGCGTGCCAAACCTGCAGGGATGCCCTGACCCAATTCCGATCCCGCGCGCCGCCTGGGATTTCGCGGCCTTCGGTCCGCGAACGTGCGCGCGCGAACGGGCCCCAAGCTTGCACATATATTGCGCAACCCGGAATCCTTGCCCAATTCCTGGGCAGGGATTCCGGGACCAGACGGCGATGATTGTCGCCTTGGCAAGCGCTCAGCCGCCGGGGGTTCCCGGGTGCCTGGATTGACTCCCAAAGCGCCCCAACACAGAGTCCTCCTTCACTCCCCTCTTGTGAGCAGGCAATCGGGTTCCGTGGCAAAGCCTCCGAAGCGGCCCTCAGGCCATGGCGCAGCCTCGACGCCCAGCGGCGATACGACCGCCGCCGCGCGGGAAGTCGCCGCCAGATTCGATCCGCTGAAGCTGCCGGACTCCTTCTATGAGGATCCCTTTCCGACCTACCACGCGCTGCGGACCTGGGATCCGGTCCACCGCTGCGCCGACGGATCCGTCTTCCTGACTCGCTACGACGACCTGCTCGCGATCTACAAGGACGCGAAGCGCTTCAGCTCCGACAAGAAGAAGGAGTTCGGGCCCAAGTACGGCCCGACGCCGCTGTTCGAGCACCACACGACCAGCCTGGTCTTCAACGACCCGCCGCTACACACCCGGGTCCGGCGGCTGATCGCCGGCGCCCTCACCCCGGCGGCCATCGCCCGCATGGAGCCGGACCTGGTCCGCCTCGTCGACCGCCTGCTCGACCGGGCACAGGACGAAGGCCGGCTCGACCTGATCGACGACTTCGCCGGCGCCATCCCGGTCGAGGTCATCGGCAACCTGCTGGACGTGCCGCAGGCCGACCGCGGGCCGCTGCGCGGCTGGTCCCTGGCGATCCTCGGCGCGCTCGAGGCGACGATCTCTGAGGAGGTCATGGCCCGCGGCAATGCGGCCGTCGTCGACTTCCTCGACTATCTCCGCGGCTTGGTGGCAGAGCGGCGTCGCAAGCCGGGCGATCCGCGCAGCGACGTGCTGACGCGGCTGATCCAGGGCGAGGCCGACGGCGAGCAGCTGACCGAGACCGAGCTGCTGCAGAACTGCATCTTCATCCTCAACGCCGGCCACGAGACGACCAGCAACCTGATCGGCAACGGCCTGGTCGCGCTGGCCACCTGGCCGAGGGAACGCCGCCGTCTGATCGAGGACCCCGGTCTGATCAAGACGGCGGTGGAGGAGGTCCTGCGCTTCGAGAGCTCGAACCAGCTGGGCAACCGGATCACCACCGAGCCCGTGGAAATCGGCGACGTCGAGATGCCCGCGGAGACGCGCATCACGCTCTGCATCGGCGCGGCCAACCGCGACCCGGCGCACTTTCCGGACCCCGACCGCTTCGACATCGCCAGAGCACCGAACCGGCACCTCGCCTTCGGCGCCGGGCCGCACGTCTGCGCCGGCCTCAGCCTGGCCCGCCTCGAGGGCCAGGTCGCCGTCGGCCGTTTCGTTGCACGCTTCCCTGGCTACGAACTGGCCGAGCCACCCCGGCGCGCGCGCCGCGCCCGCTTCCGCGGCTTCGTCTCGGCGCCGGCAGTGGTGACTCCCTAGGGCTCACTCATGAGCATCGGAGGGTCACCCCCTCCCCGACCCTCCCCCATCAAGGGGGAGGGAGACGACAACGGGCGCCGCCCCAACTAAGCCCTCCCCCTCGATGGGGGAGGGTTGGGAGGGGGTGACCCTTCGGAGCAAGCAAGCCGGCCTTAGTCCATCAAGAGGCCGCCGTTGATGTCGATGATCTCGCCGGTGATGAAGCCGGAGAGGGGCGACACCAGGAAGCGCACCACGTGGGCGACCTCCTCGGCCTCGCAGAAACGGCCGACGGGTATCTCGGCCAGCAGCTTCTGGCGCTGCGCCTCGGTCAGCTGGTCGGTCACCATCGGGGTGCGGATGTAGGCCGGCGCGATGCCGTTGACCGTGACGCCGGAGGCCGCCGACTCCCGGGCCAGGGAGAGGGTCAGCGCGGTCAGCCCGCCCTTGGAGGTGCTGTAGGCCGTGCCCGCGGTCAGCCCTCCGGTCTTGGACGCCAGGGAGCAGATGTTGACGATGCGGCCCCAGCCCTTGGCCTTCATCGCCGGCAGCCATTCGCGGGCCAGGTAGAAGGCCCCGTCCAGGTTGACGCCCATCACCCGGCGCCACTCCTCCGGCGCGGTCTCCGCCGCCTTGTTGTTCGACAGGATGCCGGCGTTGTTGACCAGGACGTCGACCTCGCCCTGCTCGGCGCGGATCCGGTCGCAGGCCTCGGCCACCGCCTGCGCGTCGGCGATATCGAGCGCCAGCGGCCGCGCGGCCGGGCCGAGGCCGATCGCGACCTCCTGCAGGCGGTCGGCCGCGACGTCGAGCATCACGACCTTCAGGCCGGACTCGACCAGGGCCGCCGACACCGCCGCGCCCAGCACCCCGGCCGCGCCGGTGACCAGGGCGCACTTGCCGTCGAGAGTCTCGGTCATGCCTCGATCACTCCCCCAGGATCTTGGTCCCGTTCAGCTTCGCCTGGGCGCGGATCAGGTCGCCGACGTAACCCTCGGCGAAGCCGATGTTGAGGCCCTGGACCAGGGCGTGATGCACGCCGTTGCCCAGGTTGCCCGTCAACTGGGCGGCCTCGGTCATGCGGGTATAGTAGCGCAGATCCTTAGCCGCGTTGGCCAGGCTGAACTTCAGGCCGGAGAAGTCGCCCTCGTTCATCGCCTTTGGGACGATCATCTGGAAGATGCCGCTGTTGGCACCGCCGGCCGAGACCACCTCGTAGAACTTGCCGGTCTCGACCCCGGTCGCGGCGCAGGCCGCCAGCGCCTCGGCGATCAGGGCAGCCTGGCCCATGGCCAGGAAGTTGTTGACCAGCTTGCACTTGTGGCCGCTGCCCACCGGGGCGACGTGGAAGATGTTCTCGCAGAAGGCCTCCAGCACGGGGCGGATCTCGGCGAAGGTCGCCTCGTCGGCGCCGACCATGGTGTTGAGCCGCCCGGCTTCGGCCTCGACCGGGGTGCGGGCCAGAGGCGCGTCGGCCAGAACCGCGTCCCGGGCAGCCAGGTCCTCGGCGAGCTTCGCCGTGGTTGCCGGCTCGCTGGAGGAGCAGTCGATCACGATCAGCCCGGCGCGCGCCGCCGCCAGGATGCCCGCCTCGCCATAGGCCACGGCCTCGACCTGAGGCGCCCCGGTGACGCAGGTGATCACGATATCCGAGGTCTCGGTCAGGGTCTTGGGATCGGGAACCTCCTGGGCGCCGCGGGTGATCAGATCCTCCAAGGGCGCCCGATTGCGATGCGCCATGGCTGTCACCGGGAAGCCCTTCTCCAAGAGGTTCTTGGCCATTCCGTGACCCATCAACCCCACACCGATAAAGCCGATTCGCTTGGTCATGGCGCGCGCCTGCCTCCCTAGAAGGATGAATAGATTTTCTAGATCTTAAGATTGAAGGAATTTTCTTTTCTTGTCAAAATGGAAAGCCTTTGCTCCAATACCGCCCGGAACACCGGAGAGCGCAGCGGAGGACCATGCCCGACGCCAGCCAAGCAGCGCAGCCCGCGCCCGGCGACTTCGACGCCCTGAAGGACAGGATCGCCGGGCGCTACGGCAGCCTGAGCGGACAGCTCAAGCGGATCGCCGAGTTCGCCCTGGACCATCCGGACGATCTGGCGCTGGCCACGGTGACCTCGGCCGCCGACCGGCTGGGGGTGCAGCCCTCGAGCATGGTGCGCTTCGCCAAGGCCTTCGGCTACGACGGCTTCAGCGACATGCAGCAGGTCTTCCGCCTGCGCCTGATCGCCGCCGCGCCCAGCTACCGGGACCGCATCCGCTCCCTCGAGAGCGCGGCGGAGGAAGCGGAGACCACGGCCGGTCTGCTGCAGGCCTTCGCCGACCAGGGCCTGGCCGCGCTGGCGCAGCTGCGCGACCACACGCCCGCCGAGAGGATCGATTCGGCGATTGAGATCCTGGCCGCGGCCGAGACCCAGTTCGTCCTGGCTCAGCGCCGCGCCTTCCCCGTCGCCTTCTACCTCGCCTACGCCCTCGGCCGCCTGGAGCGCCGCTGCCTGCTGCTCGACGGCGCCGGCGGCCTGCTCGCGCAGCAGGCGGCGCAAGCGGGCCCGGCCGACGCGCTGATCGCCGTCAGCTTCAAGCCCTACGCGCCGGAGGTGGCCGAGATCGTGGCCCAGCGCGTGGCCGCCGGGGTACCGGTTATCGCCATCACCGATTCCGCGCTCAGCCCCATCGCCCGCGACGCGACCCTGAGCTTCGAGCTCCAGGAGCCGGGCGACCGAGGCTTCCGCACCTTGGTCGCGCCGATCCTGCTGGCCCAGGTCCTGGTCGTCGGCCTGGGGCGCCGCCTCGCCAAACCCAGTCAGGAGCCGATCCAATGACCGAGCGGCCGCTCGACCTGATCTGCCTCGGCCGCGCCGCCGTCGACCTCTACGGCGAGCAGGTCGGCGGCCGCCTGGAGGACATTCAGAGCTTCGCCAAGTACGTCGGCGGCTGCCCGGCCAACGTCGCCATCGGCACCGCCCGGCTGGGCCTGAAGAGCGGCGTCATCAGCCGAGTCGGCGACGAGCAGTTGGGCAACTTCGTGGTCGAGACCCTGGCCGCGGAGGGCGTCGAGACCGCCGGCATCTCCGTCGATCCCGAGCGCCTGACCGCGCTGGTGATCCTCGGCATCCGCGACCGCGACCACATCCCGCACATCTTCTACCGCAGCGACTGCGCCGACATGGCCCTGGCGGCGGAGCAGATCGACCCGGCCTTCGTCGCCTCGGCCCGCGCCCTGCTGGTCACCGGCACCCACCTTTCCCGGCCCGGCGTCGAGGCCGCCAGCAAGGCGGCGATCGGCCACGCCCGCGCGGCCGGGACCAAGGTGATCTTCGACATTGACTACCGGCCGGTGCTCTGGGGCCTGACCGGCCACGCCAGCGGCGAGAGCCGCTACGCTTCGGATCCGGAGACCTCGCAGCGATTGCAGGAGATTCTGCCCGACTGCGACCTCGTGGTCGGCACCGAGGAAGAGATCCACATTGCCGGCGGCGTCGCCGACACCGGCAGCGCCCTGCGCCGGATCCGGTCGCTGACCGATGCCGTGCTGGTCGCCAAGCGCGGCGCCCGAGGCTGCATCGTCTTCGACGGCGCAATACCCGCGGACCTGGAGGCCGGCGTGGTCCAGCGCGGTCGGCCGGTCGAGGTCTTCAACACCCTGGGCGCCGGCGACGGCTTCATGAGCGGCTTCCTCTCGGGCTGGCTGCGCGACCGGCCGCTGGCCGAGTGCGGCGAACTCGGCAACGCCGTTGGGGCGCTAGTGGTCTCGCGCCACGGCTGCGCCCCCGCCATGCCGAGCCGGGAGGAGCTGGCGCAGTTCCGGACCTCGGGGCGGCCCGACGCGGCGCTGGAGCGCCTGCACCGGGTGACCACGCGCGGGACGGCGCCGGCGGAGGTGGCGGCCCTCGCCTTCGACCATCGCAGCCAGCTCGAAGCTCTTGCCGAGCGCCAGGGCCTGCCCTTCGCGCGGATCGCCGAGTTCAAGCTGCTGATCGCGCAGGGCCTGGAAACCGCCGCCGGAGACGCGGCCTGCCCCGGCGCCCTGGTCGACGGCCGCTACGGCGAGGCCGTGCTGGCCCGCTGGGCCGGTCGCGGCTGGTGGCTGGCGCGCCCGGTCGAGGTGCCGGGTTCGCGCCCGCTGGCCTTCGAGACCGATCCCAACCCGGGCCTGGCCCTGCGCGCCTGGCCCCGAGAGCAGATCGTCAAATGCCTGGTCTTTTATGACACCGAGGACCCCACCGAGCTGCGCGCGGCGCAGGAGGCGAAGCTGCGGCAGCTCGCCGAGGCCTGCGCGCAGACCGGACACGAGCTGCTGCTCGAGGTCATTCCCCCGGAGGCGCGGCCTGACGCCGAAAGTGCCGTAACCGCCGCACTGACCGCGCTCTACGACGCGGGAATCTCCCCGGACTGGTGGAAGCTGCCGCCGGCCGCGAGCGCGCAGGCCTGGCGGGAGATCGGCGAGATCATCCAGGCCCGCGATCCCCATTGCCGGGGCTTTCTGATCCTGGGCCTCGGCGGCACGCCCGCGGACCTCAAGCGCAGCTTTGACGCGGCGGCGGGCAACCCGCTCTGCCGCGGCTTCGCCATCGGCCGCAGCATCTTCCAGCCCGCGGCCGAGGCCTGGTTCGCCGGCGAGCTCGACGACTCCGGCGCCATCGCCGCCATCGCCGAGAACTACCGCAAGATCCTCGCGCTCTGGCAGTCGAGGACGACCGCCGCGGAGTAGTGGGCCTCGACGCCACCGCCCGACTACAACGCCTCTGTCATCCCCGGACTTGATCCGGGGATCCATAGAGACGCGGCACCATGGATTGCCGGATCAAGTCCGGCAATGACAGCAGGTGGAGTGGAGAGCGTTGAGCGACGAAGGCGAGGGCTCATGCCCCCGCCACCTCAACCCACTCCCGGCGCTCGGCCGAGCGCGCCAGGGCGTGGATCACCCGCTCGACCTTGACGCCTGCGGCGAAGTCGAAGATCGCCGGCTCCTCGCCGCGGATGACCCGCAGGAAGTGGCGGGCCTCGATCACCTTGAGGTCATTGAAGCCGAGGCCGTGGCCGGGCGCCGGGCAGAAGGCGTCGTAAGGCGGATGCTGCGGACCGGTGAGGATCCGGCGGAAGCCTTCCGTGCCCGGATCCTCGCCGGCGCGGAAGAGGTGAATCTCGTTGGGCCGCTCCTGGTCGAAGCGGATCGTCCCCCGGTCGCCGTGGACCTCGAAGCAGAGCGCGCTCTTGCGGCCCCAGGCGGCGCGGCTCATGGCGAAGGTGCCGGTCACGCCGGAAGCGAAGCGCAGCAGCGCGCTGGCGATGTCGTGAGTCTCGACCGCCCGCCTCTCCGCGGCACCGGCCGCGACCGGGCGCTCGGCGATGGGCCGGTCCCAGACCGCGGCGACCTCGGCGATCTCGCCGACCAGGAAGTGGGCCAGACAGACCATGTGGCTGCCGAAGTCGTCCAGCGCGCCGTAACCGGAGCGGCCGTCGTCCCTCAGGCCCCAGGGCATCGCGCCATCGGCCATGAAGTCCTCGTCCATGCTGCAGCGGAACTGGGTGACCCGGCCAATGGCACCCTCGCGGATCAGGCGCCGGGCCTGCTGCAGCGGTGGGTTCTGGATGTAGTTGTAGCCGATGATGGTGCGGCCCGGGGCCTGGGCGGCCGCGGACGCCATGGCCTCGGCATCGGCCAGGGAGACCGCCATGGGCTTCTCGCACCAGACGTGCTTGCCGGCCGCCAGCGCCGTCAAGGCGATCTCGCAATGCAGGTGGTTGGGCGCCGCGATCGAGACCGCGGCCACCGCCGGGTCGGCGGCGACCTCGCGCCAATCGAGGGTCCAACGCGCGATGCCGAAGGCCTCGGCGGCGGCCCTGGCCTCGGCCTCGGTCAGGGCGCAGACAGCCTCCAGCTTCGGTCGGGGCAGGTCCCCGCCGAAGGTCGGGCGCACCGCGTTCCAGGCCAGGGCGTGGCACTTGCCCATGTAGCCCGTGCCGATGAGGCCGACGCCGAGTTCCGTCATGACCGTCCTTTCCCTTTCCTCTCCACAGGTCCGCCGGTGCTATGCAAGCGCTTCATGGCGGGGCTGCGAACTCGCCGCTGCTGCCGCCTCGCCGCCGGTACTACCTCTGGTCGGAATTGCTGCCGCGCAGCACCTCTGCCCGTCCGGGCGAGCCTGAGGAAAAGGCCATGTGGATCACGGCTGTCCTGAACCGCTACCGCGCCTGGCGCACCTATCACCGCACAGTGTCCGAGCTGGAAGCGCTCGATCAGCGCGAGCTCGACGACCTCGGAATCGGCCGCTGGCAGATCCGGAGCCTGGCGCGCCAAGGGGCCTGAGCTCCGGAGCTGCGGCACCGTCCTCACACCGTCCCGCCGAGCTCGTCGGAGAGCTCCTGCAGCTCCTGGCCGCCGGCCATGAGGTTCTGCAGCTCGTCCATCGAGACCTCGTCCTTGCTCTTGAGGCCCAGGGTCTGGCCGCGGTTGAGCACCGTGAAGCGGTCGCCGACGGCGTAGGCGTGGCGGACGTTGTGGGTGATGAAGATAACGCCCAGGCCCTTCTGGCGGACCTGGTTGATGTACTTCAGGACCATCGAGGTCTGGCGCACGCCCAGCGCCGAAGTCGGCTCGTCGAGGATCAGGACCTTGGCGCCGAAGAACACGGCCCGGGCGATGGCGACGCACTGGCGCTCGCCGCCCGAGAGCGTGCCGACGGCCTGGCCGGGGTCGCGGACGTCGATGCCGATGCGCATCATCTCCTCCCGGGCAACCTTGTCGGCGTACTTCATGTCGATCCGCTTGAAGGGCCCCCAGCCGACCCTGGGCTCGCGGCCCATGAAGAAGTTCCGGGTGATCGACATCAGCGGGATCATCGCCAGGTCCTGGTAGACCGTGGCGATGCCCTTATCCAGGGCGTCGCGGGGCGAGTTGAAGTCGACCGGCTCGCCGTCGACCAGGAACTCGCCCTTGGTCGGCTTGTGCACGCCGGCCAGGGTCTTGATCAGGGTCGACTTGCCGGCCCCATTGTCGCCCAGCAGGCACATCACCTCGCCGGCCTCGACCGCCATGCTGACGCCGGCCAGGGCGATCACCGAGCCGAAATGCTTCTCGATGTCGCGCACCTCGATCAGGGGGGCGGCGCCGTTCGCGCTTCCGTCGCTCGCGCTCATGTCAACGCTCCCCTGTCACCCGGCGGCGGATGACGTTGTTGAAGAGCACCGCGCCGAGCAGCATCATGCCGAGGAAGACCAGGTACCAGTCCTGGTCGATGTCGGTGTAGGTCAGGCCGATGGCGACCATGCCGAAGATCACCGCGCCGAAGAAGGCGCCGATCGCCGAGCCGTAGCCGCCGGTCAGCAGGCAGCCGCCGATCACCGCGGCGATGATCGCCTCGAACTCCTTTTGGAAGCCGCGCCGCGCGTCGGTCGAGCCGGCGTCGAGCACCGTCAAGATCGCGACCAGGGCCGCGCAGCCGGCCGTCGTCATAAAGAGCGCCGTCTTCACCCGGTTGACCGGCACCCCGGAGTTGCGGGCCGCGTTGGCATCGCCGCCGCTGGCGAAGATCCAATTGCCGACCCGGGTGCGCAGCAGAACCCAGGTCGCCAGGGCGGCGATCGCCAGGAACCACAGGACCTCGACCGGCAGGCCGGCGACCTTGGGCTTGCCGCTCTTGAAGGTCTCGATCCAGCCCTGCTCGGCCATCCAGGCGAAGAGGCCGGTGAAGGCGTCGCCGCGGAACAGCCCGGCGACGGGATCGCCCTCGATCAGGTCCTTGATGCCGCGCAGCTGAGTCGAGCCGCCGGTCGCCCACTTGAGCCCGACCAGGGTCATGCCGCGCAGGATGAAGAGGAAGGCCAGGCTGACGATGAAGGACGGCAGACCGGTCTTAAGGACGATGGTGCCGTTAACGGCGCCGACGGCGGCGGCGGCAGCCAAGGTCACGATGATCGCCAGGAGCGGCGGCAGGCCAACCACGGCCAGCGCCACCCCGAAGACCAGCCCGGCGAAGGCCACCATGGAGCCGACGGAGAGGTCGAACTCGCCGGCGATCATCAGCATCGCAGCCCCGATGGCGAGGATACCGAGCTGGGAGGCCGGCGACATGAAGGTGACGACGCCGGCCAGCGAGAACATCTTCCCGCTGGCGGCGAAGGAAAAGAAGATGATGATCAGGATAAGGCCGGCGAGCGCGCCGAGCTCCGGCCGGCGCATGAGCCGGGTGACGAAGGGCGTCTGCTTGAGCCTCTCGTCCCCGCCCCGCGCCATCGTTGTCGTGGTCATGGCTGCCTCCCGGAGGAGACGGGCGCGCTTCTCGACGGCGCGCCTTCCATCTCCCTAACCAGTACTCTGTTAGCGAATGCCCTTTGCGCTGAGGTCCACCGCCAGCGCAGCCTTGTCCTTGGTGATCAGGTTCGGCCCCGAGGGCACGTTGCCGCCGGGCATCAGGCCGAAACGGGCGTTCATCGCCAGGAAGACAACCGGCAGGTAGCCCTGCAGGTACTGCTGCTGGTCGATCGCAAAGGCCGCCTTTCCGGCCGCCACCGCCTTCAGGAAATCGGCGGAGAGATCGAAGCTCCCAACCTTGATGCTGTCCAGCTTGCCCAGCGCTTCGACGGCGGCGAGGCTCGGCTCACCGGCGGTCGAGGCGCCGAGGGCGAGAATTGTGTCGATCTCCTCGTCGCTGTCCAGGGCGGCCTTGACCTTGGCCTCGACCTCGGAGGGCTCGTTGCTGACCGGCAGCACGGTGACCGGGCCCCCGAAGCCATCCTTGAAGCCGGCGCAGCGCTGGTCCAGGGCCACGTTGCCGACCTCCTGGTTGACGCAGAGCCCCTTCTTGCCGCCCAGGGCCGCGAGCTTCTCGCCCCCGGCCTTGCCGGCATCGTACTCCTCCTGGCCGACGTGCAGGGCCGCGCCCAGCCCCTTCGAGACATCCGAGCCGGAGTTCATCGAAACCACGGGAATGCCAGCGTCGACCGCCTTCTTGATGGCGTCGCCCAGGGCGTCGGCGTCGGGGATCGAGACCACCAATCCGTCGGGCTCCTGGTTGACCGCGGCGTCGATCAGCTGCGCCATGGCGACCATGTCGAAGGTCTCCGGCGCCCGGTAGTCGACATCCGCGCCCATGTCTTTGGCCGCCTGGGTGACACCGTTCTTGACCACGGACCAGAAGGGGTCGTTGGCCTGACCGTGGCTGACCACGATGATGCTGACGTCTTGAGCCTGGACCGGGCCCGCCGCCAGACCGACGGCGGCCAGGACCAGGGCCGCGTTCAGGAAAACCCGCTTCAGTTGTCTGATCATGTCTTGCCTCCCTCTCATGGCTCCGCGACGCCGATCGCGCCGGCCTGCCTGTTGCGACCTGAAAGACTGGAACAATCGAACCGTCTTAGTCTATAATTGGATAAAATATTCCATAATTGCGGGACACCCTCAAGGGGAATCCCGGAGGGAGGCCCCGAATCCGGGCCTCGGGCGGAGGCGACGTCACAAATGGAACGGGCCGAACGGAACGAGAAGGCGCCGCCGCCGAAGGATTTCGACTCGCTGCGCAACTTGATCGCAGCCGAGCACGGCCGGCTGCCGAAACGCCTGGCCCAGGTCGCCGCCTTCATGCTCGACAACCCGGACGAGGTCGCGCTGGGGACCTCCGCGTCGATCGCCGAACTGGCCAGGGTGCAGCCCTCGACCCTGGTCCGCTTCGCCCAGACTTTGGGCTTCTCCGGCTTCTCGGACCTGCAGGCGCTGTTCCGCGAGAGACTGCGCGGCTATTGGCCGTCCTACGGCGACCGCGTGCAGGCGCTGCGCTCGGACGACGAGACCGAGGCCTCGCACCGGCTCCTCGGGCGTTTCGCCGGAACCGCCATCAGTTCGATCGAACGCCTGCGGGACTCCGTCGCCGCAGAGGACATCGACCGCGCGACGCGGACCCTGGCCGCGGCGCGGACCATCTATCTGCTGGGCCAGAGGCGCTCCTATCCGGTCGCCAGCTACCTGGCCTACGCCTTCCAGAAGCTCGGACACCCGGCGATCCTGCTGGAGAATGCGGCGGGGACGATCATGGAACAGGCGGCCTTCATGACGCCCGAAGATGCCTTGCTGGTCGTGTCCTTCACGCCCTACAGCCCGGTGTCGGTCGAGATCGCCACCCGTGCCAAGCAGGAAGGCGTCCCGGTGGTCGCGGTCAGCGACAGCGCCTTCTCGCCCCTGACCGGCGTCGCCGAGGTCTGGCTCGAGGTCGTGGAGGCCGACCTCAGCGGCTTCCGCGCCCTCTCGGCGACCCTCTGCCTCGCCATGACCCTAGCGGTCGGGGCCGCCGAGCATCGCGGCGGCGCGATCAACTAGGGCATGACATCCGGCCAGACGCAACTGCGTCCGATCGGGAAGTGCGCTGGCGGGCCGACCCATCTTCCCGGCGCCGCACAAGACTGATCATTCCGCTTAAATCACATTATGGAATTTCTCTTCCACCACCTGATCGAGGCTCAGCGCCCTGGAAGTGAGGTCCGGGATCGGAGTCGCCGCCGAAGAACCGGCGGCGACTTTCACTCACGGGTTGCGCCGGGCCGGCTTCGCCGCGGCGGGCGACCTCGGCTTGGTTGGCCGGGCGCGAGCAGCCGGCCTCTTTAAGCCGAACCGCGAAAGGCTTGTCCTCAAGGCCTGGAGAACCACGCCATCACCTGCTCGACCAGGCCGCCGTCGCGCACGCAGTCCTCGAAGGCATGGCCGCAGCTCGGCAGGCTGCGAAAGCGGACCTCCGCGGCGACGCCGGTCCTGGCCGCCGCCCGGCGCAGCGCCTGGCTCCAGCGCGCCGCCCGCTCGACCCGGGTCAGGCCCTGGCGCCGATCGACCCGCTCTTCCTTGCGCAGGGCGGAGTCACGTTCGACGTCCCGCTCGCCGACCAGGACCAGGATCGGGATCTCGAGGAAGGCCTCGAGCTTCGGCCGGAAGCGCTGCGAGGCGCGGGGTCCCGGCGCCAGGCCGTAGGGGTAGGCGTCCAGCGTGTCGGGCAGGGTGTACCAGCCGGCCGAGGACACCGCGAGCCGCGCGACCCGCTCCGGATGCAGCAGGGCGAAGCGATGGGCGAACTGGGCGCCTCCCGAGAAGCCGAAGAGGTCGAAGCGGTCGACCTCGACCCCGGTGGCCTCGGCCACCTCGCGCAGGGTGGCGAAGAGCGCCCGGTCCGCTTGGCAGCGGTCCACGATGACCCTCTGGTAGCGCCGGCACTGCGCTTCGGAGAACAGGGGCGCGATCAGGACCCGACCGCTGCGCTCCGCCGAGGCTGCGAAGGCCACGAGGTGCTCATCCGCTCCGCGCGAGATGCCGTGCACCGTGACCAGCGGCAAGGCCTCCGGGTCGACCCGGTTGGGAACGTAGAGGTAGTAGGGGATGCCCTCCTCGTCCCGCGGCAGGCGCAGCTCGAGCGCTGCGCCCGGTTGGGCCGCCTGCACGGCGATCTGGGCTGGAAGATCGGAGGCATGAGACGCCGCCGCGGCTAGAATACCCGTCGTCACGATGAGCACCTTCATGGGAAAGGGTGAAACCTGATCCAGGATGGCGTGGGCCGCTCAAGCGGCCCAGGCCTTGCTGTAGACGTCGGCGATGCGGTGGCCGGGCAGGAGATCGAAGATCATGTGGATCCGCTCCGCCGAGCCGTCATTGTGGGCCTCGTGCACCGCCTTGTTGTCGAACCACCAGAGCTCGCCGACCCGCATGCGGACCTCCTCGTCGCCGCTCTTGAGGTAGCTGCCGGCCGCGCTCTGCAGGACCAGATGGTAGCGGTCGCGGAACTTGTAGTACGCGCCGCGGTCGATGTGCGGGTAGACCCGGCGGCCGGGCATCAGCCGGACGATCTTGGCCCGGCTCAACTCGGCGCCCTGCTCGGCCGCGAAGCTCTCCAGGAAGGCGCGGGCGACGACAAACTTGCGCGAGGCCGTGGTATAGCGGCTCTCGTGCACGTCACGGCGCTTGCGCTTGCCGATCTTGGACTTGACCAGGCCTCTGAGCGGAATCGCCTGCGCTTCCCGCTGGACCGCGATCTTGTCCTGGCGGCCGGTGCTGAGGTCCCAGGCATCGGGTATCGAGGCGATCTCGTCGAGGAAAGGCTGCACGTCGACGTCATGCTTGATCCTGCGGAAGTACTTCATCGCTTGGTCTCCTGTCTCGCTCGCTGGGGTTTACGGTTTTCGGGTTCGAAGTCAGCCCACGGCCCGGAGTGCCGGGGGTGTGGCGTTCTGCGCCAGCCAGTCGGCCGGCGCGACCTCGACGAGGCCACCGGCTTCCACTTTAAGGATCCGATCGGCCTTGGCGGCCCGCGCCGGGTCATGGGTGATGAAGACGACCGTGCCGGCGAAGCTCCCGACGACCGCTTCCAGGGCGTCACGGGCCGCATCGTCCAAGTTGGCGTCGGCCTCGTCGAGAAGCAGCACGCGAGGCTTGGACAGCAGGGCGCGGGCCAAGGTGATCCGGGCACGTTCGCCGGTCGAGAGTCCGCCGCCGCTTTCGGAGATGCGGCTCTCGATGCCGCCCGGAAGGCGAGCCACCAAGGCCTCGAGCCCGAGGGCAGCGATCGTCCGCTGCAGGTCTTCGGTGCTCCAGTCGCCCGCGCCATAAGTCAGGTTGAGCCGCAGCGAGCCGCGCAGCAGCGGCAGGTCGGGCGAGACCATGGCGAAGGCCCGGCGTACCTCCTCCCAGCGGCACTTGCGGAGGTCCTGGCCGTCCAGCCGGACCCGGCCCTTGTCCGGATCGAGAATGCCGCCGATCAGACGCAGCAGGGTCGACTTGCCGGCCCCGTTGGCACCGACGACGGCGACCCGCTCGCCGGCCTCGATGGTCGCATCGAGGCCGCGGAAGAGTCCCTCGAGCTCGAGATCGCGCAGCTCGATGCGGCCCGGACCCGGCTCGAGGTCAAGCGCGGTCCGGCGTTTGGCGCGGCGCCCGACCGGCTTGAGCGCGAGCATCTGCTCCAGCTTCTCCCGCGCGATCAAGGCGCCGTTCCAGTATTCGTAAACCCGACCAAGGTCCTGCAGGCGCGGCGCCAGGAGGCCGGCGACCACCATGGCTGCGACCACCGCGCCGGGGCTGGCGAAGCCGAGCCCGACCTGCAGGGCGCCGGCGAAGAGGGCGCAGGCACCGGCGAAGCTGGCGCTGGCCTCGGACAGCGCGCGCAGCAGGCCGATGACGCTGGCCCGGGCGATCAGGGCGCGGCGCAGGCGGGTGCTGAGCCGTTCGAAGCGTTTCTTCTCCTTCGCCTCCTGGCCGAAGGCCTCGACCACGCCGATGTTGGCGACCCTGTCGTTGAGCTGCGCCGCCAAACGGCCCCGGCGGCGGCGCGATTCCCGCGTCGTCGCCCGCAGCTGCGGACCGACCGCCAGCGCCAGGCCGGCCGCCACCACGACGGCGATCCCCACCGCCAGCGCGACGACCGGCTCGACCACGGCGAGGACCGCGATCGCCAGCACCGTCGATAGGCCGCTGACCGTGAGCCGCGCCAGGCCGTAGCTGATCCACTGGCGCAGGGCGGTCAGGTCGCCGACGAAGCGCAGCACGATGGCCCCGCGGCTCATCTGCCGGGCTCCGTCCGCACCGATTCGGGCGACGTGACGGAACAGGCGCAGCCGCACGGCATGGACGTAGCCCTGGCCGAGGTGCTCGGCGTCGAGATGGCCGCGCCAGCGCAGCCAGGCGCCGATGGCGATCGCCAGGCTGAGACCGGCCGCGAAGAGCCCCGCCTCCCGCAGCGGCAGGGGCGCCTGCGGCGAGATCAGCCGGTCGAAGCCGTTCTTGACCAGCAGCGCGGTCGCCACCGCCACGCCGGCCTGCGCGACGCCGTTGGCGACGAGGTAGGCGAAGCGCAGCCGGCGGCGGCCGGACAGGACGGTGGGGAGGCGCATCGGAGCTGTCCCGGCTTCGGGTCAGGCCGGGATCCTGGCCGGCGCGGCCAGGCGCGGCGGCATCCAGACGCCGTCGGTCAGGTCGTCGAGCGAGACGATCGGCGTCTCGAGCACGCGTGTCGCCTCGCGCACGGCCAGAGGGCTCGACGTCATCCGACCGGCGAGGGCAATCGGCGCCATTGCGTTGGCGGCCAGCCGGCGGACGCCGGCCTCGGCGCCCATGGCGTCGCTTGCCGCGACCACCACGTCGTCGACCAGCTCGGCGAAGGCCGTGGTCTCGACCAGGTCGGCGGTCTCCGAGAAGAACAGGCCGTCTGCCAGCTCCAGGATGATCACGTCGGGCCGGTCCTCCGCCAGGCTGCGGACCATCGCCGGCAGCAAGGCGGTCAGCTGCTCGGCCGGTACCTTGTAGGTCGAGGCGTAGCCGAAGTCGGTGAAGTCGAGCACCTCGGAGGCGCCGGCGTCGACATAGGCCCAGCGGTCGCCGCCAGCGCCGGTGCCGGTCACCTTGCCGACCGCGACCTTCAGGCCGTTGCTGCTGAGACCGCGGACCATGCCGGCGATGGTCGTAGTCTTGCCGGCGTTCATCGAGGTGCCGACGACTGTCAGGGTGTAAGGCCGAATGGCAAGCGGCCGCGCGCCGGACAGGGCGTAGTCCTTCAGGTTGAGGACCCGGCCCTCGGCGTCGGCGACCAGGCCGAGCGGGGTGATCTGGGTCGCCGGCTTGGTCGAGCCGTGGCGATTGACGCAGAGCGCCGCGATCCCGCCGGCCGCGACCATGTGGCAGGGCTCCAGCCGTTTCGGGACCACCGCCTCGAACTGGTCGCTGGCGTAGCGGGCACCGTAGCAGAGCAGGACCTCGTCGCCGACGTAGAGCTGGCCGCGGCGGCCTTCGGGGCTCTCGATCCGGCGGTGATGGCCGATCCGGTCGATCCGGGCGAGCACCAAGTCACCGGTCTGTGGCCGGACCCCGCAGGTCAGCAAGCTGGCGGCGTCGTCGAGGACAATCCGACGGGTCGCATAGGAGCGCTTGGCAGCCTGCAGGCGTCCGGGCGCGAGGGTCTGGGGCGGCATCGAGCTGCTGCGCGGATCCGGCCGGTTGAGGTTGACCGGCGCAGCCGAAAGGACCCGCCTGGCGTCCGTGCCCAGAGTGCTGATTTCCTTGATCACTACCGTCTCCTTCGTTGCAGGTGCCATGTCCTTAGAACGGAACAAGCGGGGATCTATTCTCCGGCCTTTCGTCGTTTCCGGGCCGGGGCCGGCAAGCTCCTGATCCGGCGCCCTCAGGCCGCCGGCGGCACCGCGGAAACCCGCCGGTGCCTCGATGGTTAACAACATCATCGATCGGGATGAGCCCTGCCTGACCGCCCGATTAACGGTGGCTAACGGCAAGATGAAAATCAGCTGAACGCGACCGAAGGCCAGCCCCCGGCAGCCGGTCAGATGGCCCGGCCGAAGGCAGGCAGATCCCGCGGCCGAGCGCCGCGCCCGCAGGACAGGCCCGGCTGGGCCGGGCCTGGACGGGTCTGTTCCCCGGGCGGCGGCCCGACGGCGCGGGCGGTCAGGCGGCCCGCGCGCGCCCGTAGACCTGGGCGAAGCGGGCCCGGGGCAGCAGGTCGAAGACCATGTGAACCCGCTCGGCGGGTCCGCGGTTGTAGGCTTCCTGGAGCGCCTTGATGTCGAGCCGCCAGAGCTCGCCGTCTTCCATGCCGGCCGCGACGCCGCCACAGATGAAGCCGCTGTCGGCGGCGCTCTGTAACACCAGGTGATAGCGATCGCGGAACCGGTGGTATTCGCCCTGGCCGAAATGCAGCCGGGTCCCCCGACCGGGCCGCAGGCGCAGGATCCTGGCGCGGCCCAGCTCGGCGCCGCGCGCGGCGGCGAAGCTCTCCAGGAAGGCCCGGGCCGCCGGGAATCCCTGCGCGGCAGCGGTGTAGCTACTGTCCTGAAGATCGCGGCGGCGGCGAGGGCCGATCATCGATTTGACCGGGCTCCTGAGCGGGATCGACTGGATCGCGGGCCGCAGATCGCGCCGGTCGGCTTGTCCCGCTGTCCAGAGCCCTGAAGCAGCTGCGACTTCGTCGCGGAAAGGCTGCACCTCGATGTTCTGGCGGATTCTGCGGAGTTTGGTCATCGCTTCGTCTCCTAGCTCACGCTGAAGGACTTCCCTTCGATTGACCGCAAGCCTAAGGGGACCGCGCGAAGACCTTCTTCCGGGAGGCGACCCGACTTTTCCGTGAAATTGACCTGGCGACGAGAGTGCTTGCGTCACGGGCAGACAGCGTCGCGCCGGGTGTGACCCCGCCCGGCACGATGAAGCCGCAGAATTGTCACGAGGAAGGAGGGAATAACGCGGCAAGTCTATGGACGGCTCGAGACGATTGGTCTCCGGCAAAGAGCGAGCGACACATCCATGGCCCACCAAACCTGGACTCGGCTGGACGACATTCCTCTGCACAACGCCCAGCGCCAGCGGTCCCGAAATGTGATCGTCGACCACGTGCGTCCCTTCGCCGATACGGAGCTGGGCATCGATCGCGTGACGCTGAAGATGCCCTACACTTCTCTGATGATCGCCTTCGACCCCTACGAGACACGGGAAGCCTTGCACTCCGACAAATTGGCACCCACGCATTTCTCGAACCGTGCCCATTTCCTTCCCGCTGGCACGGCGCTCACGCAGGATCTCGACGGCAAGCTGCCCGAGTTCCTGGCCCTCTTGATCGACAAGAGCTTCGCCGCGGAGGCGATCGCTGCGCAACTCGACGGGAAGTCGGTGCGGGAGAAGCCGGTGATCCGCAATGCCCGGCCCTCGCTGCTCAGCCTCGGCAAGGCCCTGCGCAGCCAGTTCCTCGAGGGCCGGCGCTTGGGCGCCTTGCAGATGGAGAGCTTCGCGACCCTTTGCCTGGCCGAATGGCTCGACGACCTGCACGCACCAACGGCGTTGGCGGCGCCGAAGGCGCCGAGCTTGCGGTCGCTGTCCAGAATCACCGACTACATCATGGCGAACCTCGAGCGGGAGCTGAGCTTGTCCGACCTGGCCGCCGTCGCGGAGCTGAGCCCCTCCTACTTCCTGCGCGCCTTCAAGGCCGCGACCGGCCAGACCCCGCACCGCTTCCTGATGGAGCGACGGGTTCAGCGGGCCTGCGAGCTGCTGCGCCAGACCGTGCTACCGCTGGCCGAGATCACCTACACCTGCGGCTTCGCCTCGCAGAGCCATATGACGGACGCCTTCAAGCGCCACCTGGGGACCACGCCCGGCCGCTACCGGCAAACCCAGGCCGGATAATGCCCGAGCGTCAAGGCATTAGCGCACGACTCCCGGCCAGATGCGAAGGCGTCCGATCGGGAAGTGCGCTGGCGGCGATTGCGGCTCAGCGGTCCGGCGCCGGGCGCAGGAAGCTGCGCTCCTCGCGCAGGATGAAGCGTTCCTCTTCGGCGAAGCGAAAGTTGGCGGCGCCCTCGGGGTCGGCCTTGAGCCGGGCCCTGTAGGCCTCGTAGGCGGCCAGGCTCTCGAAGGAGATCAGCGCCAGAGCGATGTCGTTGGTCCCCTCGTGCGGCAGGAAGTAGCCCAGCAGATCGCCGCCACAGCGCGGGATGATGGAGGCCCAGTTGCGGGCATAGGCCTCGAAGGCCTCCCGCTTGAAGGGATCGAGCCGGTAGCGGATGCAGCAAGTGACGGTCATGAGGGCCTCCGTAGCATGGGACAGGTCGCAGCTTAGCTCACCCTGTCGCCGATACGCTTCGGCAAGCATCGAAATGTGATTGCGAGACGGCGCCTGCCTTCGGCGCAGCAGGGTCTGCGGCGACAACGGCGTCCTGCTATGCTCGCGGCATGGAAGCAGACGAAGCGCTTCACCGCATCGACCACCACTCGGATCACGGCAGCTGGACCCTTCTGCGCCGCCGCCCGCCCCCGCAGCTGGAGCGCTACGTCCGGGAGATCCAAGGCTATGCCGAAGACGGCGGCGCGCCTGTGCTCAGGACGGAGGTGCCATCCGGCGTCTTGCCCATGATCCTGGTCTTCGGTCACGGCTTCACCCTGCATAACATCGCTTCGCCCGAGCGCGCCCGGCCCCTCGATCGCAGTTTCCTGGCCGGGCTCCACGAAGTGCCGTCCCTGGTCGGCTCCGCGGGACGTGCCCTCTGCATGCAGGTCGACTTCACGCCGATCGGTGCCTGGCGCTTTCTGCGCATGGACCTGCAGGATCTGGCGGGCCAGGTGGTCGACCTGGAGCCGCTGCTCGGGCCCCTCGCCGCGCAACTGGAGGCGCGGCTCGAAGCGGCCGCGGACTGGCCCGAGCGCTTCGCCCTCTTGGTGAAGGTCCTCTCGGAACGCATTCTCCCGGCCCCGAATGAGGCGCCGCTGGTCGAAGCGGCCCACCGGACGATCGAGGCCAGTGGCGGACGGATCCCGATCGGCGCCTTGGCAGCCGGATTGGGTTGCAGCCGCAAGCACCTCGCAACGGTATTCAGGCGTCACATCGGCGTGGCGCCGAAGTCCTTTGCGCGAGTGCTGCGCTTCGAATGCGCCTTGCGGACGCTGCGCGCCGGCCGGGCGCCGTCCTTGGCCGCCCTTGCGGCAGACTGCGGCTATGCCGATCAGGCGCACTTCAACAGGGACTTCCGCGCCTTCGCCGGTGAAAGCCCCAGGGCCCTCCTCGCGCGCTGCCTTACCGACGGCACCGGCATCCTGGCCGATCGGAGATGGGCCGGGTCGGTAACAGAAGTTCAAGACCGCCCCCCGCGGCAGCGTGCAAGCTCAAGGCGATGAAGGAGGCCACGATGAGCAGCACCATCATTCCCACCCTGCGCTACCGGAACGCCCCGCAGATGATCGACTGGCTGTGCGAGACCTTCGGCTTCGCCCGGCACCTGGTCGTCGAGGACGGTGCCGGCGGCATCGCCCACGCCCAGCTCACCCTGGGCGCCGGTATGATCATGCTGGGTTCGGCGCGCGATGACGCCTTCGGCGAGTTCCAGCGAACGCCCGCTGCGCTCGGCGCAACCACCCAGAGCCCCTACGTCGTCGTGCCGGATGCCGACGCGGTCTACGAAAAGGCCAGGGCCGCCGGGGCCGAGATCGTCATGGAGATCCGGGACGAGGACTACGGCGGGCGCCACTTTTCCTGCCGTGATTCCGAAGGCCACCTTTGGAACTTCGGCAGCTACGATCCCTGGGCGAAGGGCAACTGACGGCTCAGGCCCTCGCTCTCGCGCCGCTTTAGCTTCGCTCGGGCGCCCGTCCGCCAATCGATTCGGTGATTTCGGCTGCCGCGGCCACCACGGCACGGCCCAGCGCGTCCAGGCGGTCGTCGGGGATGCGCACGCTGGGCCCGGAGACCGATACGCCCGCGATGGGTTCGCCGTACTCGTCGTGGATGGCGGCGGCGATGCAGCGCATGCCCAGGGTGTGCTCTTGATCGTCGAGAGACCAGCCGCGCTGCCGGATCGCCGCCAGTTCCTCCAGGAAGCCCTGGAGGCTGGTGATGGTGCTGCCGGTGAAGCGGGCCAGCTCGCGGTCCCGGAACAGGGCCCTAACCTCCTCATCGGGACACGAGGCCAGGATCGCCTTGCCCAGGCCCGAGGCGTGGATCGGCCCGCGCCGGCCCGGGCGGAAGAAGGCCCGCATCGGCGAGTGGCTTTCGAACTGCGAGATGAAGACCACCTCCGCGCCGTCGGCGATGCCCAGGTTGACCGTCTCCTCAGTGTCTTCCATCAGGCTGCGCATCACCGCCCGCCCCATGGTCACGACCTTGCGGTTGCGCAGGAACGCGGAGCCGACCCGGAAGGCGCCGACGCCGATCCGCCAGCTGCCCTGCTCGCGGTCGTGATCGGCGAAGCCGCGGCCCTCGAGGGTGGTCAGGAGGCGGTGCGCGGTCGAGGGTGCCATCTCCGCCTTCTGCGCCAGCTCGGTCAGGGTCAGGCCGTCGGCGTCGGCCAGCAGCTCCAGGAGCGAGAGCGCCCGGTCCAGGGCCTGAACCGAGCCCGCCGGCTCGCTGCCGCGCGGCCGGCCGCGCGGCCGGCTCGGCGCTTCCTTCGTCACAATGGCCAAGATTCTGCCCTCGCTTCAGCTGCCGGAATGCCTGCGCGACCAATGCCTTGCCCGGTCACGCCAAAGGATTATCCCACTATATGGAATATTTTTCCATATTTCCTTGACTCTTTCCATATCCCGATATATTTTCCCATCATACGGAAATCAACGGCCCGACAGGGAGGTGTGTCATGGCACGGATGAGAGCGATCGACGCGGCGGTCCGCGTTCTCCAGAAGGAGGGGGTCACCCGCGCCTTCGGCGTCCCCGGCGCGGCGATCAACCCGCTCTATTCGGCGCTGAAGGCCCAGAGGGCGATCGATCACATCATCGCCCGGCACGTCGAAGGCGCCTCGCACATGGCCGAGGGCTACACCCGCGCCAAGCCGGGCAACATCGGCGTCTGCATCGGCACCTCCGGCCCAGCCGGGACCGACATGATCACCGGGCTCTACTCGGCCGCGGCGGATTCCATCCCGATCCTCTGCATCACGGGCCAGGCGCCGCGCGCCAAGCTGCACAAGGAGGACTTCCAGGCGGTCGACATCGAATCCATCGCCAAGCCCGTGACCAAGTGGGCGGTCACCGTACAGGAGCCAGCGCTGGTGCCGCGGGTCTTCCAGCAGGCCTTCCACGTCATGCGCTCCGGCCGGCCCGGCCCGGTGCTGATCGACCTGCCGCTCGACGTCCAGCTGGCCGAGATCGAGTTCGACGACGAGACCTACGAGCCCCTGCCCGTCTACAAGCCCTCGGCGAGCCGGCGCCAGATCGAGAAGGCGCTGGGCATGATCAACGAGGCCGAACGGCCGCTGATCGTCGCCGGCGGCGGGGTCATCAACGCCGATGCCTCGGATCTGCTGGTCGAGTTCGCCGAGGTCACCGGCATCCCGGTGATCCCGACCCTCATGGGATGGGGCGCGATTCCCGACGATCATCCCCTGATGGCCGGCATGGTCGGCCTACAGACCAGCCACCGCTACGGCAACGCGACCTTTCTCAGGTCGGACTTCGTGCTCGGCATCGGCAACCGCTGGGCCAACCGACACACCGGCTCGGTCGAGGTCTATACCAAGGGCCGCAAGTTCGTGCACGTCGACATCGAGCCGACCCAGATCGGCCGGGTCTTCGGCCCCGACTACGGCATCGTCTCCGACGCCAAGGCGGCGCTGGCGCTCTTCATCGAGGTCGCCAAGGAATGGAAGGCTGAAGGCAAGCTCAAGGACCGCAGCGAATGGGCCGGACGATGCGAGCATCGCAAGCACCACATGCTGCGCAAGACCCACTACGATCAGGTGCCGCTGAAGCCGCAGCGGGTCTACGAGGAGATGAACACCGCCTTCGGCCGCGACACCTGCTACGTCAGCACCATCGGACTGTCGCAAATCGCCGCCGCCCAGTTCCTCCACGTCTACGGGGCGCGGAACTGGATCAACTGCGGCCAGGCCGGCCCGCTCGGCTGGACCATCCCGGCCGCCCTGGGCGTGCGCGCCGCCGATCCGGAGCGCGAGATCGTCGCCATCTCGGGTGACTACGACTTCCAGTTCATGATCGAGGAGCTGGCGGTCGGCGCCCAGTTCAAGCTGCCTTACCTGCACGTCGTGGTGAACAACTCCTACCTTGGCCTGATCCGTCAGGCGCAGCGCAACTTCGATATGGACTTCCAGGTCCAGCTCGCCTTCGACAACATCAACAACCCAGAGCTGGAGGGCTATGGCGTCGACCACGTCGCGGTCGCCGAGGGTCTGGGCTGCAAGGCGATCCGGGTGCGCAGCCCCAACGAGTTCCAGGAAGCCTTCGCGACCGCCCGCGAGCTCATGGCCGAGCACCAGGTGCCGGTGGTCATCGAGTTCATCCTGGAGCGGGTCACCAACATCTCCATGGGCACCGAGATCGACAAGGTGACCGAGTTTGAGGAGATCCTTTGCCTGGACCCGACCCTGGCCATGAACGACATCCCCGAGACCCCCGCCGAGGTCGGCCTGGACGAGGTCGAGGCCAAGCAGGACGAGCTCGAGCCGGCTTGAGGATTGACACTGGCCCCGGGCCCGCAAGAAGCTGATCGCCCAGCAGAGGAGGAAGAGGCAGATGCCCAAGTTCGCGGCCAACCTGTCGATGATGTTCAACGAGGTCGATTTCCTCGACCGCTTCGCCGCCGCCGCCGAGGCCGGCTTCACCGGGGTCGAGTACCTTTTCCCTTACGCCTGGGACAAGGCGGAGCTGGCCGAGCGGCTGTCCCAGGCCGATGTGAAACAGGTGCTGTTCAACATGCCGCCGGGCGATTGGGACGCCGGCGAGCGGGGCATCGCCATCCTGCCCGAACGCGTGGCCGAGTTCCGCGCCGGCGTCGAGACCGCCATCGACTATGCCAAGGCGCTGGGCTGCGAACAGCTCCACTGCATGGCCGGCCTCGCCCCGGAGGGTGTCGATCCGGCCGTCCTGCGCAAGACCTACGTCGAGAACCTACGCTTTGCGGCGGACAGGACCGGCGGGGCCGGTATCAGGCTGCTGATCGAGGCGATCAACACCCGGGACATCCCCGGCTTCTACCTCAACACATCGCGCCAGGCATTGGAAATCATCGAAGAGGTCGGTGCGGACAACCTCTTTTTCCAGTACGACATCTATCACATGCAGATCATGGAGGGCGACCTGGCCCCGACCATCGAGGCCAACCTGGACAAGATCGCGCACCTGCAGCTGGCCGACACGCCGGGCCGCCACGAGCCGGGCACTGGGGAGATCAACTATCCCTTCCTTTTCGGTCACCTGGACCGGATCGGCTATGCCGGTTGGATCGGCTGCGAGTACAAGCCTGCGGCCACCACCGTCGAGGGGCTCGGCTGGTTCGCGCCCTACAAGAACAACGGCCAGGCTGTGGCCTGAGCCCGGCGACAGGAAAGGGATAAGGAAACATGGCGAAGATCGGATTCATCGGGCTCGGCATCATGGGCCGGCCCATGGCAGGGCACCTGATGGATGGCGGGCACGAGGTGGTCACGGCGAGCCATCGGACTCCGCCGGCGCAGGAGCTGCTCGACAAGGGCTTGGCCCTGGTCGATTCGGCCAAGGAAGTCGCGGCCGCGGCAGAGGTCATCATCATCATGGTCCCGGACACGCCGCAGGTCGACGCCGTGCTCTTCGGCGAGCAGGGCGTCGCCGAGGGCCTGTCGAGCGGCAAGATGGTGATCGACATGAGCTCGATCTCGCCGATCGCGACTAAGGACTTTGCAGCAAGGATCGAGGCCCTTGGCTGCGACTACCTCGACGCCCCGGTCTCCGGCGGCGAGGTCGGCGCCAAGGCGGCCTCGCTGACCATCATGGTTGGCGGCAAGCCAGAGGCCTTCGAGCGCGCCACCCCGATCTTCGAGCTGATGGGCAAGAACATCACCCTGGTCGGCGGCAGCGGGGTCGGCCAGACCACCAAGGTCGCCAACCAGATCGTCGTCGCGCTGACCATCGAGGCGGTAGCCGAGGCCATGGTCTTCGCCTCCAAGGCCGGCGCCGACCCGGCCAAGGTGCGCCAGGCCCTGATGGGCGGGCTCGCCTCCTCGCGGATCCTCGAGGTCCACGGCGAGCGCATGTACAAGCGCACCTTCGACCCGGGCTTCCGCATCGAGCTGCACCAGAAGGACCTGAACCTGGCGCTCCAGGGCGCCAAGTCCCTGGGGGTCAGCCTGCCCAACACTGCCAACGCCCAGGAGCTCTTCAACGCCTGCGCGGCCAACGGCGGCGCCGGCTGGGACCACTCCGCCATCGTCCGGGCCCTGGAGATCCTGGCCAACCACGAGGTCGCCTCGGACAGCGACGGCGGCTGACCGGCGCCGCGGCGGGGCCGCTCACGGCCCCGTCAATTCCCGCGGGCTCGGGCCTGCTCTATACCTGCAGGCATGCGCCGCCTGCCGCCTCTCAACACCCTGCGCGCCTTCGAGGCCGCCGCCCGTCACTTAAGCTTCAAGCGGGCCGCGGCGGAGCTGGCGGTGACGCCAACCGCGGTCAGCCACCAGATCCGCCTGCTGGAGCAGATCTGCGGCCAATCGCTGTTCCGGCGCCGGCCCCGGCCGATCGCCCTCACCACTGCCGGCGCTCGCCTCTACCCTGTGCTGCGCGACGGCTTCGACGCCTTCGCCGCGGCCCTGCAGGAGGTCGAGGCGGACGCCGTCGCACCGCCGCTTCGGGTCTCAGCGACTACCGCCTTCGCCAGCCGGCTGCTGGTCCCGAGGCTGGCCGACTGGCGGCAGAAGCATCCGAAGATCGAGCTCGACCTCCACAGCTCCGAGGCGCTGGTCGATCTCCACGGCGGCGCGGCCGACGTCGCCCTGCGTTATGCCGCGGCGCCCTGCCCCGGCCTGATCTGGCAGGAGCTCTTCCAGGACGGCTTCCTGCCGATGGCCAGCCCGGCCTTGCTGGAGAGCCACGGCCCGCTGGCACGGCCGTCGGGCCTCGCCGGCCTTCCTTTGCTGCACTACACCTGGATGAGGAGCGCCCCCGAAGAGCCGACCGGGGAGAAGTGGATCGCCCTGGCGCGACACCGCGATCCCGGCGTCTCAAGCCTCGATTCGAGCGCCGGTCTCCGCTTCAGCGCCGAGGCCAACGCCATCGAGGCCGCGGTCGGCGGCCAGGGCGTCGCGCTCCTAAGCCGGGTGTTGCTGTCGCGCGAGCTGGAGGACGGGCGCCTGATCGCACCCTTCGCCATCGCCCTGCCGGGGCTTCGCTACTTCGCCGTCCATCTGCCGAAGGCACCGCGGCTCGCGGCCATCCAAAGCTTCATCGACTGGCTGAAGACCTAATACCAATGAGCGTCGGCGCCGACGGGCGGGACATCACAATCCTGCGAGCGCCGGGTCGCGGCGGCGACCGATCCCTTCGGCGGCGTCGAGCGTCCTTCGAGCGCAGAGTTCCGGCTCGCCTGGCCGCGGACCCGGTGGACCGGCCCGGCGCCGCCGTGGTGAAGCTCAGCTCATCTGGGAGCTGAGGAATCGCCCTTTGCGATTTGCCAGGGCGCAGCGCAGATCACGGCCAGCCGGCGCCGCAGAGCGGCCGCCGGGTCCATGAACCGGGAGACCTGGAGATCCGAAAATGACTCGAGCCCTGACCCTACCCACCGCCTTCGCCGCTGGCGCCCTGGTCCTGACGTCGAGCCTCGCGACGGCCGACGCCGGCAACGGCCTCCGCCTGTCGGAGGCGCCCCGCCCCGCCGTCTCCGTCGAGGTGCCGGCGCTCTACCCGGAGGGCATCGAAGCCAACCCGCTCACCGGCAACTTCCTGCTCGGCTCGATCCGGCAGGGCACAGTCTACGAGGTCAGCCCCGAGGGCGAGGCCCGCAAGCTGGTCGAAGACCGGCGGCTGAAGTCGGTGGTCGGCATCCGCGTCGACCCGGCGCGGGGCCGCCTGCTGGTCAACAGCTCCGACTACGGCGTCGCGGAACGCAGCCGCCCGGAGGACAAGCTTGCCGCCGTGGCCCTGGGCATTTACGACCTGAAGAGCGGCGCTCCGCTTCATTTCATCGAGCTGTCGCAGCTGCGGCCCGGCGAGAAGAAGTTCGCCAACGACCTGACCCTGGATGCGGCCGGCAACGCCTACGTCACCGACAGCCTGGCCGCCGCGATCTACAAGGTGACCCCCGAGGGCGAGGCCGAGGTCTTCCTGGCGAACGACCGCTTTCGCGGCGAGGGCTTCAACCTGAACGGCATCGTCACCCATCCGGACGGCTACCTGCTGGTCGCCAAGAAGAGCGAAGGCCTGCTCTTCAAGGTGCCGCTGGACGACCCGGAGGCCTTCACGGAGGTCAAGCTGCCGCGTGCCTTCGTCGGGACCGACGGCCTGGTGCTGGCCAAGCCGGAGGAGCTGGTGGTGATCACCAACCAGGCCTCCGGCATCGCCTCCGACACCGTCTTCACTCTGAAGAGCGAGGACGCCTGGGCCTCGGCCGAAGTCACCGGCTCGCTCGCGACCGGCGACGTCTATGCGACCACAGGCGTCGTCAAGGACGGACGCGTCTTCGTCAACTACGGGCGCCTCAACACCCTGCCCGCGTCACTCAAGTCGCCGGAGACCAGCCCGCTGCTCGAGCGCTTCGAGATTCGCGAGATCGGCGAGGTCCGCTGACCCGCCGCAGCCGCTTGGCCGCTGCGGCCGGCAAGGTTACGGATCGCGACCGGGGCCACGGTCAAGAGGTGCGGACCTGGGTCAGGAAGTCGGCGACCTCGCCGTTGAGGCCCTCGACGTCCCGATGGACACTGTCGGCCGCATCGGCGATGTCCTGGGCCGCGGCCTCCGTCGTCGCGACGCTGTCGCCGAGCGCCTTGACCTCGCGACCGGCTTGCCTGGTCCTCTCCGCGGCGAGGTTCGTGCTTCGCTCGATCTCGCGCACCGCGGCCGACTGCTCGTCGACCGCCACGGCGATCGTGGTCGAGACCTCGCGCATCTCCTCGATCGTCGTCACGATTTCGCCGATCGCCCTTGCAGCGCCCGAGGAGACAGACTGCATGTTGGTGATCTCCTGCGAGATCTCGTCCGTGGCCTTGGCGGTCTGGTTGGCCAGCGACTTGACCTCCGAGGCGACCACGGCGAAGCCCTTGCCGGCCTCGCCGGCGCGGGCCGCCTCGATCGTCGCGTTCAGGGCCAGAAGGTTGGTCTGTTCGGCGATCTCGGAGATGAGCCCGGTGACCTGGCCGATCTTCTCGGCGGCGGCAACCAGGTCGTGAACCGTCGCGTCGGTCGTCTCCGCCGTCCGCACCGCCGCCTCCGAGACCTTGCGGGAATGCGCCATCTGCTTGGCAATCTCGGCGATCGAGGCGCTGAGCTCCAGGGTGGCGGAGGCGACCGTCTCCGTGTTGCCGGTCGCCTCGTCCGTGCACACGCCCGCCGTCTCGCTCTGGGCCCGGGACCGCTGGGCCGACTCCGACATGCCCTTGGCCCGCTGCCTGAGCTGTGCGACCCGCTGCGTGATCGCGGCCACCGCCTGCCCGACCTCGCCTTCGAGGTTCTCGGCCAGGGTCGCCAGGCTGCGCCGCTTGTCCTCGGCGGCCCGGCGCTCGGCCTGCTGTTGCTCTTCGCCGAGACGGGCGGTCTCCCGCTCGGCCCGGCGCGCCGTCTCGACCGCCGCCTCGGATTCGCAGAAGGCCGCGACCAGCTTGCTGGACAACCAGATCAGCGTCGCCGCCTCGAGGACCACGATGACGGCATGGAGTACGACCCGGAAGATGTCGGCGCCGCCCGGGAAGACCGCCGCCGGCAGCAGGAAGTTCAGGACCAGGTGATGCAGTGCCACCGTGGCCGTGGCCAGGGCGATCGCCCGCCAATCGCAGAAGGCCGCAAGGATCGCGAGGCAGGCGAAGAAATACATATGGACGTCGATTTGCCAAGGGTGCCCACGGAAGAGGTAGACCAGCAAGCCCACGGCCAGCATCAGGGCGACGGCGGCGACGTAGCGGCTCTGCTGGCCGCCCCGGTCGAATCGCCAGGCCGCGAAGGTCGCCCCGGCGAGCGCGGCCGCACCGAGGGTCGGGAGCATCCAGTCGACGCCCAGAAGCAGGGCGACGCCGGCAACGATGAAAACGTGGAGGCCGATGAAGACCGCCATGTAGCCGGCGACGCTGCGCCGTATCTGGTCCAGGATTGTCATCTCTTACGGTCCTGTGTTTCTTCGTCCGGCGGCGGCACCTTGAAAAGGAGCGTACAGGCGCCCGCAAGGATCGGGTCCAGGACGAGCCAAGCGCCGTGCCGACGGAGTTCCGCATAGGTGGTCTCGCGGTCGAAGCTGACCACCACCAGGTTGCCGAGCCCGCCGCCGCGCACCACGCGCGCTTCCATGGCCGCCACCGCCGCCATGATCTCGGTCGAGCTCGCCTGCGGTGAGAAGACCAAGGCCAGTTGCCCGCGCCAATCCTTGGGCGCGGCCGTGAGCCCGGCCAGGAAAAGGATCCCAAGCGCCAGGACCCCGGCGGCCGGCACCAAGCTACGCCGGCAGGCCGAATGCGGGTCGCGGGCGCGCCGTACCGTCGAAGCCCTCATGGCGCGGAATATAACTATTAGGAATTAACCGAAAATAACTATCCGACGAAAACAGCTTGCCGGACCGTTCGGCCGCCGAGCCGTCCTCAGCCAGCGCCGCCGAAGTCCTCCTGGTAGGCGAAGAGCGCCGGCGTGCCACCGGTGTGGACGAAGAGCAGTCTGGCGCCCTCTGCCAGAGCTTCCGCCCGCCGCAGCAGCCCGGCCAGGGTCCGACCGGTGTAGACGGGATCCAGCAGCAGGCCTTCCCGCCGCGCCGCCAGGTCGACCGCCTCGCGCACCGCGGGATTGAGCCGGCCGTAGCCGGGCGCCAGGTCGCGGTCGTCGACCAGGACATCGGCGTCCGCCACAGGGTTCGGCGCTTCGATCAACTCGGCGATCTCCCGGCAGCGCCTGACGATGCGCGGGTGCTGCAGCCCAGCGGCACGGCGCACGCAGATGCCGGTGACCGGAAGGTCACAGCCCAAGGCGCGCAGCCCGAAGAGCAGGCCGGCGTGGGTGTGGCCGCTGCCCGAGGCGACCACGATCTCGTCGAAGCCGAGCCCCGCCGCCCCGCACTGCGCCAGCAGCTCCTGCGCCGCCGCGACGTAGCCCAGGGCGCCCAGCGGCGGATGCCCGGGCGCGAGCGGGATCACGTAGGGGCGCCGGCCCTCGGCCTTCAGCGCCTCTGCGATCTCCTTGATTCGGCGGTCGGCGCCGGCTTCGTCCTCTCCGTCGGGATAGTGATGGATCACGGCCCCGAAGAGCCGATCCAGCAGGGCGTTGCCCGAGCGGCGGTAGGTCTCGCCCTTGCCCGGCACCCGGTCCTCCAGCTGGACCTCGCAGGCCAGGCCCAGCTTGCAGGCCGCCGCCGCGGCCAGGCGTACGAAATTGGACTGCACGGCCCCGGTGATCAGGACCGTGTCGGCCCGCTGCGCCAGGGCCTCGCCCAGGTAGAACTCGAGCTGGCGGACCTTGTTGCCGCCCAAGGCCAGGCCCGTGCAGTCGTCGCGCTTGACGAAGAGCCGCCGTCCGATGCTCGCGCTCAAGTTGGGCAGTGGCTCCAGCGGGGTCGGCAGATGCCCGAGCGCGGCGCGGGGAAAGCTGTCCAGCCTGCCGAGCGGCGCGCCCACCTCAGTCGGCCGCCGCCGCTTCCGGCGCCGCGCGGCGCAGGGCCAGGACCTGAAGCAGCACCACGGGGGCCGCGACCAGCAGGGCCAGGAGGTCGGAGTTCAGGCTGGGCGCAACCAAGAAGAGCCCGGCCACCCCCATGACGATACGGCCGACCGCGCCCATGTTGGTCAGGAAGAAGCCGGTCACTGCGGTGGCGATGGCGAAGATCCCGAAGGCGCAGGTCAGGGCGACCTGCAGGAAGCTGACCAGGGTGAAGTGCTCGGGCAGCACGATCAGCATGGTCGGCGCGTAGACGAAGACCATGGGCACCATCAGCTTGCCGATGCCCAGGGTGAAGGCCGAGATGCCGGTGCGGAAGGGATTGGCCCCGGCGATGCCGGCGGCGGCATAGGCCGAGGCGCAGACCGGCGGCGTGATCTCGGAGATGACCCCGTAGTAGAGAACGAACATGTGCGAGGCCAGGGCGGGCACGCCGAGCTGCGCCAGGGCCGGCTGCGCGACCGAGGCCAGCATGATGTAGAGCGCCGTCGTCGGCAGGCCGGCGCCCATCAGGATGCAGGCCATGGCGACCAGGACCAGCGACAGGAAGAGCTGGATCGACTCCAGGGAGAAGGCCTCGCTGGGGATCAGGGAAAAGAGCGGCGCCACGGCCTCGGCCATCTCCTTGGCGCCGTTGGTGACCATGAAGCCGAGGCGGAAGCCGATGCCGGTGGTGTTGATCACGCCGACCACGATGCCGACGGCGGCAGCCGCGGCGCCGACGGCGAGGGCGTACTGCACGCCGACGTTCATGCTCGCGGTCAGCTCGCGGAAGGACTGCCGCGGCCGCTTGTTGAGCACGCCGATCACGATGCAGGCGATCAGCAGCGCGCAGAGCAACGGCGAGAAGACCCCGCTCAGGGTCTTCCAGAGCACGAAGGCCAGCGCCGCCCCAGGGATGGCCAGGGTCAGCGGCCGGTCGAGGCTGGTGAAGCCGACGATGATGCAGAGCGTGATCCCGGTGAAGGCCGCCATATAGGGCGTGTAGCCGCTGAACAGGACGTAGATCAGCGCGACCAGCGGCAGCACCGTCGGCCAGCCCTCGCGCCAGACCTGCTTGAACATAGGCAGCTTGTCCGGGCTGTAGCCCTTGAGGCCCAGGCGCTTGGCCTGGAAGTGGACGATCGAGATCACGCCGACGTAGTGCATGAGGGCCGGCACCACCGCCGCCGCCACGATCTGGGTGTAGGGCATCTCCAGGAACTCGGCCATGATGAAGGCGGCCGCGCCCATGATCGGCGGCGTGATCTGGCCGCCGGCGCTGGCCGCCGCCTCGACCCCGCCGGCGAAGTGCCCGGGATAGCCCAGGCGCTTCATGTTGGGGATGGTCAGCGAGCCGGTCGAGACCGTGTTGGCGATGGAGGAGCCGGAGATGGTCCCGAAGAAGGCCGAGGAGATGACGCTGACCTTGGCCGGCCCGCCGGTGTAGCGCCCAGCCAGGATCATGGCGTTGTCGATGAAGAACTGGCCCAGGCCCATGCGCTGGGCAATCACCCCGAAAAGCACGAAGTGGAAGACGATGGTCGAGACCACCCAGAGGGTGACCCCGAAGATGCCTTCCTGGGGGAAGTACATGTTGTTGATGAACTGCCGCCAGTCGACCCCGGGATGCTTGAGAATCTGGACCGGCAGGTGCGGCCCCAGCAGGGCGTAGGCGACAAAGACCAGGATGATCAGCGGCAGCACGATGCCGAGGGCCCGGCGAGCGATCTCGAGGACCAGCACCACCAGGATGGTGCCGAAGAAGATGTCCGAGGCCGCGGGATCGCCCTGGCGCAGCGCCTGCTCGTTGAGCTGGAAGCGCCAGCCCAGGACCTCGAAGTCCAGGCCATACCAGGAGAAGCCGAGGTAGAGCGCGGCCAGAACGCCGAGGACGGCGAAGAGCCAGTCGTAGAGCGGCACGTTGCCGGGCCGCCAGAAGCTGCGCGGCTTCAGGTCCTTGGCGCCCTGGAGGGCCAGGATCGGGAAGCCGGTGAAGATCAGGATGAAGAGCCCGGCCAGGTGCAGCCCCATGTGCCAGAAGTCGACCGGCAGGCCGAAGCCCGCAGTCAAGTAGTGGTAGAGGGCATAGACGATCGAGAGGATGAAGAGCGCCTTGCCCAGCAGCGGTCCGCGGGCCCGCAAAGCGAGGCCGCTGTCATAGCGCCGCTCCAGCTTCTCAGCCGCCGCGACGTCGAGTTTTTCGCTGCTGTCCGCCATCTCAGCCGAGCGGCGCAGGAAGAGCGGGCCGGCGGCGGAGCCCGCCGCCGGCCGCGCGAGTCCTGCGGCCGCCTGCGGCCTACTTCAGCAGGCCGGCCTCCTTGTAGAACCTTTCGGCGCCCGGATGCAGCGGCACCTCCAGCCCGGCGATGCCCTTAAGGGCGGTCTCCGGCCGGATCACCTTGCCCTTGGCATGACCGTTGTCCAGGAGCTTGCGCGAATTGTCGTTCCACAGCGCCTTGGTGATCTCGTAGATCAGGTCGTCGGACTGCTCCGCCGAGGTCACCAGGATGCCCTGCACCGCCACGGTGTTGACGTCGTAGCCGATGCCCTCGTAGGTACCGGCCGCGATCTTGGAGGGGACGTAGTAGGGCAGGATCTTGTTGACCGCCTTCACCTCTTCGTCCGAGAAGGAGTAGAGGTCCATGCCCTTGGTCGTGGAAAGCTGCACCATGGCCGCGACCGGCGTGCCGGCGGCATAGAAGTAGGCGTCGAGCTGTCCGTCGGCGATGCGCTCGGCGCTCTGCGAGTTGTTGAGCTCGGCCTCTTCGATGTCGTCCCGGGTGATGCCCTGGTCGTTCAGGATCATCATGACCGCGATCTGGGTGCCGGAGCCGGCCTGGGCGATGCCGACCCGCTTGCCCTTGAGGTCCTTGAGCGAGGCGAGCTTGCCGCCCTTGGGCAGCACCAAGTGCATGTCCTCGGGGAAGAGGTTGGCGATGACCCGCAGGTTGCCCTTCTTCTTGCCCTCGAACTTGCCGACGCCGTGATAGGCCTGGAAGAGCGTGGCCGCGCCGGTAAGCCCGGCTTCCATCTGGCCGGCCTCGATCGCCGTGACGTTGTGCGCCGAGGCGTTGGTCGACTGGGCGATGGCGACCAGGCCCGGCACACCGCAGCTGCCGCCCTTGTCGCAGGGCCGCGAGCCCGGCGGGTTGGAGATGGCGTTGGCGATCACGCCGCCGATCGGGAAGTAGGTCCCGCCGGCGCTGCCGGTGCCGATCCGCCAGAAGATCATGTCTTGGGCCTGCGCCGCGGCGCCGGCCAGCAGGGTGCCGACGGCGGCGGCCGCGAAAAGTTTGCTGTTGAGCTTCATTGCTTGCCTCCCAGTCCTGCGATCGTTCTTGTTGATTGCGCTTCCGCCCAGGATCGCGGACGACATCGCGAGATCCCAGCAGCCGCCCGCTGCGGGCGGCCCGTCGCGGCAGGGTTGGCCGCAACGATCGCCGGCGCCGAAGAGAGCGACCGCCGGACAGTATGTTGGGCCGAAGGTCTCGTTGAAAGAGGTTTTGATCGCTCGCGCCGATCGAGGACGCTCGGCCCGGGGGCCCGATCCGTCATGGAGCCGCCGGAATCCGCCCTATTGAGGGTCCGGGCCGCGCCAGGCTAGTTCGTGCGAGCCGTCTGTTTCGAAGCGGTAGACCTCGCCCTCCCAGGCACCGAAGTCGATCCAGACCCCCTCGGTGATCCGTCCGAACTGCCTGTGGCCTTCGCTGGTCGTGAAGTTCTGCGTCTGGGCGGAGGCGAAGAGCCGCACCCCTGCGCCGACGGACAGCTGGCTGCACATGCGACGGCCGCTCTCGGTCTCCGCAGCGGCGCAGCCGAGCACCCTGATCTTGTCCAAGACGCAGCCCCGGATCGTCTGGCCGAAGCGCAGGGCGTTGCCCTCGTGGATGTACTCCGAGCCGATCTCCAGTGCCGTGTCCGTGCCGCTGGGATCGTCGGTGACCCGCACGCCATGGGCCATGAGCGTCAGCACCGGAAAGGGATCCCGGCCGTAGCGGCCGGTCCTGATGTGCGTCATCACCGCCTCGGGCGCCGTGGCCAGGTCGCGGATGCGCCGGGTGACGGTGGAAAGGGGCGTGCGCGCATCGGTTCCGATGATCGCGACCCCCTCGCGCGGAAAGACGCGGCCGACCAGGCGGGCATCGTGGACGATGACGTGGCTGCAGCTCATGCCGGCCAGCTTATACCAAGGAGCGGCAGGCAGGCCGATTGATTCAAGTCAGCGCCTCTGCGCTCGCGAAGCGCTAGGTTTCCGCTCATGGCCGACATCTTCTGCCGCCTTGCCCCGAGGCCGGGCTCGAGTCGCTGCCCGGCGCACTTCGAAAGGACCGCCATGAACCACCGCCACCGCAAGGTCTTGCACGCCCTCTTCGCGCATCCGATCAGCGCCAACCTCCACTTTCGGGACATCGAGAGCGTGTTTAAGGAACTCGGCGGAGAGCTCGGCCATTCCGGCAGCGGGCGGCTCAGCGTGCGCCTCGCCGGCCACAGCGCGGCCTTTCATGCCAGCGGCCACAGCGTGCCCAAGGAAGAAGTGATCCAGATCCGGAAGTTCCTGGAGACCTGCGGGATCGATCCCGCCCGCGACTATCCGCTTTGAGCTCTGCCCAGGGCTTGCGGCCGTGAAGCGGCCGGCGGACGGGCGACGTAGTCCGTGACGAAGTCGATGAAGCGGCGGCCGGGGTCGCGGTCTTCTACGGCCTGATCGTGGGCCTCTTCGTCTACCGCAAGCTCACCTTCCGCCGCGTCGCCGAGGCCCTGCGCTTCACCGCGATCACCATCGGCACCGTGCTCTTCATCCTCGGCTCGACCAAGGCCTTCGGCCAGCTGGTGACCATCTTCGACATCCCGCAGGCGATCCTCGAGCTCTTCGCGACCGCCGCGGCCTACCCCTGGCTGGTGATGCTCCTGATCGGGATCTTCTACATCTTCATCGGGATGTGGCTGGAATCGATCCCCCAGATCATCATCTTCACCGCGGTCTTCCTGCCCCTGGTGTCGAGCCTGGGGATCGACCCGATACTCTTCGGGATCTTCACGGTGATGACCTGCGAGGTCGGCTTCCTGACCCCGCCCATCGGCGCCAACCTCTTCGTCGCCGCCAGGATCACCAACATCTCGATCGAGGACATCTCGGTCGGGGTCCTGCCCTTGCTGGTCCCCTACGTTTTCATGATCCTGCTCTTGGCGTTCTTTTCGGATTGGGTGCTCTATTTGCCCAACCTGGTCTACGGCGTCAGGGCCTTTTGAGGGAGCGCGCCCGGTCATGATCCCGCTCATCGGCTACGCCGACCGGCTTTCCGCCCGTCCCGGCGAAACAATCGGCTTCAAGGTCTCCAGCGCCGGGCCGGAAGACTACGAGGCCCGCCTTGTCCGGGTCTTCAACGCCGATCCCAACCCGGCCGGACCCGGACTCCTGGAAGAGCCGGTCGCGGCGGCCTTCGACGGCCGCTACCCCTCGCGGCTGCAGCCGCTCCGGCTCGGCTCCTACGCCCGGATCGCCGAGCCGACGCCGCTGGACGGCCTCGGCGGCTTCCACTTGACGGCGCAGGTCTGGCCGACCCTGCCCGAGGCCGGGCGGCAGGCGATCCTCGCCCGCTTCGACGCGGCGACCGGCCGCGGCTTCGCCCTGCTCCTCGAGCCGGGCTTGGGCGCGACGCTCCGGATCGGCCTCGGTGCTGGGAATATCACGACCCTGTCGGCGGGCCGGCCGATGAAAGCGCGGAGCTGGTACCGGGTCTGGGCCGGCTTCGATGCGCAGACCGGGCAGCTTCGGATCGGCCAGGCACCCTCGGGTCCGGCCGCCCGCTTCGAGGGCCAGGCCAGCGCCGCGCTTCGCCTCGAGGCGCCGCCCGAGCTCGCCGGGGCCGGCGACCTGCTGATCGCAGCCCTGGACGGCGATCCGCCCTCGGACCACTTCAACGGCAAGATCGAGGCCCCGGCCATCTACGGCCGGACATCCGCCGAGGATCCCAGCGCCGGCGCAACGCCGACCCCGACCGCGGAGCCGGTCGCGCGCTGGGACTTCGCGCTCGACACCCAGACGACGCGGATCGTCGACCTCGGCCGCCACGGCCTGCACGGCGAGCTGGTCAACCTGCCGGCCCGCGCCATGACCGGATCGACCTGGCGCGGCGCCGAGCACTGCTGGCGCCACGCGCCGGAGGACTACGGGGCGATCCATTTCCATGCGGACGACGTCTACGACGCCGGCTGGGAGACCGACTTCTCTTTCACCCTGCCGGCGGCGCTGCCGAGCGGCGTCTATGCGGTCCGCCTGGCCTGCGGCGGCGAAGAGGACACGATCCCTTTCTTCGTCTGCCCGCCCAAGGGCCGGACCACGGCGCGGCTCTGCCTGGTCGTCCCGACCTTCACCTACGCGATCTACGGCAACCACGCCCGCCTGGACTTCTCCGACGCCTGGCGCGAGCGGGCGGCCGAGTGGTCGGCCTATCCTCACAACCCGGCCGACCATCCCGAGTACGGGCTGTCGACCTACAACGTCCACGCCGACGGCAGCGGCATCTGCCACGCCTCGCACCTGCGGCCGCTGATGACCCTGAAGCAGGGCTTCCTGACCTTCGCCGAGCCGGAGGGGCGCTCTGGGCTGCGCCACTACCAGGCGGACTGCCACCTCGTCGCCTGGCTGCGGGCCAAGGGCCTCGACTGCGACATCCTGACCGACCTCGAGCTGCACAAGGAGGGCGCCGAGGTCCTGCGCCCTTACAAGGCTGTGCTGACCGGAACCCATCCCGAGTACCACACCGCGGAGACCCTCGACGCCCTGGAGGGCTACCGCGACGGCGGCGGCCGTCTGGCCTATCTCGGCGGCAACGGCTTCTACTGGCGGATCGCGCTGCACCGGGCGCTGCCGGGCGCTATCGAGATCCGCCGCGGCGAAGGCGGCATCCGGGCCTGGGCGGCCGAGCCGGGCGAGTACTACAACGCCTTCGACGGCGCCTATGGCGGATTGTGGCGGCGCAACGGCCGGCCGCCGCAACGGCTTGCCGGGGTCGGCTTCTCGGCCCAGGGCACCTTCGAGGGCAGCCACTACCGGCGCCGGCCGGCCTCCTACGAAGCGGACTTCGCCTGGGTCTTCGCCGGAATCGACGACGAGGTCCTCGGCGACTTCGGGCTCTGCGGCGGCGGCGCGGCGGGCTTCGAGCTGGATCGCGTCGACCGGCGCCTGGGCAGCCCCGAAGGCACGGTCGTCCTGGCCAGCTCCGAGGGTCACAGCGGCAATTTCGTCCTGGTGCCCGAAGAGATCCTGACCCACAGGGCCAACTGGCCCGGCGAGGCGGCCGAGGACCTGATCCGCGCCGACATGACCTACGTCGAGCTGCCCGGCGGCGGCGCCGTCTTCTCGGTCGGCTCGATCACCTTCTGCGGCAGCCTGCTGTGCAACAGGGCCGAGAACAACATCTCGAGGCTCTTGGAGAATGTCTTGAAAAGATTCCTCAAAGACTGAGCGTTCGACGCTGGGACGGTCCTAGAGGCCGGCGCCGGGCGCCTTGCCCTCCCGCGCGAAGCGACCCGTCCGAGCCAGGCGCATCGCCTCTTCGGCCGCGCGCACCAGGCACTTGGACGAGATCATGCCGGCTCGGCCGTTTTCGGACCGGAGCGGCTCGACGCGCAGAAAGAGGTCGGCCGCCAAACCCGGTCCGTCACGGACTTCGGGCGCGGCGCCGAGCGCGAAGACCGGAACGCCTTGCAGCTTGGCCTCCCGCGAGACCTTGGCGAGCGCCGAGGCCTCGGGAGACCGCGGCGAGGCTTCGCCGTCGACCAGGAGCACCAGGTCGGTCGACTCCAGCGATTTCTTGAGCCCCAGGTAGTCGGACAGCACGTCGAAGACAGGGCGCAGGCTGGCCCCCAAGAGGGCCTGAAGCGTGGCGCCCAAGCCGCCTGCGGCACCGCTGCCGGCGACGTGACCGACCTCGCCGCCGGAGGCGCGGGCGAGCGCCGAGGCTAGAACGGCGAAGGCGTCTTCAAGGCGAGCCGCCGAAGCCTCGTCGACGGAGGCGAGATTCCGGGCCACGCCCCCAGGGCCGAGCAGGACGCTCCGCCAGTCGACCGCCGCATCGATCCGGACGTCGCCGAGACGCGGGTCACGGCGGCTGTCATCGATCCGCGCGAGACGTCGGAGCTCATCCACGCCATCGCCGATCTCCTCGTCTTCGCCGTCGAGAAAGCGGAAGCCCAGGGCCCTGGCCATGCCGACACCGCCGTCCAGGAGCAGGGTATCGCCGCAGCCGAGCAGGATCCGCTCGGCGCCGGCGCTGAGGGCGATCTGAATGAGCTGTCCGACCCCGAAGCTGCTACCGGGCCCGGGCGCGCGTTCCCCGGGAGCCAGGAGGCTCGTTCCTGCCGCGGCCGCCGCTTCGATCGCCACCGTCCGCGGCCGCTCGTCCGTCAGCAGGCCGAAGAACGACCGCAGGGGCGCACCCCAGGGGCCGGTGATGGTGGCCGGGTGCATGGCGCCGCCGGTGGCGTCGACCAGGGCCGCCGTGAACCCTTCCCCACCCTCCACAAAGGGCAGCTTGACCGCTTCAACGTCCGGCTCGACACGGCGCAGACCGGCGACCACGGCGTTGGCGGCCTCGCGCACCGTCAGCTCGCGCCGGAACCCGGCCACGGCGATCATGATCTTGAAACCCATCACTTCGCTCCGTTCGGGCCAACCTGCCCGTCTCTTGGCTCGCATGCCGACACAACGAAGCCGGAGCGTGGTTATTCCCGGGCAGCCTCTCGAAAAGTTTAGGCAATGTGCGCTTTTCAGCCGGACTCGCGCGAAGCCCCCCTCGCCCTTGGCAAGGGGGGCTTTCGTTTCGTCGGAAGGCCTCGGGAGCGGCGCTAGGCCCGGCCGCCCGCTCAGCGCCAAGCCTTCTCCAGAAGGCGCGCTTCCTCGTCCGGCGACAGCGGTTGCCCGGCTCCGATCGAGTCGAGGACAGCTTCGACGGTCTTGGCCTCCGGCCCCTTGACCGGCCTGAAGACATCGCCGTCTCGCACCGACTCGACCGCGACCTCGGCGGCGCCTTCCATGGTCCAGATGCCGCCGCCGTCGCGACAGGCGATCCCGACTTCGGCCGGGAGGTCGGTCAGGTCGGCGGGAAGCATCTCGACCTCGCGGCAGGGGCGCCCGGCGGCATCCCGGAAGGTGAGGACCGTCACCATCTTCTGCCCGCCGCTTCCGAGGGTCAGAGCGTCGCCACTGGCGCGGGTCTCGAGCACCTGGTGCAGGACGCTGTCCTGCGGCACCGGCCCGAGGGCGAGGTAGGAATTGCCCTGCAGGCCCGAACCGGGCCCCAGAACCCAGGAGCCGATCCCGATGCCGACGGCCAGCGCGATCGAGGCCGCAATCGAGAGGCCGCCCCATTCGCGCCAGACACTGCGGCCCTCCCGGCGCCGGCCCAGCGAAACGACGTTGCTGTCCGCGCCCAGGATGGTGTCGATCAGCGCCTGAGGCGGGGCCTCCTTCATCGGCGCGTCGTAGGCCTCGGCCAGAAGCTCCGCGGAGCGCCGCATGCGCTCGACGAGGTCGCGCAGCTCCGGGCTCTCGGCCAAGCGGGCCTCGACCGCCTCACGGGACTCCGCGTCGAGCGTGCCGTCAGCGTAGGCCATCAGGACTTCGTCGTTGATCTCGGTCATCACAGCGATCCTCCGGAAGTCGCCGCCCGCGGGGCCTCGATCGCGTCGGCCAAGCGCCGGCGGGCCCGGGACAGGCGGCTCATGACGGTTCCAATAGGGATTCCCAGGCTCTCGGCCGCCTGCCTGTAGCTGAGGCCGTCGACCACGACCAGGCCGAGCAGGACGCGCTGGTCTTCGGGCAGGCCACCCATCGCCTCACGCACCTTGTCCAGGGCGACCCGTGCCATGGTGCGCTCCTCGATGGGGTCCGTCGCCACCGCCTGATCCAGCGCGTCGGGATCGGCCACGGTTCGTCGCACCGGCGCCGAGCGGACGTGATCGAGCCAGGTCGTCTGAATGATCCGGAACATCCAGCTGTCCAGACGCGTTCCCGGCTTGAACTGGTCGAGACGGCTGAGAGCCTTGACGCAAGCGGTCTGAACCATGTCGTCGGCCTCCTCCATAGAACCTGTCAACGAGTAGGCGAAGCGCCTGAGCCGAGGCAGCAGCTCGACCATCTCGCGCCTGACATCGTCACTCATACCTTCGCCCCTCCGTCTGCATGCGAGGACAACGGGCAGGCCGTGACCCTATTCCGCCCACATTCTGACATTTTTTCCCTTCGCCGCCGCGCCCAGAGGCCCCTGAAAATAGGAGGGAATAGTTCCGCCGCCAGCACCGTTATGCCAAGCACACGCCAAACCCGCTCACGAGCAAAGGACGCCAGTCATGAGAGAGCCGAACCCCAGTTCTACGCTTCAAAGGTTGTTGTCAACCACAGCCCTGGCGCTGTGCCTGACCCTTGCCTTGCCGGCCGGGCCGGAACTCGAGACGCCCGGCAAGCTCGCTTGGGCGGACGACAACGACGACGGCGGCAACGACAGTGACGATGGCGGCGACGACAACGATGGCGACGACGACGGGGGTGATGACGGCGGTGATGACGGCGGTGACGACGGCGGCGACGACGGGGGCGATGGCGGCGACGACGGGGGCGATGGCGGCGACGACGGGGACGATGGCGGCGACGACGGGGACGATGGCGGCGACGACGGCGGTGACGACAATGACGAGGCAGCCGGGCTGAATGACAACGACCTCGACGACGACGAAGACGTCAAGCTCGAGCCCAACGCCGGCGAGGCGCTGGCCGCGGGCATAGAGAACGCCTTCGCGGAGGCTTTCGACGGTCTGGTATCGCTGTTCTCGGAGTCCGAGGACGACGACCTCGGGACTGACCTCGCGGAGGCCGAGGCGGACGAGGGCCAGGCCGCAGCGTCGGACGAGGACGAGGCGGAGGAGGACGTTCCGGCCGGCGCCGAGGCGCGCGATGGCGAGAACGCCGAAGACGACAGTTCCGCCGACGATTTGGGCAGCGGCGATCTTCAGGTCGTCGAAGCGGCGGCGCCGGACGACGCGGCGACCGGAACCGAGGAGTTCGAGGCGGATGGCGGAGAGGCGCAAGCCGAGCAAGCCTTGAGCGGCAACACTTCGGCCACCGTGAAGATCACGGAGGCGCCGCCCGAGGATGGCGAGGCGATCGCCGTCGACGAGGGCGCGAATCAGGCCGAGAGCGAGGCCAACGTGGACGTCGCCACCCCGGGCCAAAAGCCCGCGCAGGTGGTGGCCGCCGGGCTCGCCCCCACCAAGGGCGATACGGAAGCCGAGGGGCCCGGCGCGGCGGCGGAGGCCGAAGATGCCGCGGCCGAGCCATCCGAGACCGCGCTGCAGGAACCGGCCGGCCAGGGCGCCGAAGCGGCCACGGCCGGGCCGACCGAAGGCGAAGGTGCCGACACGGCGCCCGAGGCGGCAGCGGCCACGCCCGCCGTAGCGGCAGCGCCGGAAACCGCCGACGCCGAGACGCAAACCGAGGAGCCCTCGGCCGAGGCCGCCGCGACCGCAGAGGCCGATCCCGAGAAGGACGACGTCGGGGTAGCGACCGCGCAAACGGCTGCGGAGGTCCCGGTCGCCAAAGCGGAGGCCGCAGCTACGGCGGGCGACGCGGCGGAGACCGTCGCATCCGGAGACGATCCTCAGGCGCCGGAAGCGGCCGACGTGAGCGCAACGGCGGCCCCAACCGAGGCGCCCGAAACCCCGACGGCAGAGAACGCGGCCGCCGAGACCGAAGCCGCCGAGACCGAAGCCGACGGCGACACCGCGGAAGCGATCTCGGCCGAGGCCGAGCCGGCCGAGAGCGAGGATCCCGGCCCGGCCCAGGAGGTCGCCGCGGTCCCAGCCGGCACGGAGGCCTCCGCAAAAACGCAGCCCGCAGGAGCCCTGTCGGAGATCGAGCAGCCCGGAAGCGAAGCCCCCGACGAAGCTCTCGACGAGACCCCCGGCTCGGCGCCGGAAACGGCCGAGGCCGAGGCGCTCGCAGAGTCGGCCGCCGAGCCGTCCGAGACGCAGGAAGCGGCCGTCGAGGCCGACGGAAGCCTCGACGCGGCTGCCGCGGAGCCCGAAGAGCAGAGCTTCGGCGCCCGTCTCCAGGCGGCGATCTCCAGAACGATAGACCGGGTCGTCGCCCTCTTCTCCAGTTCGGAAGAAGAGCGCTAGACTGAGGATCGGTCGAAGACCGAGACTCCACCGAGGCGAAGCTTGGCCCCTCGCCCCAGCCGGGGCGGGGGGCCGCTCCCAAGAGCGCCGGGGACGAGAGCCATGAATCAGCTGAAACGAAAGCGACGCAGCGGCATCTTTCAGGCGCTGGCCATCGTCCTGCTGCTGTCGCTCGCCGCCGCCGGCCCGAGCCTGCTGATCTCGCTGCACGTCGTTGCGGACGACGGGGACGGGGACGGCGACGGCGACGGTGACGGCGGCGATAGCGACGGCGGCGATGGCGACGGCGGGGACAGCGACGGCGGGGACAGCGATGGCGGCGATGACGGCGGCGGTGACGATGGCGGTGACGACGGCGGCGATGACGGCGGCGACGATGGCGGCGACGACGGTGAAGACGGCGACGACGGCAGCGACGGCGACGACGACGGTGGTGACGACGACGATGGCGGCGACGACGACGACGGCGACGACGATGGCGACGATGACGATGGCGACGATGACGGCGACGACGACGATGTATCTTCCTTCGGCACCACAGGGGACGATCCGGCCGGAAGCCGTGACTTCGAGCTGCGCGAAATCGTCGCCCTGGACCTCGACGCCGTCGCGATCCGCGATCTTGAGAGGTTGGGCTTCGGCGTCATCGAAGGCGCGGACCTGACCGCCCTGACCGGGCGCATAGACCGCCTCAGGCTCCCTCCGGGACTCAGCGAGACGCAGGCGCTGCAGCTCGCCGAGCAGACTGCACCGGCGGCCAGCTTCGACCTCAACACCCTGTACAGCCCGCGGAACCAGCCGAGCTGCGACAGCAACTGCCTGGCGCAGGAATTGATGAGCTGGAACCGCGCGGCCGCCAAGTGCGGCGAGGGCCTGCGCGTCGGCATGATCGACACGGCGGTCGCGCCGGAACATCCCTCCTTACGCGAGACCGGCCTAACGGCGCGCAGCTTTCGCGGCCGCGACCGCCGCCCCTCTGCCGCCGAGCACGGAACCGCCGTCGCCAGCCTGCTGGTCGGCGACCCGAACGGCGGCGTCCCCGGCCTCCTGCCGCAGGCCCTGCTGTTCGCCGCGGACGCCTTCCACGCCCGCGAAGACGGCGACCGGGCAGATACCCTCGATCTGGTCCGCGCCCTGGACTGGCTGCTCGCCGAGGAGGTCACGGTGGTCAACATGAGCTTCTCCGGCGGCGGCAACAAGCTGCTCGCCACGGCGATCGAGGAAAGCGCCCGGCGAGGCGTCATCCTGGTCGGTGCGGCCGGCGAGCAGCACGACGGCAAGGCCGAGAGCTTCCCGGCGGCCTACGAGGCGGTCGTCGCGGTGACCGCGGTCGACAGCCGCCTGCGCCCCTACCGGGCCGCGGCCCGGGGTCCCTACCTGGCCTTCGCCGCGCCGGGCGTCGAGGTGCCCTTGGCCAAGGCCGGCGGCGGCACGGTCTCCCAGACCGGCACCTCCTTCGCCGCGCCCTTCGTCAGCGCGGCCTTCGCGCTGCTGCGCGGCGCCGACCGCAAGGGCGACAGCGAGGCGGCCCACGCCCTGCTCCGCGCCAGCGCGCGCGACCTGGGACCGCCGGGCCGGGATCCGATCTTCGGCTGGGGCTTGGTGCGCCTGCCGGACTCCCTGAGCTGCGGCGGCTGACGCCTCGGGCAGCGCCGAAAGAGAGAAATCGCGGAGCTCCAAAGAGCCGGTCCGGGACCCATCGGGCCACAATGAAGCGGGGCCGCACCGCCAGATCCTCTCCCCCCGGACGGATCTGCGGCGCGGCCCCCCATGCCCCCGGTGTCGCAAGGGTTGGTCAGGCAGGCCCTTGGTGTGGCTCGCCGCCCACACTTCGGTGGACGGAAACCGGAAGTCTGCAGGCGGATGCGCGCTGCGATCCGCCGGAGCCAGGAAAGCAGCTGGCTGCAACCGCGGCGGTGAGTTTTGCCACAGCCAAGCGATCTTTGCCGCAGTGACACGCGACGGCTTGTCACTTCACAATGCCGCGAACGCGCCTTTGCCGAGCGATTTCGGGTGAAACACGCTAGACTCGGGCTGCGGTCACCCCAGGCCAACGGTCCGGTCGCCAGCCGGGCACGTCGGGCCGTCGGGCCCGCTCCAAGGGACCTCACCTTCGACGGCTTGGCCGGAGGACGCAATGGCGGAGCGTGACGCCGAGAGGCCGGGGGCCGGCCCAGACGACACCGCGGTCGAGGACGTGGTCACCCGCGCCCGGCGGGCCCAGCAGGGCTTTGCGGCGGACGCGGATCAGCGGCGGCTCGACCGGGCCGCCAAGGCCGCCGCCTGGGCCGTGATGGAGCCGGCCCGCAACCGCGAGCTCGCGGAGCTGGCCGTCGCGACCACGGGCCTCGGCAAGGTCGAGGACAAGGTCCGCAAGAACCACCGCAAGACCCTCGGCCTGCTGCGCGACCTCCAGGGCCTGCCGACCTGCGGGGTGATCCGCGAGATTCCCGAGCGCGGCTTGACCGAGATCGCCCGGCCGATCGGGGTGGTCGGCGCCGTGGTGCCCTCGACCAACCCGGTCGCGACGCCGGTCAACAACGTTGTCAACGCGCTCAAATGCGGCAACGCCATGGTGCTGGCCCCGAGCCCCAAGGGAACCGAGGTCTGCGCACGGCTGCTCGGCTACATTCGGGCCGAGCTGGAAAAGGCCGGACTCCCGCACGACCTGGTCCAGATGCTGCCGCCGCCGGCGAGCAAGGCCAAGAGCCAGCGCCTGATGGAGGCCGCCGACCTGGTGATCGTCACCGGCTCCCAGGCCAACGTGCGCGCGGCCTACCGCTCGGGCACGCCGGCCATCGGGGTCGGCGCCGGCAACGCCACGGTCATCGTCGACGAGACCGCCGATCTCGCGGCCGCGGCCGCCGGCATCGCGGCTTCCAAGACCTTCGACAACGCGACCTCCTGCTCCTCGGAGAACGCCGTCATCGTGCACGACGCGGTGCGCGCACCCTTCCTGGAGGCGCTGGCAGCGGAGGGCGGCGCCCTGCTGGACGCGGCGGAGCGCCGGAGGCTGGTCGCCGCGCTCTGGCCGGAGGGCGGCAGGCTGAGCCACAAGCTGCTGGCCAAGGACATCGACGCCGTGATCCGCGAGGCCGGACTGAGCCGCCTGGACCCGGCGGCGACCCGCTTCGTGGTCGCCGAGGAGCGCACGGTGGGCCCGGAGAACCCGATGTCCGGAGAGAAGCTGTCCCTGGCTCTGGCGCTCTACGGCGCCGCGGACTTCGCGGCCGCCAAGGCGCTGGCCGGGAAGATCCTGGCTCACCAGGGCAGCGGCCACTCGCTCGGGCTCTACAGCGCGAAGGCGGAGCGGGCCCTCGAGCTCGGCCTCGAGCTGCCGACCTGCCGGGTGATCGTCAACCAGGCCCATTGCTTCGCGACCGGTGGCGCCTTCGACAACGGCCTGCCCTTCTCGCTCTCCATGGGTTGCGGCAGCTGGGGCGGCAACTCGATCGACGAGAACCTGAACTGGCGCCATTTCCTCAACATCACCCGCGTGGTCCGCCGCATCCCGGCGGAGGAACCGGCGCTGGAGGACATCTTCGGCGACTACTGGCGCGAGGTCGGGCGGTGAGCCAGGGGCCGGGCGCCGCGGCCACACTGCGCGCCTTGCTCGATTTCAGGGCCACGGAGAGCCCGGACGCCTGCTTCCTCGTGTGTCCGGAGAGCGAGCGGCGGGTCGGCTTCGCCGATCTGCGCGATGCCGCCGCCGACACCGCCCGGCGCCTGGCCGCCCTGGGCGTCTTGCCCGGCGAGAGCGTCGCCTTCGCCCTCGACAACGGCTACGCCGCCGTGGTCGCGGTCCTGGGCTGCCTCTACGGCGGCTATCGCACGACCCCGGTCAACCTGGTCGCCGGCCCGGGGACGCTGCGCTTCGTTCTGGCCCATTCGGAGGCGCGGGTGGTTCTGCTCGGCGCCGCGCAGGAAGCCCTGATCCGGTCGGCATTGGCCGGCGCCTCGAACCCGCCGCGGCTGGTTCCCTGCGATCCCGACCGGGGACCGCTCTGGCCCGGGGCGCTGCCGGCGGGCCCCCTGCCGCCGGCACCGGAGGCCGGAGCCGACGGCCTGCTGATCTACACCTCGGGAACGACCGGCCGGCCCAAGGGCGTGTTGCTGACCCAGCGCAGCCTCCTGGCCGGGGGGCGCAACGTCGCCGAAGCGCATGGCCTGAGCGCGACCGACCGGGCGCTCTGCGTCTTGCCGCTCTACCACATCAACGGCCTCTCGGTGACCGTGATGGGGCCGCTGGTCTCGGGCGGCTCGGTGGTGATGCCTCGGCGTTTCTCCACGACCCAATTCTGGGTGCAGGCCTGCGCGCAGGACTGCACCTGGGTCAGCCTAGTGCCGACCCTGATCGCCTATCTGCTCAGCCAGCCCGAGGCCGAGAATCCGCCGCGAGAAAAGCTGGCGCGGCTGCGCTTCGCGCGCTCGGCCTCGGCCCCTTTGGCGCCGGAGATGCAGGCCGCCTTCGAAAGCCGCTTCGGCCTGCCGGTGATCGAGACCCTGGGCCTGACCGAGACCGCGGCCCAGGTGCTCTCGAACCCCTTGCCGCCCGGCCGCCGCCAGCCCGGCTCGCCCGGACGCGCCTGGGGGAACGAGGTGCGAATCGTCGATTCGCAGCTGCGCGACCTGCCGCCGGGTTCGTCGGGCGAGATCCTGGTCAGGGGGGCCAACGTCATGAAGGGCTACTTCAAGGACCCGGCGGCCAGCGCCGAGGCGCTGACCGAGGACGGCTGGCTGAGGACGGGGGATCAGGGCCGCGTGGACGAAGCCGGTTACGTCTTTGTCACCGGCCGGCTGAAAGAGCTGATCATCAAGGGCGGCGAGAACATCGCCCCGAGGGAGATCGACGAGGCGCTGATCGCCCAGCCGGCGGTCCTGGAAGCCGCCGCCTTCGGCCGCCCCTGCCAGGACTACGGTCAGAGGGTCGAGGCCTGCGTCACCCTGAAGCCTGGAGCCGCGGCCTCCGAGGCCGAGCTGATTGCCGGCTGCGTCGCGCGGGTCGGACACTTCAAGGCGCCGGACCGCGTGCATGTCCTGGCTGAGCTGCCGAAGGGCCCCTCCGGCAAGATCCAGCGGCTCAAGCTCCTGTCCCTGGTCGCCGACGCGGCAGAGGTCTCGTGAGACTCCGGTCCCAAACGCCGGAGGCGCCGACAGGCTCTGCCGGCGCCTCCGCGCGTCGTCGGTCGTGTCGGGTCGTCAGGCGACCTGGCCCTCGGCCTCCGGCTGGGCCTGGACATCGTCCCGCGGCTGGGTGATCCGGGAGGCGGGCAGGGTCACGCTGGCGATGAAGGGCTGGCCGTTGCCGCCGTGCAGCCGCAGCGCCCCGTCGTGGGCCTTGGCCAGGGCCGCGGCCAGCGGCAGGCGCATCGGGTTGCGGTTGCCCTCGGCCTTGATCTTCCCCACCACCTCGGAGGCGCCGAAGGGCTGGAGCAGCTTCGTCAGGTCCTCGGCATCGAGTTCGACCTCGGCTCCCTTGACGATCATAAGCAGCCCGCCGTCGTCGGCAGGCTTGAGGCCAAGCAGCAGCTCTTCCTCTCCGCCCATGTCGCTCGCCTGGGCGAGCATGTTGACCAGCATCTCCAGGATCTGATGCTCGCGGCCCCAGATGACCGGCCGGTCTGCGGGCAGGCTGACCGCGATCTTCGGCGCGTCTTCCCCGTAGAGCTTCTGGATCTCCTCGACCGCGTGCTCCGCGATCCCGCAGATGTCGAGCCGCTGCTCCTTGCCGTCGCTCCGGCCGGAGCTGGCCTGGACGTAGGCGTTCGAGCATTCGATCAGGTCGTAGAGGCGGCCGACCTGATCGCGCACCATCTTGGCCGGCGAGCCATCCTCGTCGTCGGTGGCGCTGTCGTCGGCCATGACCAGCGGCGAGATTCGGTTGTTCACCTCGTCGACCAGCTGGCGCAACTCTTCGCTATAGCGGGCGAAGAAGGTGGTTGCCTCCTGGCTTTGCTGGTCGGCCACGTTCTTGGCGTCTTGCAGCTCCTCGAAGGCGGCCTGGAGGCGCTGCCGAAGGTCGAACTTGCCCAGGCAGCGGTCGAGGACGGCAAAAAGCTTGTCCAGCGCCAGCGGCTTGGTCAGATAGTCGAAGGCGCCGGAACGCAGGGCCGTGATCGCCGATTCCTTGTCGGCGTTGCCAGTGATCACGACGCAATAAATCTCCGGACGATACTCCTTGAGGTAAGGAATCAGATCCAGACCGTTGGTCCGGCCAAGACGGATGTCCAGCAGCGCCACCTGGGCGTCGAAGGTCTGAATGATCTGCTGGGCTTCCTGCTCATTCTTCGCGGTCTCGACCTCGTAACCGGTCGCTCGCAGCACCTCGGCGATGCCCTCGACCAGGTCGACGTCGTCATCGACCGCCAGGATGCGGCCGGTCCGCTGGTGCGCCTTGAAGCCGCCGGCCGGCGGCTGCTCCGGCGCCGGGACCCCGGCCGAAGCGGGCGTCTCCGCCTGGGCGACCGGCACGGGAGCCTCGACAGGGGCAGAGGCAGGTGCAGGAGCGGGGAGGGGCGCAACGGAGGGGGCCTCCGTCGCCGGAGCCGCTACGCCCTCGTCCTCCGCCGGGACCGGCGACTCGGGCCCGTCGGGCTCGTGCGACGGCGACATCTCGGGTGCGGCCGCCTCCGGCTCGGCCATCGGCGGCACGCCATAGGGCTCGGCCGGGGCCGAAGCCACCGGCTCTTCCTCGGCGAGCATGAAGGGCTCGGCCTCCTGGCCCGCGTCCGGCGCGGACAGAGGTTCGGCCTGTGCCGGCGCCTCGAACATGGCCGGCTCCGCCTCGGCGTCCGTCTGCGGCTCTGCCGCGTCGCCGGCTCCGACCGCCGCCATCGGCGCCTCGGGTTCAGCCATGGGATCCATCGGCAGACCTATGGGCGCGTCCATCGGCGCTTCGAGCTGCGCCGGACCGTCGGCCGGCGATTCGGCCAGGCCTTGCTCGTCCGCCATCAGGGCTTCGTCCGCGGCGGAGGCCTCCGGCGTGTAGCCGCTGCGCTCGATGTTGAAGCGCGGCCGGTCCTCGGAGCGCTCCGGCTTGGCCATGAACAGGTCCTCGGCCGTATCCTGCTGCGGCTGCGGCTCGACATCGAGCCCATGGGACATCTGGTCCAGATGCTGCAGCAGCGAGACGGTGTCGAAGGGCTTGGTCAGGATCCCCGTGACCTCCATCGACCGGAAAGCGTCCAGAGCCTCGGCGTTCTCCGTGGCCTGGCCGGTAACGATGACCGTCGGGATGTCGTGGCCGCGGTTGCGAAGCTGGAGATAGACCTCCAGACCGCTGATGACCGGCAGCTTGAGGTCGAGCACCAGGTAGTCGACGCCGCCGCTCATCACGGTCTTCAGGGCCTCGCCGCCGGTCCGGGCGACGCAGACCTTGTAGCCGTCGTCCATCAGCACGTCCTTGATCGCGCCGCTGAACTCGGGATCGTCGTCGGCGATGAGGACCATGCCCTTGGAGTGGATTCGGTCCATGGCTTCCAGCACGTCGTCGATGTTGATCGGCTTGTGCAGGATGCCGCAGGCGCCCTCCTGGACCGCCTGGTCGAGCAGCTGCTCGACGCTGTAGCCGGTCATCATGATGACCTTGGCCGCCGGGCGGATCTTGCGGATCTCCATGAAGCTCTCGACGCCGTTCATGCCCGGCATCATCACGTCCATGAAGGAGATGTCGAACTCCTTCTCACGGAAGATGCGGATCGCCTGCTGGCCGTTGTAGGCGACCTCGACCTCGTGTCCCTTCATCCGAAGGACGTCGGCGAGGCCGTCGGCGATGTCCTTGTGATCGTCGACGACAAAGATCCGGAGGGGCTTTGTCTGGGTGCTCATCATCCAGCCCTTTCGTGTTCGTAACGCTCTTTGCTCCAGGAACCGCCGCGCCGACGTCTAGGCGGCCTGCTCCTGGACCTGCTTGATCGGCATCCAGAGACGCACCTGCGTGCCGCTGCCCTGGGTGCTGGTGACTTCGACGCCACCGCCGTGCTGTTCCATGATCTGCTTGACGGTTGGTAAGCCGAGGCCGACGGCGCCGCTCTTGGTGCTGAACAGCGGCTCGAAGACCTGGGACAGGGTTTCCGGCGCAATGCCGGGTCCGTTGTCCAAGACGAGGATCTCGAAGTGGTCCTCGCCAGCCCGCGTCCTGATCTCGATCGCCCCCGCCGGCTCGCCGCCCTCGGCTGCCTCGACCATGGCCTCGTGGGCGTTGTTCACGAGGTTGGTCAGCGCCCGGCGCAGGCGGTCCTGGTCGAAGGCGGTGACCAGACCGCTCGTGCCCGACAGCAGCTTGACGCTGATCGCGGGCGGCAGGTCCTGCTCGCCGAGGAACGCCTGAAGCCATTCGTCGAGCGGCTGGTTCTCGAGTTTCAGCGCGGTCGAACGGGTGTAGTCCAGCAGCTCGTTGATGATGTTGTCACAGCGGCTGACGCTGCGGTCCACGCGCTCCAGAGCGCTCTCGACTCCCAGGTCGTGGCCCTCGGTCCGGCCGCGGACCAGGTAGATGGCGGTGCGGATCGCCCCCAGGGGATTGCGCAGCTCGTGGCTGACCGTCGCGGTCAAGTGGCCGATCGCCGCCAGGCGCTCCTGGCGCATCAATTCGGACTGCGCCGCCTGCAGCTCTGCGGTGCGTTGCTCGACACGGCGTTCCAGGTCCTGGTTCAGCTCGAGGATATCGGCGTTGGCGCGTTGCAGCTCGGCGGTCCGTTCCTGGATCCGCTGTTCCAAGGTCTCGTTCATTCTGGCCATGCCATCGTTCGCTGCATGGACCTGATCGATCACCTTCGACAACTGCGCCGTGCGCTCCTCGACCCGTTGCTCCAGCTCCTGGTTCAAACGGGCTATGTTCTCGTTGACCTGCGACAGCTTGTCGTTGGCCGCATTCAGTTCCAGGGTGCGCTCCTCGACCCGGCGCTCGAGCTGGGCGTTAAGCTGGGCAACCTCAGCCTCGGCCTGGGCCAGCGACTGGTGAGCGCGCTGCAGATTGTCGATCTGGCTGTTGCGTTCCCTGATGTCCTGTCGGACGAAGACGCCAAGGACCAAGGTGATCAGGACCAAGCCGACCAGGAGCGCCTTTTCGCCGTTGTCCAGGAAAGCCTTGATGCCGTTCCGGATCTCGGTGAAGTCGGCTTCGATCTCGACCGCCCCCTGGAAGATGCCGTTCTTCATGAAGGGCTGGTAGATCCGGCCCAGGGAACGGTTGCGCCCGGCAGCATCGACGCTGTCCATGAGAATCGTGACGGGCTGGCCGCGACGAACATCGCGCAGGAAGAAGTCGGTGTCGAAGGTCAGTCCCAGGTCCTGGGGCCGGGCCGCCAGAGCGACCACGCCGTCCTGATCGAACATGCGGAAGTTCTGAACCTGATCGCTGCCGGTGATGAAGGCGATCACCTGCTCGTCGCGGGCGGAGACAGATCCCTGGTTCAGCAGAGCGTCGACGTCGTCGATATGGCTGTTCAGGTAGTCGCCCCAGAAGGCCGCCTGGTGGTCGGCCTGGCTCTGCAAGAGCTGCTGGATCAAGAACTGCTCGCCGCGGCTCAGGCCGATCGCCGCAAGAACGCCGACGACGATGAAAAGCACCGCCAGCCTGACGTCCTTCAATCTGAGCTTAGCGAACATGGCCCGGACTTTCTCGATCGCGACGCGGAAGCGGCCTTGCGGCAGGTCCCATATGAAACGGGAGGCGACCTCCGGGAGCCCTCGCCTTCCAACGCCTTGCGCCCGAAAAGTCATCCACGTGAATTACCCGACTAAAAGTAAAGTTAGTGTTTATTCGAAAACAAAATGCTAAACAGAAAGTTGCCAACAGGACCATCTGCCTGCTCTTTCATACAGCTACAAAGTTGATTTTTGGTTGTTGGCAAAGGGTACAGTAATCTTAACCGTGGAATCTGCCCCTCCGGCCCCGTGGCGGGGCCGGGCGCGGAGGATCGGAGGCAGATGCCGAGGGGCGCGGATCTGCCGAGGAGACCGGGGGCCGTCGACCGGATCTAGAGGGCCTCGAAGAGCTGGGTGGCGCTGTCGATGGTCTCCAGCAGCGTGAGGTTGAGATCGGAAATCTGTCCGAGCTGGCCATCGTTGACCTGCTCCCCGTTCGCCACGCCCTCGACGATCGGCACCACGTCGGTCCAGATCTGCATGGCTTTCTGCAGCTCGATCCGAATCGCCGGCGTCGGCGCCTGGCGCAGTCTGAGCTGCAGGTCTCCGTCCAGGAGGCCCTTGAGGACGCGGTCGAAGTGGCTGCTGCTGCGCGCCAGCGCCTTGCGGTTCTTCTCGACCGAATGACCGTAGGCCACCAGCAAGAACTCCTTCGCCAGCTTCTGCGACAGCATGCTCTGGCGGGTCGAATAGTCGATCGCCAGAAGATTGATCGAGAACACGACCATGCCCTTCTGCGCCTCCTGGCGGAGCGCCTTCACCAATTCGTCGACGACGCTGTACAGGGGCTCGGTCATCTCCGCCACGGCAACCACTTCCTCGGCGGTCATCTCGTCGCCCGCCACGCCCCGGGCCAGCAACTGATTGACCGAGGCCCATATCTGCTCGACACGGTCTACGTGCCTGATCAGCTCAGGGTCGGACAGCGCCTTGAGGCCGAGTTCGGCGTCGCCGTTCCTCAGGCCTTGAGAGATCCGCCCGAACATGGCGTGGCTGTCCTGCAGGCGCTGCAGATTGGTCTCTTTGTCGATGCCCATGGCGACGAGGATCGCTTCCTTGCCGATCTGCTGGGCCAGCGTTCGCTGGTGGCCGGCCATGTTGACGGCCTTCTCGAAGTCGATCCTGCCTTTCGCCAGTGACGTGCTTGTGCCGGCCACAGCCGTTAAGGCGAGGATAGCGGTGAGCAGGGTCAAAGCGAGAAGGCGGAACTTCCCATTCCGCGTGAGCTCAAACAACATGGTGTCCGTCCCCGTAGCGTCGACGGGCGGACCGGAGCAGAAACGGCAGTCGTCAGTCGGGCTCAGCGGTGGCGAACTCCGGATGGAGCCGCCGCTGGGACGCCAGTCCTTGCGATGAGCCTCGGAACTGCCGCACTTCCGGCTCGCCTCAAGTGCCTCTGTTGATAGCCTAATCTATATGAAGCGACTATTAATAAGTGTATTTATTTGTAACAAATATTTACCTTGCTTTACATCCGGTCTTTACTTGCGAATTGGGCGCGAGCTCCCTGGAACGGGCCGTTCCGCCACGGCGGGACTCCCCTGGTGGCCCGGCCTATGGCAAAGACCCGGTCCTATGCCTTAGAGTCCGTGACATGAAAACCGCCGCCATACGCACCCTCGCGGCCGCCAGTCTCGGCTACGCCTTGGCACTGGGCCTGGGGCCGGCCACGGTCGCCATGGCCGAGGAGCCAGTCGATGCCGACCACCAGCGCCAGGAGATGGTCCGAATTATCGAGGCCGAGACCCGCGCGACCGCTCCCGAGACCGGCATATCCCAACTTCACCCGAAGGTGCTCGAGGCCATGGCGCGGGTGCCGCGCCACGCCTTCCTGCCCGACGAGCTGCGTCCCTTCGCCTATCTGCCGACACCCCTGCCGGTCACCGAGGACCAGAACATCGCCGCCCCCTTCCTGGTCGCCCTGATGACCCACCTTGCGGACATTCAACCGGACGACCGGGTCTTCGAGACCGGGACCGGTGCGGGCTACCACGCCGCCGTCCTGGCCGAGCTGGCCTCCGAGGTCTTCAGCGTGGAGGTGATCGAGTTCCTGGCGCGGCGCGCGGACGGCATTCTCGAGGACCTCGGCTACGGCCGCGTTCAGGTCCGTGCCGGCGACGGCTATTACGGCTGGTCGGAGGCCGCACCCTTCGACGTCATCATCGTCAAGGAGGCCCTGAACCACCTCCCGGACCCCCTGCTCCGGCAGCTGCGGCCCGGAGGCCGCATGATCGTCCCGCTCGGTCCCCTCGACAGAAGCCAGGTCCTCACCCTGGTCGAGAAATCCAGCGAGGGACGGCTGCGGTCCCGCGGAATTCTGGCCGTGAAGTTCTCGCCACTGCAGGGCGGGGAGCGCTTGTAGCCCGCTCCTGCAACGGGCGCCGACGCGGAGCCGCTTGCCGCAGCGCCCGACCTTCTGCCATCTTGCAGCAATGACGGCATCGGAACTTCCTCGACATCCCGACAGCTACCCGCGGGCGGCCCTCGTCACCGGCGGCGCGCAAAGGATCGGTCTGGCGATCTGTCGGAGTCTGGCGGCAGACGGCTGGGCCTTGGCCGTGCACCACAATCGATCCGAGGCGGCGGCCCAAGCCTTGGTTGCGGAGATCGAGGCCGCCGGAGGGCGCGCCACCGCCCTGGCGGCCGATCTGGCCGAGGAGGCGGAGACTGCAGACCTGGTGCCGCGCGCGGTCCGGGCCCTCGGACCGTTGGGCCTGCTGGTCAACAACGCCGCGGTCTACGAGTCCGACCGCATCGGTTCTGCGACGCGCGCCAACTGGGACTTCCACATGGAGATCAACCTGCGCGCACCCTTCCGTCTGACCCAGGCCTTCGCCGACGCGCTGCCGGAGGACGCCGGCGGCTTGGTGATCAACATCCTGGACGAACGAGTCCTCAACCTGACCCCGAACTTCGCGACCTATACCCTGTCGAAGAGCGGGCTCTGGACCCTCACGCGCTCGCTCGCCCTCGCCCTGGCGCCCAGGATCCGGATCAACGGCATCGGCCCGGGCTACGCCATGCCCGAACGCGGCCAGAGCCAAGAGAGCTTCGAGCGCGCCGCGGCCAAGATGCCGCTCGGCCGCGGCACCGATCCCGAGGAAATCTGCACGGCGCTGCAGTTCCTGATCGCCGCCAAGTCGGTCACCGGCCAGATGATCGCGCTCGACGGCGGACAGCACCTGGGCTGGATGGTTCCCGGAATTTCTTCCTCATGAGTCAAAGCAAGAACGGCGCGTCGCTCGAAGCGCCGGCTGAGCCGCAGGCCCGGGCCGGCGGCCAGCGCATCTTCATCCGGGACCTGCAGCTGCCGTGCCGTATCGGCCTCACCAAGGCGGAACGGCGCAACCGTCAGCGTCTGGCGATCAACCTCGACATGGAGATCGAGCCGCGGCGGGTGAAGAAGGACCGGATCACCGAAGTCGTCGACTATACCGAGATCGTGGCCGAGGTCCGGCGCCTTTCCCTGGAGAGCGAGTTCCGTCTCCTGGAATCCCTCGCGGAACGGCTGGCGCAGGCCTGCTTCGTGCACCCGCGCATCCTCGCCGTCCGGGTCCGCATCGAGAAGCTGGATCTGGTTTCCGAGGCGGCCGGGGTCGGGATCGAGATCGAAAGGCGCCATCCCGCCAAGGGCTAGTGTGGTGGATCCTAAGTTCGTTGTATCTAGGATCCACCACACTAGAGCTTAGGGAAGGCTGGCTATGCCCCCCGGCGTCATCGCGTATAGCCTGTGGTTAAGCCGAAGTGAACAGCCGAAAGTAGAGAAGTTGTGCACAGCCGACAGTCGGCTTTCGGGAGCGAGTCAAAAAAAGGGGTGAAAAGCGTCCTGTAACAGAACGTTAAGACTTGACAGCCCTAAAATCCAGAAGAGTCAATTGCTTACCTGAAATGCCCAAAAAATGTGCAATTCGTTGAAAGGCTTGGTTTAGCTGGGAAGCGCTAGGCTGCCCAACAACTTAGGCACAGTTTTATCCACAGTTTCCGTGGATGGCTGTTCCGGGGGTGGCGGGAACCGTGCCCGGACGGACGCCGCCGCCCTTCGGCGGATACCGCGAGGGGCCGTTGACGCCTTCGACGACGCTTGCCAGAACAGGATTGTGGCCGGTTTGAAAGCACAGCGACGGATCAAGGACCCCACGGCGGGCGGCAAGCGCGCCGCCATGGGGCCTGACGAGGAGCCTTTGGCAGAGGACCTCGGCGGCGAGGCGCAATCCCTGGGCCGCGGGATCGAAGCCATCTCGGCCGCGGTCAAGACCCTGCCGAACGGTCCCGGCGTCTATCGCATGCTTGATCGCCGCGGCAAGGCGCTCTACGTCGGCAAGGCGCGCAACCTCAAAAAGCGCGTAACCACCTACACCCAGATCAACAAACTGCCCTACCGGCTGCAGCGCATGGTCGCCGAGACCGCCCTCCTGGAGGTCGTGACGACCGACAGCGAGGTCGAGGCGCTGCTGCTGGAGAGCAACCTGATCAAGCGGCTGATGCCGCGCTACAACGTCCTGCTGCGCGACGACAAGTCCTTCCCCTACATCCTGATCACCGGCGACAACCAGGTGCCGCAGATCACCAAGCACCGGGGCGCCCACAACCGGCCCGGCGCCTATTTCGGCCCCTTCGCCTCGGCGGGCGCGGTCAATCGCACCATCACCGCGCTGGAAAAGGCTTTCCTGCTGCGATCCTGCTCCGATGCCGTCTACGCGGCCCGCAGCCGGCCCTGCCTGATGTTCCAGATCAAGCGTTGCGCCGCGCCCTGCGTGGGCCGCATCGGGCCCGAGGACTACGGGCGGCTGGTCGCCCAGGCCAAGGACTTCCTCACCGGGCGCAGCCGCGAGGTGCAGACCAAGCTCGCGGCCGAGATGCAGGAGGCCTCGGACCGGTTGGACTTCGAGAGCGCGGCCCTGATCCGCGATCGGATCCGGGCGCTGTCCCACATCCAGTCGCACCAGGACATCAACGTGCCCGGAGTCGACGACGCCGACGTCATCGCCGCCCGCCAGGAGGCCGGCCGGACCTGCGTCCAGGTCTTCTTCTTCCGGGCCGGCCGCAACTACGGCAACCGCGCCTATTTCCCCAGCCACGACCGCAAGCTGGGCCTCGAGGCCGTGCTGTCGTCCTTCGTCGCCCAGTTCTACGACAACAAGCCGACGCCCCCGCTGGTCCTCCTGAGCCACGCACCGGACGACCGGCCACTCCTCGCCGAGGCGCTGAGCCAGCGCGCGGACCGAAAGGTGAGCCTGCTGGTGCCGCAGCGCGGGGCCAAGCGCAAGCTGATCGAGCACGCCCTGAGCAACGCCCGCGACGCCCTGGACCGACGCCTGGCGGAGAGCGCCAGCCAGCGCGAGCTGCTCGAGAAGCTGGCCGCGACCCTGAGCCTGGAGGCCCTGCCGGAGCGGATCGAGGTCTACGACAACAGCCACCTCGGCGGGACCAAGCCCTACGGCGCGATGATCGTCGCCGGCACCGAGGGCCTGATCAAGGCGAGCTACCGCAAGTTCCGGATCAAAGACGATCCGGTGCCGGGCGACGACTACGCCATGATGCGCGAGGTCCTGCGCCGGCGTTTCGAGCGCGCGATGAAGGAGGACCCGGACCGCAGCGGCGCGCTGTGGCCCGACCTGGTGATCCTGGACGGCGGCCGGGGCCAGCTCAACGCCGGGTGTGAGGTCTTTGCTGACCTCGGGGTCACCGACGTCGCCCTGGTCGCCGTCGCCAAGGGACCGGAGCGCAACGCCGGGCGCGAGCGGATCTTCCTTCCGGAGCAGCCGCCCCTGCTGCTGGAGCCGCGAGATCCTGTGCTCTACTTCATCCAGCGCCTGCGCGACGAGGCCCATCGCTTCGCCATCGGCAGCCATCGGGCCGGACGCGCCAAGGCGATCAGCCAGTCGCCCCTTGACGAGATCCCCGGCATCGGCGCCAAGCGCAAGAAGGCGCTGCTGCTGCATTTCGGCTCGGCGAAGGCAGTGTCCCGGGCCGGACTGGCCGATCTCGAGGCGGTCTCGGGGATCTCCGCCGCGGTGGCGCGACGAATCTACGATTTCTTCAGGAATTCCTCCTGACGGTTACGCCAGAGCCCTGGCTTTGTGCTAGAAGAACGCCAGGGGATGGCAAGCGAACCGAAACTTGAGGAGCAAAGGCGCAGGATAAGGCCATGACCAGCCTGCCGAACATGCTGACCCTGTCGCGGATCGGCATCATCCCGCTTCTGATCCTGCTGTTCTACCTGGACCGGCCGCTGGCCTCCTGGGGCGCGCTCGCGCTCTTCGCGATCGCCGGGATCACCGACTACTTCGACGGCTACTTCGCCCGGCACCGCAAGCAGGTCTCGGCCTTCGGGCGCTTCCTCGATCCGATCGCCGACAAGCTGCTGGTCGCCGCGGTGCTGCTGATGCTGGTCGCCACGCAGCGGGTCGAGGGGCTGGTGGTGCTGCCGGCCCTGGTCATCCTCTGCCGCGAGATCCTGGTCTCGGGCCTGCGCGAATACCTCGCCGAGATCAAGGTCTCGGTGCCGGTCAGCCGCCTCGCCAAGTGGAAGACCGGGATCCAGATGCTCGCCCTGGGCTTTCTTATCGTCGGCACCGACGGCCCCGATGTCCTGCCGACTCAGGCCATCGGCGAGTGGGGCCTCTGGATCGCCGCCGCCCTGACCCTGATCACCGGCTACGATTACCTGCGCCACGGCCTGAAGCACATGCCATTGGAAGACTAGGGCACCGGCCAGGCGGCCGCGCCGACGCCTCCGCATCTCGCGGAACCCGGCGCGCGGCGATTGACACCCGGGCCCCGCCTGGCCTTCTCTGAGGGCCGGATCTCGGTCGGTTCGGGAGTTTGGCATGAAGGTCTTCGGCCTGGCGGGCTGGAGCGGCAGCGGCAAGACCACCCTGGTGGTGCGCCTGATTCCGGCGCTGGTCCGGCGCGGCCTGCGGGTCTCGACCATGAAGCACGCCCACCATACTTTCGACGTCGACAAGCCTGGAAAGGATTCCTATGAACATCGGGCGGCGGGGGCCAGCGAGGTTTTGGTCACCTCGGGCCGGCGCTGGGCCCTGATGCACGAGTTGCGCGAGGCGCCCGAGCCCAGCGTCGATGAGCTGATCGGCCACATGACCGCGGTCGACCTGCTGCTGATCGAGGGCTTCAAGCGCCAGAGCCACGACAAGCTGGAGGTCCACCGGCCCGCCCTCGGCAAGCCCCTGCTCTGCACCGGGGACCCGCACATCGTCGCGGTGGCCAGCGATGCGCACCTGCCGGAGGCCGGCCGGCCGCTGCTGAACCTGAACGACGTCGAGGCGATCGCGGACTTCGTGATCCGCCATTGCGGCCTGGCCGGATCCGGCACCTGAGGGGAAAGGCATGGCCCAGTTGAGCGACGATTGCTTCGCCCACGGCGACCGGCTGATGACCACGGCCGAGGCGCTGGCGCTGCTGGCCAAGAAGGCCGGCGCGGTGACCGCGCCGCGCCGGCTGCCTCTGGGCGAGGCCCTGGGCCGGATCCTGGCCGAGGACATCTTCGCCAGCCACGACCTGCCGCCCACGGACAACTCGGCCGTCGACGGTTATGCGGTCCACTTCGACGACCTAAAGGCCGAGGCCGAGACCCGGCTGCCGATCGCCGGGCGGATCACCGCGGGTCATCCGCCCGAGGCACCTCTGGCCCGCGGCCGGGCGGCGCGGATCTTCACCGGGGCCCAGATGCCGCCCGGCCCCGACACCGTGATGATGCAGGAGGACTGCCGCGAGGAGGACGGCACGGTGGTCATCCGTCCGGGCATCAAGCCGGGCGCCAACCGGCGGCTGCGCGGCGAGGACTTCAAGGCCGGTGACCGGGTCCTGGCCATGGGCGCGCGCCTGCGGGCACAGGATCTCGGCCAGGCGGCGGCGGCCGGACGCCGGGAGGTCCTGGTCTACGCGCCGCTACGTGTGGCGCTGTTCTCGACCGGCGACGAGCTGCGCGAGCCGGGCGCTGCCCTCGACCCCGGGGCCATCTACGACTCCAATCGCTTTGCGTTGCTCGGCCTGCTCAAGGGCCTGGGCTGCGAGGTCCGGGACCTCGGCATACTCGAGGACCGCCCCGCCGTGGTCGAGGCGGCCCTCGCCGAGGCGGCGGCCGACCACGATCTCCTCATCACCTCCGGCGGCGTCTCGGTCGGCGAGGAAGACCACGTCAAGCGGGCGGTCGAGGCGCTGGGCCACCTGCACCTCTGGCGCCTGGCGATCAAGCCGGGCCGCCCGATCGCCTTCGGCCAGGTCGGGCAGGTGCCCTTCGTCGGGCTGCCCGGCAACCCGGTCGCCGTGATGGTCACCTTCATGAACGTGGTCCGGCCCATGGTCCTGCGCCTGATGGGGGCCAGCGAGGTCGCGCCGCGCCGCTTCCCGGTCCGCGCCGGCTTCCACCACCGCAAGAAGAAGGCCCGCCGGGAATGGCTGCGGGTGCGCCTCGAGGCCGACGGCGCGGGCGGCTGGGTGGCGCGGAAGTTCCCGCGGGAGGGTGCGGGGATCCTGTCCTCCATGGTAGAGTCGCACGGTCTGGTCGAGCTGCCCGAGGACTTGACGGATCTCGCCCCCGGAGACAGCGTCGAGTTCCTGCCGTTCAACGAGGTGTCGTGATGAAGCTGTTGTATTTCGCCTGGCTCAAGACCAGGACGGGGGTCGGCGAGGAGGAGGTCTCGCCCCCGCCCGAGGTCACCACGGTCCGGGAGCTGCTCGACTGGATCAGGTCGCGCGGCGGCGGCTATGCCGAGGCCCTCTCGGACCTCTCGGTCATCAAGGTCGCGATCAACCAGGAGTTCGCCCGTCCGGACGACCCGGTGTCCCCGGGCGACGAGGTCGCACTGTTCCCGCCGGTGACCGGGGGCTGAGGCCATGATCCGGGTCCAGCGCGAAGACTTCGATCTGGGCGCCGAACTGGCCGCCCTGACCGCCGGCAACCCCAAGGTCGGCGGCCTGGCGGTCTTCGTCGGCCTGGTCCGCGACCTCTCCAGCGGCAGCGAGGTCGGAGCGATGACCCTGGAGCACTATCCCGGGATGACGGAGCGGATGCTGGCAGAGATCGAGGCCGAGGCCCGGGATCGCTGGCCCCTGGAGGCCAGCCTGGTGGTCCACCGCTACGGCCGTCTGGAGCCGGGAGACCAGATCGTCCTGGTCGCGACCGCAAGCGCCCACCGGGAAGCCGCCTTCGAGGCCTGCCAATTCCTGATCGACTGGCTGAAGACCAAGGCGCCCTTCTGGAAGCTGGAGGAGACCGCCGAAGGCAGCCGGTGGGTCGAAGCCCGGGACAGCGACGACCGGGCGGCGCGGCGCTGGGCGGCACCAAAGACCGATGCGGCGGAATAGGGCCTCGCACCATCGTGACCTCGGCGAATTGCCGCAGATCCTTGAGTCTTCACGGGATTCAAGGATTGGTAAGCTCCTTACTATAGCAATAGCTTTAACCCCAAGGTGGTGCCTCTGAGGGCGGCACCGGCGGGCTTTGTTTGGAGGCGGATGATCGCCGCCGGACCTCGGGGGGAGGGCCCGCGCCTTACACGGCCGCAGCGTCTCCCCGACACCGCCGGCCTTCCTTCGCCGCACGAGACGAGGACAGCGATGCCTGGCACTTCCAGGTTCAGAGCCCATCCGGCCGGGCCAAGCCGACGCGGCGCGCCGGCGCGCCCCGGACTTCGCGTGCCCTCTTGCCGGCCTTGGTGGGCGTGCCGGACATGACCGCGCAGACCATCGATGTCCTGCTGATCGAGGACAATCCTGCGGACGCCCGTCTGCTTGAGGTTGCCCTGGAGGGCAGCCGGTTCCAGACCCACAAGGCCCGGAACCTGGAAAGCGCGCTCAACCACCTCTTCGCCTCTCCGGTCGACGTGGTGCTCTCGGACCTGTCGCTGCCCGATGCCTCGGGGCTCGAGTGCATCCATCTCCTGACGGCGGCGGCGCCGACCGTCCCGATCGTCGTGGTCACCGGATCCAAGGACGAGGAGACCGGCCTGTCGGCGCTGCGCGCGGGCGCCCAGGACTACATCTTCAAGGACCACGCCAAGGGCGCGCTCTTGCCGCGCGCCCTGCGCTACGCGATCGAGCGCAAGCAGGCCGAGCAGCGGATGATCGAGCTGGCCCAGCAGGACTCGCTCACCGGCCTGGCCAACCGGGTCCAGTTCCGAGCCTTTCTCGACAAGGCGGTGGCGCGGGCGGCGCGCCAAGACCGCTCGGTCGCCCTGATGTTCGTCGACCTCGACCGCTTCAAGATGGTGAACGACACCCACGGCCAAGAGACCGGCGATCAGGTCCTCAAGACAGTCGCCGAGCGCCTGAACGAGTGCTTGCGGAAGAGCGATCTGGCGGCGCGGTTCGGCGCCGACGAGTTCGCCATCGTTATGGAATCCCTCGAAAGCCCGCAGACCGTCAGCGCCGCAGCCCAGCGGATCCTGGACGCCGTGTCCCAGCCCTTCGACCTGGGCGCCAAGCAGATCCATGCAACCACCAGCATCGGCATCGCGATCTATCCGTCGGACGCGGAGACCCCGGAAAGCCTGATGTCGAGTGCCCACACCGCGATGGCCCAGGCCAAGGAGCGCGGCAAGAACACCTGTCAGTTCTACACCCGTGAGATGCACCTGCGCGCGCGCAAGCAGCTCGAGCTCGAGCGGACCCTGCGGGGCGCTTTGGAGCGGCGCGAGTTCCTGCTCCACTACCAGCCGCAGGTCGACATGCGCCAAGGCCGGATCATCGGCTTCGAGGCCCTGCTGCGTTGGCAGCACCCCGAACGCGGGCTGGTGCCGCCGGGCGAATTCATCGATTTCTGCGAGGAGTCGGGCCTCATCGTACCCTTGGGCAAATGGGTGCTGCGCAGCGCCTGCGAGCAGCAGCGACGCTGGCAGGCGCTCGGTCAAAGGCCCGTGCACATCGCGTTCAACGTCTCGGCGCGCCAGCTTCAGGACAGCGACCTGGTCCAGGCCTTCAAGGAAATCATCCAGGACACCGGGGCCGATCCTCAACTGCTAGACGTCGAGCTGACTGAGAGCGCCATGCTTAAGGATCCGGAGTCGGTCGGCCGGCTTCTGCAGGGCTTCGCGGACATGGGCATGGGTATCGCGCTCGACGACTTCGGCACAGGCTATTCGTCGCTGAACCACTTGCGGCGCTTTCCGGTGACGACCATCAAGATCGACCGCGCCTTCGTCGCCAACCTCGCCGCGTCCCAGGACGACGCCGCAATCGTCAGCGCCATCGTCGGCATGGGCCGCAGCCTGCGGCTGAACACCCTGGCCGAGGGCATCGAGACCTCCGAGCAGCTCGCCTTCCTGCGGCAGCTCAACTGCGACTTCATGCAGGGCTACTACTTCAGCAAGCCGCTGCCGGTCGAAGCGATCACCAGCGACCTCTTCGAGCGCAACCTCTACGACCTAGAGCCGGCACCGGCGGCCTCGGTCGCCGGCGGCGACTGACGCCGCCAGGCAGCCGGGGCCCGCGAGGGATCCTGAGCACGTCTCATAGAAAAAGCGAAGGGATCAGACGGCGGCCAGCGCCGGCTCGCGCCGGTTGACCAGGTCGTCGTAAGCCATCAAAAGCTCGCGCGTGATCTCTCCGACCTGGAAACGATAAGGCCCGACCTCCCGGACCGGGGTCACTTCGACCGCAGTGCCGGTCAGGAAGAGCTCCTGAGTCCGGGCCAGCTCCTCGGGCAGGATCGTCCGCTCGACCACCTCATAGCCCCGCGCCTGCGCCAGCTCGATCACCGTGCGCCGGGTGATCCCGTCCAGGAAGCAGTCCGGCGTCGGCGTGTGCAGCACCCCGTCCTGGACCAGGAAGACGTTCGCCCCCGTGGCCTCGGCGAGCCGGCCGCGGTAGTCCAGCATCAGGGCGTCGTCGTAGCCGCGCGCCTCGGCATCGTGCTTGGACAGCGTGCAGATCATGTAGAGCCCGGCTGCCTTGGCGTGCACCGGCGCGGTCTCCGGGGCCGGGCGCCGGTAGAGGGCGAAGTCCATGCGGATGCCCTCGAGGCGCGCCTCCGGGGTGAAGTAGGCCGGCCATTCCCAGGCCGCCACCGCGACGTGGATTCGGGACTTCTGGGCCGAGACGCCCATCATCTCGCTGCCGCGCCAGGCGATCGGGCGCACGTAGCCGTCGCGGATCCGGTTCGCCGCGATGACCTGCATGGTCGCCGCATTGATCTCGGCGACGCTGTAGGGCAGCTTCATGTCCATGAGCTCGGCGGAGTTACGCAGGCGCTCGTGGTGCTCGGTCATCTTGAAGACCTCGCCGCCGTAGACGCGCTCGCCTTCGAAGACGCTGCTGCCATAGTGCAAAGCGTGGGTCAGGAGGTGCTGTTTGCAGTCACGCCATGGCACCAGCTCGCCGTCGAGCCAGATCACCCCGTCACGGTCGTCGAAAGGTTGCATGGACATTGCTCTTGAGCCTCGCTACCACTGGCCTGGCGCAGAGATACGGCGGCGTCCTTCGCCCGGTTCCGTCACAATCTGAGCCCTCGACCGAGGTTATGGTTACTTTCTGTCAAACTCACGATCGAAAACGTAACATTCTTATCCCATATATGTCAACATGGCTGACATAAAAACCGGATTCAACCCACTTTTCCTTCGGGAAGAAGAGCTTCGCCAGGCGATGGAGCTGCTGTTCTTCGCCTACCGGGACTTCACCGGTGAGCCGGATCAGATCCTGGCCGAGTACGGCTTCGGGCGGGCCCATCACCGGGTGATCTATTTCATCGGCCGGCATCCCGCGATCACCGTGAGCGAGCTCCTGGCGATCCTGCGCATCACCAAGCAGTCGCTGTCGCGGGTCCTCGGCCAGCTGGTGCGCGAGGGCTTCGTGGTCCAGCGCCCGGGCGTGCGCGACCGGCGGCAACGCCTGCTGGAGCTGACCGAAAAGGGCTGGGAGCTGGAGCAGCGGCTGAGCGAGCGGCAGCGGAGCAGAATCGCCCGGGCCTATCGCGAAGCCGGGGTCGAGGCCGTCGAGGGCTTCCGCCAGGTCCTGCTGGGCATGATCGACGCACCGGACCGCAAACGCTTCGAGCGGCAGGGCGAGAAGCCGCCCAGCTCGACGCGCGGCCAGATGAAGGTGGGCTCGGATTGAGCCGGGTTCCCGCGTCACGGCCGCGCGGCATCACGCGGCCAAACCCTAGGCGACCCCGGGAGGCAATCCTATAATCGCGCCATGCAGGACGAGGCTCCCCACATCCTGGTCGTCGACGACGACGACCGCCTGCGCAACCTCCTGCGACGCTATCTGACTGAGCAGGGTTTCCGCGTCACCACTGCCGGCGATGTCGCGGCGGCACGGAACAAGCTGCGCGCCTTGGCCTTCGACCTCCTTGTCCTGGACATCATGATGCCGGGCGAGAGCGGCCTGGACCTGACCCGGTCCCTGCGCCGCGAGAGCAACGTGCCGATCCTGTTGCTCACCGCGATGGGCGAGAGCGTCGACCGGATCGACGGCCTGGAGTCCGGAGCCGACGACTACCTGACCAAGCCCTTCGAGCCGCGCGAGCTCGTGCTGAGGATCAAGGCGGTGCTGCGCCGCGTGCCCCAGGACAGTGAGGCGCTCCAGAAAGAGATTCACTTCGGCGGCTACTCCTTCGACCTGGAGCGCGAGGAGCTGCGTCGGGGCGAGGCTCTCGTGCGCCTGACCGCGGCCGAGACCGGGCTGCTCCTGGCCCTGGCCCGGCGGCCCGGGGTTCCGGTCAGCCGGGACGACCTGACGGCGGGCGAGGCCGCGCCCGGCGGCACCCGTGCCGTCGACGTGCAGATGACCCGCCTGCGCCGCAAGATCGAATCCAACCCACGCTTCCCGCGCTACCTGCAGACGGTGCGCGGCACCGGCTACGTCCTGGTTCCCGACTGAGATGGCCCTCTCCGGCACCACAGCCCCGCGCCGCTTCTGGCTCAAGCGCCTGTTCCTGCCCCGCTCCCTCTTGGGTCGGGTCCTGCTGATCATGGTCACGCCGGTGATCCTGATGCAGGCGATCACGGTCTGGGTCTTCTACGACCGCCACTGGGACACCATCACCCGGCGCCTGGCGCTGGGCATCGCCGGGGACATCGTGACCGCGGTCGAGTTGCTGCAACGCAGCGAGACCCAGGATCAGATCGAGGACGTGTTTCGCCTGGCCCGCTGGTCGATGAAGCTCGATCTGGCCCTCCTGGGCGACCGGCCCCTGCCGACGCCCCCAGAGCCCTGGGTGATTTCGCTGCTGGACCGCAAGCTGACCTGGGCACTGGAGGACCGCCTCTCCTATCCCTTCGCGGTCGACAGCGACGCCGGCCCCGACTTGGTCGAGATCCACGTCAAGCTGGCCGACGACCTGCTGCGGGTCCGGGTCGACCGCGGCCGGCTGTTCAGCTCCACCACCTACCTCTTCATCGCCTGGATGATCGGCACCTCGGTGCTGCTGTTCGGCGTCGCGATCGTCTTCATGCGCGGCGAGGTCCATCCGATCCGGCGCCTGGCCCTGGCGGCCGACAGCTTCGGCAAGGGCCGCGACGTCCCCAACTTCCGTCCCGAGGGCGCCAAGGAGGTTCGCCTCGCCGCCGCCGCCTTCCTGCAGATGCGCGCCCGGATCAAGCGGCAGATGCGCCAGCGCACCGAGATGCTGGCCGGGGTCAGCCACGACCTGCGGACCCCGATCACCCGCATGAAACTGGAGCTGGCGATGCTAGGCGACAGCCCCGAGGCCGAGAACCTGACCTCCGACCTGGTCGAGATGGAGCGCATGGTCGAGGGCTACCTCGCCTTCGCCCGCGGCGAAGGCACCGAGGAGGCCCGGGAGACCGATCTTTCGGAGCTGCTGCGCGACATCGTCGCCCAGGCCCAGCGCGCCGGCAGCCGGATCGAGACCGAGATCACCGACGGTCTGGTCCTGCCCTTGCGGCCCGAAGCGATGCGCCGCTGCTTCAGCAACCTGATCAACAACGCACAGCGCTACGCCGAAAAGGTGAGGGTCTCCGCCGCGCCCGGGTTCCAGGCGATCGAGATAACCATCGACGACGATGGCCCGGGGATCCCCGAGGCCGAGCGCGAGGATGTCTTCAAGCCCTTCTACAGGCGGGAGGCTTCGCGCAACCCGACGACCGGCGGCGTCGGCCTCGGCCTGACCATCGCCCGCGACGTGGTGCGCAGCCATGGCGGCGAGCTGAGCCTGGGCGACAGCGAGCTCGGCGGCCTGCGCGCCTACGTCCGCCTGCCGGTCTGATACCAAGAAGCGTCGATAGTGACTCATTTGACTGGGGCCAGGGCCGCAGGATCGTTCAAGACCCTGGCCGGCCGATCCGCTGGCATAGCGGGTCGAGGTCCCAGCCCGGACGAGGCCCATGACGCCCGAGCAAGCCTTCGCCTTTATCGTCTTCGCCTTCGTCGCCGCCGTCACGCCGGGGCCCAGCAACGTGCTCCTGACCGCGACCGGCGCCAACGTCGGCCTGCTGCGCGGCCTGCCCTGTCTCTTCGGGGTCGCGCTGGGCATGGGCCTGATGATGTCGATCGTGGCCTTCGGACTGGGGGGCCTGGTGCTCGGCTCGCCGCAGGTCCTGCAGGCCCTGAACTGGGTCGGTGCCGCCTTCCTGCTTTGGCTATCGTGGCGGATCGCGTCCGCCAAGGGCGGCACCGCCGGAGCCGAGCAGAGACCTGTCGGATTTCTCGGTGCCGCGGGGTTTCAATGGGTCAATCCGAAGTCCTGGCTGGTCAGCGCCAGCGCCGCCGGCACCTACCTGCAGGCCGAGGCCGGCAGCGCCCTGATCCAGGCCTTGTCCTTCGGCACGCTTTTCGTCCTCGCGGCCCTGCCCAGCTGCCTCGCCTGGCTCGCCTTCGGCGTCGTGATGCAACGCTTCCTGCGCTCCGAGCGGGCCTTCCGGACATTCAACCTGGTCATGGGCGCGCTGCTCGCCGGATCGGTGGTGATGATCCTTTGGTGACCGGAGGATTTCTTCTCTGGCCGCCGGCCGCGCCGAGCCCCTAGTCTGGGTCAGGGAAAGCAAGGATGCAGGGGAGGATCGGCCTTGTCGGATCAGGATGTCTACGAAGTCTTCGCGTTGAAGTACGCCGAGCGCAGCGACCGCACGCGCAACGAATCTTTCGTCTTCGCGGATGCGCACGACGCGCCGCACCCCATCGACTACTACATCTGGGTCGCGCGCAGCGAGGATCGCCTGCTGGTGATCGACACCGGCTTCGATCCCGAGGAGGCGGCGCGGCGCGACCGCAAGCTCACCCGGAGGCCGCGCGAGGCGCTGGCCTTGCTGGACATCGACGCGGCAACGGTCAGTGACGTGATCGTCACGCACATGCATTACGACCATGCCGGCTCGCTCGCGGACTTCCCCGCCGCCCGCTTCCACCTGCAGCGGGACGAGATGGCCTATGTAACCGGTCCCTGCATGTGCCACGACGATCTGAAGCATCCCTTCACCGTCGACCACGTCTGCGAGATGGTCCGCAACGTCTATTCGGGCCGTGTCGCCTTCGCCGAAGGCGACGCCGAGATCGCTCCCAACCTCAGCGTCCACAAGATCGGCGGCCATACCGCCGGCCTGCAATGCGTGCGGGTCCTGACCCGCCGGGGCTGGGTGGTGCTGGCCTCCGACGCCTCGCACTTCTACGAGAACTTCGAGCGGCGCAAGCTCTTCCCGATCGTGCTCGACGCCGAGGCCATGATCCGCGGCTTCGAGCGCCTGGAAGAGCTGGCCGAGAGCCGTGATCACGTCGTCCCCGGCCACGATCCCCTGGTCGCGCAGCGCTATCCGGCCCTGGACGACCGCTTCGACGGCCGGATCCACCGGCTCGACGTCGCGCCGGCCGCGCGATGACCGCGGCCCGGCGCATCGGCTTCGTCGGCCTCGGCAACATGGGCGCGCCCATGGCGCGGCGCCTCGCACAGGGCGGCTTCAGCGTCCTGGCCTACGATATCCGCGACGGGATCGCGGAGTCGCTCTGCCAGGCGGAACCCGGGATCGAGGCGGCCATCGCCCCGGGCGCGCTCGGCGAGCTCTGCGAGACCGTGATCACCATGCTCCCCGACGCCTCGGCGGTGCGCCAGGCCGTGCTCGGCGGGTCCGATCGTGCCGGGCTGGCCCGGTACCTGGCCCGCGGCAGCGTCGTCGTCGACATGAGCTCTTCCGCGCCCGCCGCCACCGTCGCGCTGGGCGAAGCCCTACAGGCCCTGGGACTCTACCTGGTCGACGCCCCCGTCTCCGGCGGCGTGCCCCGCGCCACGGACGGCAGCTTGACGATCATGGCCGGCGGCACGGCCGAGCACATCGACAAGCTCGCACCTGTCTTCGCCTGCCTGGGCCGGGTGCAGCGGACCGGGGCCTTGGGCTCGGGCCATGCCATGAAGGCGCTCAACAACTACGTCTCCGCGGCCGGCCTGCTCGCCGTCTGCGAGGCGCTGATCGTCGCCCGGCGCTTCGGCCTGGATCCAAAGGTCGCCAACGACGTGCTGAACTCCTCGACCGGGCGGAACAACACGACCGACCGCAAGGTCGAGCCCTTCATGCTGAGCCGGTCCTTCGACTCCGGCTTCTCCCTCGCCCTGCTGCGCAAGGATGTCGGCATGGCGCAGGATCTCGCCGCCGGGTTGGAGCTGGACGCGCCCTGGCTGCAAGCCTGCCAAGGCTTGCTGGACGAGGCCGCCGCGGCCCTGGGCGAGTCCGCGGACCACACCGAGGCCTTCGTCTTCCTGGAGCGCCGCCTGGCCGGCGAGGCGGAGTCGCCCTGACCGGTCGGAGCCCGGTCAGAACAGCTTGCCGCCGTCGGGGACCTTCAGGTCGGGCGCGATCATGACCACGGCGCCCTGGGCGTCGGGAAAGCCCAGGACCAGGATCTCGGACATGAACTTGCCGATCTGCTTGGGTGGGAAGTTGACGACGGCGGCCACCTGCCGTCCCGGCAGCTCTTCGATCCGGTAGTGATCGGTGATCTGGGCCGAGGTCTTCTTGGTGCCGAGCTCGGGGCCGAAGTCGACCCAGAGCTTGATCGCCGGACGCCGTGCCTCGGGAAAGGGCTCGGCCCGAACGATCGTGCCGACCCGGATGTCGACCCGTGCGAAGTCCTCGAAGCCGATCCGGTCGTCGTCCCTGTCGTCCATCCCGCCCTCCCCTCACAGGCGGGGGGACGCTAGCACCGCGCCTGAAGTCGGGGCAAGGCACCACGCCGCAAACGGAAAAGGCCGCCTCCGAGGAGGCGGCCCGATCCCGAGAAACGCGTTTGCGTTCGAAGCGTTACTTCTTCTTCGCGGTCGCGCCGTTCATCGCGGCCTTGTACTCGTCCAGGGCGGCGGTGATCCGGCTGTTGACCAGATCCAGGGCCTCCTGGTTCGCCTTGGTCGCGATCTCGCTGAGCTCGCGGACGTTGGCGAGCAGGTGCTCGTAGCCTTCCTTGGCGAGCTCGGCCTGCTTGGCCATGCGCTGCTCCGGCGCGGCCTCGGCCAGCTCCTTGATCGCCTTGAGAGTCTCGTCGACCGCCTCGCGGACGATCTCGGTCTGGCGCTGGGCAATGGCCTGGCCGCCCTCGTAGGCGACCCGGTTGAAGGCGGTCACCGCTTCGACGGTCTTGCGCTGGCTGTCGGCCATCGCCTTGGCGTCGAAGCCGGGAAGCTTGAACATGTCAGCCATCTTGCCGGCATCCATGAACTTGGACATGTCGGCGTACTTGGTGAAGTCGGTGTCGAAAAGATTGAAGGTGTTCTGAGCCATGGGTTGTCCCCTACAAGGCCTGCAATGCTGCAGCGCACAAAAATGAACCTGGACAAGATATATGTGCGAGCCGCCGCTCGGGTCAAGAACTTTTTTTGTGCAGCGCACAAAAAAGCTGAAGCACAGCTATTCTGCGGTTTTTGGATCGCCGATGTTGCGGCGCGGCAGCCGCCGCAGCAGGCCTTCCAGGCGCCTGAGGTAGCCGTCCAGGGCGGCCATAGTCCTGGCGAGATCGAGGGAGTCGTCGCGCAGCCAGGTGCGTAGCGTCGCGAGATAGAGCAGGGTCAGTCCTTTGGTCCGGGCCAGGCCCCTGAGCCCGTCGGCTTCCAGGCCCGCCGCCTCCAGCATCCAGGTCATGGAGCGCTGCAGCGCCGCCAGGCCGGCCAGGGCCCCGGCCGGGTCCCGGGTCTGGGCCAGCAGGATCGAGGCCAGCGCCTTGCGATGGGGCTGCAGGGCATCGAATCGGCGCATCAGTATGTCGAAGACCCGATCGCGGGCGCTGCCCTCTTCTTCCTCCACCGCCCCCTCCGACAGGACAAGGGCATCGGTCCGGCGCAGGAAGGCTTCGAGGATCGCCTGCTTCGAGGCGGCGCAGCGGTAGGCCTCGGCCAGGGGCAGCCCTGAAGCCTCTGCGATCTCTCGCAACGAGATCTCGTGCCAGGGCCGTTCGGCCGCAAGCGCCAGGGCGGCGTCGACCATGCGATCCTGCGGCGCCGGCTCGGCCTTGGCGGCGCCGTTGGCCTTGGCCCCGCCTTTGGACGGGCCTTTGGGCGCGGCCTTGGCGGCCGCCGACTTGGACCTGGCGGCCTTGGGCTTGGAGTTCTTCGGGGTCTCGGCCATGGCGGCGATCCTTATCGCGCGGGACTGTGCCTATTCCAAGGCCCAGAAGGAACCAGAGCCCGGGCCTCCCCGTCAATGCCCGCTCGCCGATACTTACGCGCGCTCAGTCTTGGCGGATCTCGGCGACCGGCCCGCCGGTCAGGGCTTCCAGGTCCCGCGGCGCGAGCTCGAAGACCGCGTTGGGCGCGCCGGCGGCCGCCCAGATCCGGTCGTGGGCCAGGAGATCGCGGTCGATCACGACCAGGGGCGGCTCCTTGTGGGCCACCGGCGCGACACCGCCGATGGCGAAGCCGGTACGCGCCCGGACGAAGTCGGCGTCGGCGCGGGCGATCTTCTCGCCCAGGACCGCGGCGACCTTGCCGGTGTCGACCCGGTTGTCGCCGCTGGCGATCACCAGGACCGGCCGGTCGCTCTCGCGGCCCCGGAAGACCAGCGATTTGGCGATCTGCCCGACGCTGCAGCCGATCGCCGCCGCGGCCTCGGCCGAGGTCCGCGTGCTCTCGGGGAAGGTCGTCACCGCGGTCTCGAGGCCCTTGGCCGCCAGGGCCTCCTGGACCCGGCGCAGCGAGCCCTTGGGCGGAGGCGTCTCGGGCATGGTCAGGCGCCCAGCTCGCGGCCGCGCCGCGCCGCCGCGGCGACCGCCCGCTTCATCAGTTCCGGCAGGCCGCCCTCGGCCATCAGGACCTCGAGCGCCGCCGCCGTGGTGCCGCCCGGGCTGGTGACGTTGCGGCGCAGCTGCGCGGCCGTCTCCTCGGACTGCCGGGCCAGCTCGCCCGCGCCGGCGACCGTGGCCTGCGCCAGCTGGGTCGCGAGCTCGCGCGGCAAGCCGGCTTCGACGCCGGCCTCGGCGAGGGATTCGATCATCAGGAAGACGTAGGCCGGGCCGCTGCCGGAGACGCCGGTGACCGCGTCCATCAGGGCCTCGTCCTCGATCCAGGCGACCTCGCCGACCGCGGCCATCAGCGCGCCGGCGACGACTTTCTGGGCATCGTCGACCCGGGCGTTGGCGCAGAGCACCGACATGCCCCGGCCGACCGCCGCCGGCGTGTTGGGCATGACCCGGATCACCGCGGCTTCGTCCCCGAGCGCGGCCTCGAAGGCCCCGAGGGTGGTCCCGGCCGCGATTGACAGGACGGCCGTCCCCGGCGCCGCGAAGCGCCGGCAGTCCGGCAGGATCGCGTCCATCATCTGCGGTTTGACCGCCAGCACCACGAAGGCCGGCTGCAACGCGGCCTCGACCTGGTCCAGACCGGCCACGGCCTCGACCCCCAGCGCGGCCACGTCGTTGCGCGCCTCGGCGCCGGGCTCGACCACGGTAACCACAGACGGATCGAGCCCGCGCTCGACCCAGCCGCACAGCAGGGCGCCACCCATCTTGCCGCAGCCGACGAGCAGAAGCCGGCCGTCGAGTTCCATGTCAGGCCTCGCCGTGGGTATCCATGATCGCCGTCGCGATGGCGTCGGCGACGCTGCGTCCACCCCAGACGACCAGCTGCAGGGCCGGATAAAAACGCTCGCACTCCATGGCCGCCGTGTCCATCAGGTCTTCCAGCTGCTCGGCGCTGGCCCCGAAGGTGCCGCGCAGCGGCAGGGTGTGGCGGAAGAGCGGCGCCCCTTCCTCGGCGCCCAGCTCGAAGTGTCCGATCCAGAGCCGCTCGTTGACCGCGCCCATCAGCTCGTGGACCCGGGCCCGGTGCAACGGCGGCACGCGGGTATCGAGGAAGGAGGAGAAATGCACCGACTGCGAGGCCTCGTCCCAGAGGAAGCAGAGCTGGTAGCTGCACCAGCGCCCGCTGACCTCGACCGCCAGCTCGATGTCGTTGCTCCGGGTGAAGGGCCAGTCATTGGAGAGGACTAGCTCTTCCAGGATATCGATCGGGTTGCCGGGCAGCCGGCGCTCCCGCACCAGGGTCTTGATGGTCATTGGCAGCCTGTCCTTGCTCCCGCGCAGGACCCCTCGCCGAGTCGCGAGGCCCCACTAAATGTGGCGGACCGAAACCCCCGAACCACGAAATCTAGGGTGCCAAAAGGCCGGGAGCCTGGCAAGAGCGGATCTGGCCCCGCACAGGGCCCGGCGCCAGAAAGCTGTGGCTATGTGTCGAGGGCCGCGCGTCTACATTCTCGGAACCAGGGGCGCTCGGTCGGCCGCGGGCAACCAGATCAAACTGCGCTCAATTGGAATCAATTGAGCGCAGATAATTTGGTCTATTCCATATAGATAGAGCAGCTTATCTGCGTTCGAATGAACGCGGGCTGCTCTAGTCGGCGGACTTGGGCGCCTTCGGCTTGGCCGCTTTGCCCTTCGCTGCCTCGGCCTTGCCGGCGAGTTGACCCTCCAGGGCCACGAGGCGCGCCTCCAGCGCCTCCTGCTCGGCGCGCGCCTTGGCGGCCATGGCCTTGACCGCGTCGAACTCCTCGCGGGTCACCAGATCCATCTGGCCGAGGACCCGCTCCAGGCGCTGGCGGACCTGCGCCTCGACCTCCTCGCGCACGCCCGAGAGGGTGCCCATCGCGCTGGTCGCCACCTTGGCCAGATCGTCGAGAAGCCTGTTCTGTGACTGCACGGGTCCACTCCCTTGTCGCTGCGCCCGATCGCCCCACGGCAGCGACATCAAACGCCAAAGCGGCGGCGCCGGCAAGCACCGCCCGACAGAACGGCCAGGCCGACGCCGCACCGCGGGCGCCGAGATATCACAGGCTCGTGCAGGCGGCCCGGCGGCGGCCGCCCTTGCCCCCCGCCAGCGCGGGCTCTACAACAAGCCCCAGAAAGGCAAGCCAAGGCCATGACAGCTCGACATCGACAGGCGCGCAGCCGGCGATGACCGCATCCCTCCCCCTGCTCGCCCTGAGCTTCCCGGAGATCGATCCGGTCCTGATTCAGATCGGGCCGATCGCGATCCGCTGGTACGCGCTGGCCTATATCGCCGGCTTGTTCCTCGGCTGGCGCTACTGCCTGCGACTGGGCACGCGCTATTCGCCGGCCAAGCTCGGCCCGGACTTCTTCGACGACCTGCTGCTCTGGGCCACCCTCGGCGTGGTGCTGGGCGGCCGAATCGGCTACGTGCTGTTCTACAAGCCGATGTACTTCCTGACCGATCCGATCCAGATCGTGAAGGTCTGGGAAGGCGGCATGAGCTTCCACGGCGGCCTGCTCGGCGTGACCTTGGCGATCGTGCTCTTCGCCCGCCGTCGCCAGGTCGACATGATCGCGGTCGGAGACGTGGTCGCCGCAGCCACCCCCATCGGCCTGTTCTTCGGGCGCCTGGCGAACTTCATCAACGGCGAGCTCTTCGGCCGGGTCACGGACGCACCCTGGGGCATGGTCTTCCCGCAGGGAGGGCCCGAGCCGCGCCATCCGAGCCAGCTCTACGAGGCCGTCCTCGAGGGCCTGGTCCTTTTCGTCGTGCTCTACGTTCTGGTTCGCCTGGGCGGCCTGCGCCACAGGGGCATGATGATCGGCATCTTCCTGAGCGGCTATGGGCTGTCGCGCTTCCTGGTCGAGTTCGTCCGCGAGCCGGACGCCCATCTCGGCGTGCTGTTCCAGTTCGTCACCATGGGCCAGATCCTTTCGCTGCCAATGATCCTGCTGGGGGGCTTCGTGATCTTCTGGTCGCTGCGCGCCGGCCGCAGCGACTCCGCCGCCAGCGCCCAGCATGAGCGAGCTGGCAGCCCGTCTTCTTAAGCGGATCGCGCGCCAGGGGCCGATCACCCTCGCCGAGTACCTGGCCGAGGCCCTGACCCACCCGCGTCAGGGCTACTACATGACCGGCGACCCCTTCGGCGCGCGCGGCGACTTCGTCACCGCGCCGGAGATCAGCCAGATGTTCGGCGAGCTGATCGGCCTGTGGTGCGCCGAGACCTGGCAGCGCCTCGGCGCACCGGAGGCGCTGACCCTGGTCGAGCTCGGCCCCGGCCGCGGTACCTTGCTGGCCGACCTGCTCCGGGCCGCCAAGGTGGTGCCGGGCTTCCGCGAGGCCCTGGATCTGCACATCGTCGAGGTCAGCCCGACCCTGCGCGAACTTCAGGCACGCAGCCTTGCGGGCGTCGCGACTGCCTGGCACGAGTCGCTCGCCGAAGTGCCGCAGGGCCGGCCCCTGCTGGTCATCGCCAACGAGTTCTTCGACGCCCTGCCGATCCGCCAGTTCGAGCGCACGCCGGAGGGCTGGCGCGAGCGCCTGGTCGGCCTGGCACCCGAGGGCGATGCCCTGGCCTTCGGCCTCTCGCCGCCAGCACCCTACGCCGAGGCCCTGCTGCCCGACGCGCTGCGCGATGCCACGCCCGGCGCCGTGGCCGAGGTTTCGCCCGCGGCCCTCTCCCTGACCGCCGAGATCGGCCGGCGCCTCGCCGAAGACGGCGGCGCCGCCTTGATCGTCGACTACGGCCATGCGGCGCCCGACGGCCGCCCGACCCTCCAGGCGCTGCGCCGGCATGCGCGCGAGGACGTCCTGGCTTCGCCGGGCCAGGCCGACCTGACCGCCCACGTCGACTTCGGCGCCCTGGCTCGTGCCGCCCGCGCGGCCGGCGCGGAAGCCTGGGGACCGACCCCGCAGGGCGCCTTCCTCGAGGCCCTTGGCATCGCGACCCGTGCCGAGCGCCTGGCCGCCGGCGCCAGCCCCGAGCAGGCGGCCGAGATCCGAACGGCGCTGCATCGCCTGACCGCGCCGGAGGAGATGGGCACGCTCTTCAAGGTCCTCGTCCTGAGCGCACCCGGCCTCGGCCCCCTTGCCGGCTGCGCAGCTTAGGTCTATCCAGTCTCCACCGGAGCCGCCGCGCCAAGCGGCGCTCAGCCGAAGAGACGGACCATGCTGACGCTCGGACCACTCAACGACCTCCAGGGCGTGCGCCACGCCTTCTTCGGCCGCGAAGGCGGGGTCAGCACCGGCCTCTACGCTTCGCTTAACTGCGGCCAGGGCTCCCAGGACGACAAGACCAAGATCGACCGCAACCGGGCCCGGGCGATGGAAATGCTCGACCTGCCCGCTGAGCGCCTGGTCACGCTCTACCAGATCCATTCCCCCGAGGTGGTCGAGGTCGAGACGCCTTGGGCCGACGACGCCCGGCCCCGGGCCGATGCCCTGGTGACCGCGAAGCCCGGCCTGGCCCTGGGCGTGATCACTGCCGACTGCGCGCCGGTGCTGCTCGCCGATGACGGGGCCCGGGTCGTCGGCGCCGCCCATGCCGGCTGGCGCGGCGCGCTGGGCGGCGTGCTCGAGGCCGTCGTCGCGGCCATGGAACGCCTGGGCGCAAGGCGCGAGGCGATCCACGCCGGGATCGGCCCCTGTATCGGCAAGGCCTCCTACGAGGTCGGAGCCGAGTTCCCCGAGCCTTTCCTGGACCAGGACCCCTCCAACATGGACTTCTTCCTACCGGCCCCGCGGGAGGGGCATTTCCTCTTCGACCTCAAGGGCTATGCAACCCGCCGCCTCGGGCGCCTGGGCCTGAAGAGCGTCCAGGCCCTGCCCTGCGACACCCTGGTCGAGGAGGAGCGCTTCTTCAGCTATCGCCGCGCCTGCCTGCGCGGCGAGCCGGACTACGGCCGCGAGCTCTCCGCCATCGCCCTCGAAGCCTGAGCCACGAAAGGCGCGACGTCATGCCCCTGCACTTCCCGCCCGAGGACTACGCCGAACGCCGCCGCCGGGTCTGCGCCGACCTGGCAGAGGCGGGGCTGCAGGGCTTGCTGATGTTCCGGCAGGAGAGCATGTACTACCTGACCGGCTACGACACCTTCGGCTACGTCTTCTTCCAATGCCTCTACCTGGGCGCCGACGGCCGCCTGGTCCTGCTGACCCGCGCGCCCGACCTGCGCCAGGCGCAGCACACCTCGACCATCGAGGACGTCCGGATCTGGGTCGACGGTCCAGAGGCCGAGCCGGCGCGCGACCTGCGAGCCATCCTGGAGGCCGAGGGCTGCGCCGGGAAAAGGCTCGGGGTCGAGTACGAGGCCTATGGCCTGACCGCCGCCAACGGCAGGCGCCTGGAGGCGGCCCTGGAAGGTTTCGCGACCCTGGAGGACGCCTCGCTGCTGGTCAGCCGCCACCGCGCCGTCAAGAGCGCGGCCGAGGTCGCCTACGTTCGGCGCGCCGCCGAGCTGGCCGACGACGCCTACGACGCCGCGGTCGAGACCGCCGGGGCCGGCGCCTTCGAGGGCGACATCCTGGCCGCCATGCAGGGCGCGATCTTCCGCGGCGGCGGCGACTATCCCGGCAACGAGTTCATCATCGGCTCCGGTCCCGAGGCCCTGCTCTGCCGCTATTTCAGCGGCCGCCGCAACCTGGACGCAGAGGACCAGCTGACCCTGGAATGGGCCGGCGCCTATCGCCACTACCACGCCGCCATGATGCGGACCTTCCGCGTCGGCAAGGCGCCGGCGCGGCAGGCCGAGATGTACGACGTGGCCCGCGAGGCCCTGCTGGCGGTGGAGGCCGAGCTCAAGCCCGGGCGGACCTTCGGCGACGCCTTCGACGCCCACGCCCGGACCCTGGACGCCGCCGGCTACCAGGCGCACCGCCTCAACGCCTGCGGCTATTCCCTGGGCAGCTGCTTCTCGCCGAACTGGATGGACTGGCCCATGCTCTACCACGGCAATCCGATTGAGATTGCCCCGGGAATGACCATTTTCGTCCATATCATCGTCTTCGACAGCGAGCGCGGCCTCGCCGCCAGCGTCGGGCGGACCAGCCTGGTCATCGAGTCCGGATCCGAGAGCCTGTCGCGCGCCCCGCTCGACCTCGTCACCTTGTGAGGGAATGAACGGGAGAACTGCACCTTGCCCTACCTGGCAATCTTCATGATCGCGTTGCTCCTCGGCCTGCTTGCGACCTGCGTGATCATGTAGCGATGCCGACGCGGCGGTGGAGACTCGCAACCCTATGCCTCCTGGCGGCCCTGCTGGCTGCCGCCTGCGGCCCGGTGCCGCGCCCCTTCCGACCGGACAGCAGCGGCCAGGGTGAAGACGACCTGCTCCTGCTGCGCAACGGCGGCAGCTTGAAGGTGCTCCCTTTGCAGCAGGGCGGCCCCGGCGGGCCCGACACGCCCGGCGCGCCCGCCGCCCCCCGCGCAATGGCGGAGTACCTGGCCGCCGCCCTGCGCGCCGATGGCTTCGCGGCCACGACCCGGGCGGAGCAACCGACCCAGTTCACCCTGCGCGGCCGCGGCGTCGTGCAACCCCTGCCGGGCGGCCGCGAGGAAGTCCTGACCCTCTGGGAGCTGGTCGATGCCGGCGGCAAGCGGCTGGGCCAGCGGGGCGCGCGCAGCGAACTGGCTGCCGGCGCCTGGCGGCGCGCCGAGCCACAGGCCATGAAGCAGGTGGCCCGGCAGGCCTCCCGGACCCTGCTCTCCCTGGTCCGCGATCCGGAGCCGACGGAGGGCGACGGCCTGACCCTGGCCGAAGACCGGGTCCTGCTGGCCCCGATCGAGGACGCGCCGGGGGATTCCGGCCGCCTGCTGCCCAAGGCCCTGCTGGCGGCGCTGCGCCGCCTGGAGCCGGAGCTCCTCGCCAACCGCGGCGGGCCGGCCGTGATCATCGTCGGGGAAGTCGGGCTGGGGGACCCCGTGCAAGGCTGGCAGAGCGTCGCCGTGACCTGGCGGGTCCTGGAGGCGGTCACCGGCGAAGAGCTGGGCCGCGTCGATCAGCGCAACCAAGTCCCGGCCGGCAGCCTGGACCGGAGCTGGGCCGGGGTGGTCCTGCCGATCGCCGAGGGCGCCGCCGCCGGGATCGCCGACCTGCTGGCCAAGGCGAAGAAAAGCTGAGGCTTTCCTGGCGCCCGAAGGAATCTCGCCGGATATGATGACAGGACGTTTACAGGGCGGGGGGCTGTTGATAAGGTCCCGCCGCCCGGCCAGCGGGGGTCCCTTCGAGCAGGGGCGTGGAGTCGGGCGAGCGAGGAAAGCGTCTACATCTGCCTAGCCAGGGCTGCGGAATGAAAATCCTGACGGGGAACAGCAACCGGCCCTTGGCAGAGGCCATTTCGGCATACCTGAACCTGCCTCTGACCAAGGCCAGCGTTCGACGATTCTCCGACCTGGAGGTCTTCGTCGAGATCCAGGAGAACGTCCGCGGCGAGGACGTCTACGTTATCCAGTCGACCTCCTACCCGGCCAACGACAACATGATGGAGCTGCTGGTCGCGATTGACGCGCTGAAGCGCGGCTCCGCGAACCGGATCACCGCCGTGATTCCCTACTACGGCTATGCACGACAGGACCGCAAGTCCGGACCGCGGACGCCGATCTCGGCCAAGCTGGTGGCCAACCTGATCACGGTGGCCGGCGCCGACCGGGTCCTGACCCTGGACCTGCACGCCGGGCAGATCCAGGGCTTCTTCGACATCCCGACCGACAACCTCTACGGCGCCCCGGTCTTCACCAAGGACATCGTCGAGCGCTTCGACGGCGAGCCGCTGACCATCGTCTCGCCCGACGTCGGCGGCGTGATCCGGGCCCGGGCCATCGCCAAGCGCCTTGACGCCGATCTGGCGATCATAGACAAACGCCGCGAACGGGCCGGCGTCTCCGAGGTGATGAACATCATCGGCGATGTCGACAACCGGGTCTGCATCCTGGTCGACGACATCGTTGATTCGGCCGGCACCCTCTGCAACGCAGCCGAGGCGCTGATGGAGGCCGGGGCCAAGGCGGTCTCCGCCTACGTCACCCACGGCGTGCTGTCCGGCGGCGCGGTCGCGCGGGTCAGCGCCTCGCCCTTGCAGGAGCTGGTCACGACCGACAGCATTCAGGCGACCGAGGCGGTCCGGGTGGCGCAGAACATGCGGCAGATCTCGATTGCGCCGCTGCTCGGCGAGGCCATGGCCCGCATCGCCGAGGCGCGCTCGGTTTCGAGCCTGTTCAACTAGAGACGTCCGAGCCAGTTCGGACGCAGATTCGAGTTTCGGTGCCGGCACCCCTGGAGGCCGGGCCAAGATACGGCGGGGCGATGGCGATCGCCTGCCGAGAAGACGAGGAGTGAAAGCAGATGAGCGAAACCATCGCACTGCCCGCGGAGCTGCGGGAGCGGGTCGGGAAGGGGGCCGCCCGTGCCGTGCGTCGCGCCGGACGCGTGCCGGCCGTGATCTACGGCGACCGCAAGGACCCCCTGACGATCAGCCTGGACCCCCGCGACGTCGACCGGGAGCTCCACAGGCCCGGCTTCTTCGCCACCCTCTTCGACGTCGAGGTCGGCGGCAAGAAACACCGGGTCCTGCCCCGCGACGTACAGCTCGACCCGGTCTCCGATCGCACGGTCCACGTCGACTTCCTCAGGGTCGCGCAGGACACCGAGGTCACCGTCAACGTCCCGGTGAACTTCATGAACGACGAGGAGTCGCCGGGCCTGAAGCGCGGCGGGGTGCTCAACATCGTGCGCCACGAGATCGAGTTCAGCTGCCGCGCCGACGCCATCCCGCAGCAGATCGATCTCGACCTCACCGGGCTGGAGATCGGCGATTCCGTGCACATCAGCATGATCCGGCTGCCCGAGGGCGTGACCCCGACCATCACCGACCGTGACTTCACCATCGCCACGGTGGCCGCGCCCAGCGCGGTCAAGGCCGAGGCCGCCGAGGAGCAGGCCGCGGCCGCCGAAGGCGAGGAAGGCGAAGTGCCGGAAGGCGAGGAGCCCGCGGCCGAGGGCGAGAGCGAGGAGCCCAAGGAGGAGTAGTCCGCTCTTCCCGGACGCACGCCCATGCTGCTCCTGGTCGGTCTCGGCAATCCGGGCCCGAAGCACGCCTGGAACCGCCACAACATCGGATTCCTGGCGGTGGACGAGATCGTCCGCCGCCACGGATTCGGTCCCTGGCGCGCGCGCTTCCAGGGCCGGGTCTCCGAGGGCCGCATGGGCACCGAGAAGATCCTGGTCCTCAAGCCCGAGACCTACATGAACGAGTCCGGCCGCGCGGTCGGCGAGGCGCTGCGCTTCTACAAGCTGGAGCCGGACGAGATCTTCGTCTTCTACGACGAGATCGACCTGGCGCCCGCCAAGCTGCGGGTCAAGCTGGGCGGCGGCACCGCGGGCCACAACGGCCTGCGCAGCCTCAACGCCCACATCGGCCCCGACTTCTGGCGGATCCGCCTGGGCGTCGGCCATCCCGGCCGCAAGGAGCTGGTCCACCGCCACGTGCTCTCGGACTTCGCCAAGGCGGAATGGCCGGCCATGGAGAAGCTGATCGACGCGGTCGCGGCGGAGCTGCCCAAGCTGCTGGGCGGCGACGAGGGCAGCTTCATGTCCCGCGTCGCCCACCTCACCGCGCCGCCCAAGCCGAAGCCCAAGCCCGAAAAGACGGAGGGCAAGGCCGAGGAGGGCAAGCCGCGCTCCGAGGAATCGGAGGCGGCCGATGGGCTTTAACTGCGGCATCGTCGGCCTGCCCAACGTCGGCAAGTCGACCCTGTTCAACGCCCTGACCGAGACCACCGCGGCCGAGGCGGCGAACTATCCCTTCTGCACCATCGAGCCCAACGTCGGCCGGGTCCCCCTGCCCGACCCGCGGCTCGACAAGATCGCCGCCATCGCCAAGCCGGCCGAGGTCATCCCGACCTTTCTGGAGTTCGTTGACATCGCCGGGCTGGTCAAGGGCGCGTCGAAGGGCGAGGGCCTGGGCAACCAGTTCCTGGGCAAGATCCGCGAGGTGGACGCCATCGTCCAGGTGCTGCGCTGCTTCGAGGGCGATGTCACCCACGTCGACGGCTCGGTCGATCCGATCCGCGACGCCGAGACCGTCGAGACCGAGCTAATGCTGGCCGACCTGGAGAGCGTCGAGCGCCAGACCGAGGCGGCGACCAAGAAGGCCCGCGGCGGCGACAAGGAGGCCAAGCGGCGCCTCGAGGTCCTGGAGCTGGCCGCCGCCGCCCTGCGCGACGGCAAGCCCGCGCGCAAGATCGCGATGACGGCAGAGCAACGGCCGGTCTTCCGCCAGCTCCAGCTGCTGACCGCCAAGCCGCTGCTCTACGTCGCCAACGTCGACGAGGGCTCGGCCGCCGAGGGCAACGATCTCTCGGCCCGGGTCGCCGACTACGCCGCGAAGGAAGGTGCGGGCTGCGTCGTCATCTCGGCCGCCATCGAGGCCGAGGTCGCGGCGCTGGACAAGGCCGAGCGTCAGGATTTTCTCGAGTCCCTCGGCTTGGCGGAGACCGGCCTGGCCCGGGTCACCCGCGCCGGCTACGCCCTGCTCGATCTGATCACCTTCTTCACCGCCGGGCCCAAGGAGGCCCGAGCCTGGACTGTGCGCCGCGGCGCCAAAGCGCCGGAGGCCGCCGGGGTGATCCACAGCGACTTCGAGAAGGGCTTCATCCGCGCCGAGACCATCGCCTACGACGATTTTCTCGCCTGCAACGGCGAGCAGGGCGCCAAGGAAGCCGGCAAGCTGCGCCTGGAAGGCCGCGACTACGTCGTCCAGGACGGCGACGTCTTCCACTTCCGGTTCAACGTGTGAACACGACAAGCCAAGCGGGCCGGATCAGTTGGCGCGGCAACGCCCTGTAAAGAACGACTCACCACTACATGAAGGGCGCCAGCGTAAATCCGTCAGGCGTCCATGGCCGCTCGCTCCGGAATGGCGCGTACTAGGGCCGTGGTTCCTCGAGCCGCGCCAAGATCTTGTAACCCACCACTCTCATGCCACCGAGAAGTTCGGCTTCTGTCACCAGAGTGTCTAGAGACCGATAGGATAACACTTCAGGCGGTACTATTTCCCAACAATCGGGACGCATTTCGGTTCCTTCCCAGAACAAGAAGGCGTCTTGAAGAATTCGGTTCCACTTGCGACGGGCATGCACCGAAAACTCCCAGGGAGCAGAGGCTTGGTAGTCGAACAAAATGCTCGGATACTGCCGCGCGATCGACACCTCCTCGACGAGGATCTTCTCTCGATCCGTCGAGCCACCTTTGCATTGATAGAGAACTCTACGGTCACTGGTAGCAGCTTCTGGAAAGCTCTTGGCGGCCTCCATGAACCACACTCCACACAGTCCAGTCATGTTCGATTCGAGCAGCACAAATCGGACGCGGGCGCCAATCGGTAGATCCCCCACCCAGGGCTCTCTGGCGAAGCTAAACTCCGCACGGAACGGAAAGAGAATTCGGGAGTCATCGAGGCTCCGCAGTTGCGGGATAGCGCCATCGATCGCTATGCACCTGGAATCTAAAGGCAGTCGAAAGCGCTGCATATCCCGTACTACGGGATCAAAGTACTCATCAGCGAGATCGTCGGGATTCGGAGCAGACCACTTACGTTTGAGGAGCAGTTCTTCCGCCTCCGACAGGATTCTCATATCCCTCCAGCGAGAGAGGTCCAGATCCTTTGATTTTCTGATGCTGACTGGATCCAAAAAGACCCAAGGAGATGGAGGAGCCGCATCCGTAGGCATCAGATTGGAAAGCGGCAAAATCGACTTCCTACCTGTGGCCTCAAGCTTCCTCAGCCAATGGGGCAATCCGAGGCCAGCCGTACATACGCGCAGAAACTCTGGCCGCCAAGTGCCATTGCACCAGCCACCAAGAAGTCCGACCACGCCCTTCTTTTGCGGCCTTCGCCGGCGCGGGCTACCCGACGAGTCCTCTGAGAATTCTTCGAGGATCCCCGGCCAGCACCAGATTGCGTCCAGGATGCAGTCATCGACCCGAACCCAGGTGCCGTAGGGCGGGTGGAGTTTGTTGCTGTTGCTTTCCTTCCGCCAAAGCGCGGCCGAAGCCAGGTAGTCCACCACGATATACCCCTGCTCCGGCATCCAGCAGGCCAGAACTGGAAACTCCAGGTCATCGTGCAAGTAGTCGAGCCTGATCCAGCGCTGACCGGGCCGCTTGCCGCGAACGCAGACCTCCTCGCCCATGCGCACCCGCTCGGCGCTTTCTCGGTTGATCAGCGTCGGACGGTCGCTGGCGTCGTAGTCCCACCAGCCGATGGCTGTGCCGTACATCGGGGCCTCTTCTCCCGACAAAGTCCATCGGATCGGTAAGGATTCCGTTGCCTGAAGGCTACGTATGGCTCGCCCAAGACAGTGACGCCGTCCGTTTCAGGCCTGACGTTTCCGGCTCGCAGCGCTGGCTACAGGAAGCGGGCGAACTTGAAACCTTCCCGTGTCCATGGCCGCTCGCTCCGGAATTGGGCGTACCAGGGCCGCGGTTCCTCGAGCCGCGCCAGGATCTCGTAGCCCAGCCTCATGCCGCCGAGGAGGTCCGGCCTGATCCTCACCGCCGCCGGCGGTCGATAGGACAGGATTTCCGGGTTGATGGATCCCCAATACGCCGGACGCTCCTCGGTTCCCTGCCAAAACAAATAGGCGTCCTGCAACAACCGCGCGACCCGTCGCCGCGCGTAGGCAGAGAGGCTCCACGGGCCAGGCGTTTGATAGGTAAAGCGCTGTTCCCGGTCGCTCCAAGCGACTTCGACATGATCGAGGAATCGAAACTCATGCGCCTCCGCGTTGAGGCGCATGGGTGAGGCGATCCGCCCAAGGGCCCTGATCTCTTCAGCGTGGACTGCTCTTTCCTTCTCGTCGGAAGGAATCCGGCCGTCGAGGTTTCTGTATTCTATACTGGCTTCCCTTCGCTTGCTGTCGAACGCGTCCGGATCTGATCGCGACAGGCCCCAGCCGCAGAACACGCCGGTGAGCCCAGGCTCCAAAAGTAGGAAGCTTATCCCGCCCCACGTAGGTTCCAGGGCTTCCCGTCCGAAGGAGATGCGCGCAGCCACCGGAAACAGCACCCGGGTTCCGTCCGCCGACCGCATCTGAGGAACCACACCCTTGATCGCCACACTCCTTGCACCCGTCGGAAGCTGATAGCCTTCCCTGCCGTGGAGCAGAAGGGGTCCATCTTCGCGCAGCAGCGGCTCGCCCTCGAAGTGCGTGTACCCGAGTCTCTCATGTTCGCGGGGGTCGGCCGCATCGACGTAGACCCAGGGCGAAGGCGCAGGTTCCTCCAGGCCTGTGAGACGGGTCAGGGGAATCCTTATCTTCGGATCCAAAGTGCCATGTTTGCGGTCGAGTCCGTACTCACTGACAGTGTCGCGGAGATTTGAGTTGCTTCCGAGCGACACGCGCCGGAGCCCTCGGTGCCATGAACCGTTGCACCACCCACCGATCAAGGCCACGACCCCCGGGCGGCGACCGGGATAGCGTCGGGTATCTGGACAAAGTTGGGCAAGAACGCCCGGCCAGCACCAGATTGCGTCCAGGAGGCAGTCGTCGACCCGGACCCAGGTCCCATAGGGTGGATGGCGGAGCTTGCTGTTGCGCGCTTTCCGCCAGAGCGCGGCAGAGGCCAGGTAGTCCACCACGATGTAGCCCCGCTCCGGCATCCAACAGACCAGCACTGGGAATTCCAGGTCGTCGTGCAGGTAGTCGAGCCGGGCCCAACGTTGACCGAGCCGCTTGCCGCTGAACAGGACCCTTCTTCCCAGGCGCACCCGCTCGCCGCTGTAACGGTTGATCATCGTCGGACGGCCGCCGGCGTCGTAGTCCCAACAGCCGATGGCTTCGCTGTCCATGTAGCGCCTCCTCACCCGCAGGTTGTGCCGGATTGGTGAGGATTTCCTTAGCCGCGCGGCCGGGCTCTATTGCTTGTGGCGCCGCGTCAAGGCCGATGCAGGCTTCCTGAGTTTCGGAACAGCTCCAGAAACGACCAGCGCCGGGCATAGCCGCCCGGCGCCGGCAAGTCTTTCGGTCTTGGCAGAACTCAGCCCTGAGGCTGGGGGGCCGGGCCTTCAGGGGCCTCGGGTGGGGTGTCGGGGCGGCGCTTGCGTTCGGCCATGAACTGGTCGAACTCGGCCTTGTCCTTGGCGTGGCGCAGACGCTCGAGGAACTCGAAGAACTCCTTCTGCTCCTCCTCGAGTCGGCGGAGCGTCTCCTCGCGGTACTCGTCGAAGGCGCTGTTGCCGCTGGATTCGGCCTGACGGCCGGCGAACCAGTCCTGGTTCGGCCTGCGCCCGTTACGATTGTGCCAGCGGCCCGGGCCGCGGTTCGTCCAACATGCCATGCGTCCACTCCAGAACAGATAGATCAGCAACGCCAGGCCCAGGGGCCAAAAGATGATGAAGGCCAGGACCGTCACAGCGATCCAGGCGGGCTTTCCGTAGTCGTCCAATTTCGCTGCAAGTTCCATCGGACCCTCATGTAAATGTTTTTTACATTCACATAATTGGGCCCGGACTCGCAGGATGTCAAGGACCGCTGACGGATTTTTGGGGATAAGTCGACTGACCTAATCCCGGCCGAGGCCGAGCCCCTCCAGGTAGATCAGGAGGCCGGCCTCCAGCAGGTCCTCCGGCGCCATGGGCAGCTTGCGCCGGCCGGCGTCGCCGCGGGCGAAAAGCGCGGCGATGCCGTGGGCCAGGGACCAGAGGTGCAGGCTGACCATGGCGGCCGGCGGGCGGCCCGCCTCGGGCAGGGTCCCGCAGAGCGCCTCGGCGGCCTGGCGCAGGATCGCCTGGGCCTGCTCGGCGGCCCGGGCCAGCTCCGGATCCAGGTCTGGCGGCAGCTGGGATTCGAACATGGCCACGAAGGAGGCCGGCTCGGACCGGGCGAAGTCCAGGTAGGCCCGGCCGAGGTTCTCGAAGGCCTTGCGCGGTTCGGGCTTGCCGTTGTCCCAGGCCCGGACCAGCGCGACGGTGAAGGCCTCGAAGCCGCGCCGCGCGACCTCGGCGAGCAGGGCCTCGCGATCGCGGAAGTGGCGGTAGGGCGCCGCCGGGCTGACCCCGGCCGCCCGCGCCGCCTCGGCGAAGGTGAAGCCGGCGGGCCCCTTCTCGGCGATCAGCTCCAGCGCCGCCGCGACCAGCGCCTCGCGCAGGTTGCCGTGGTGATAGCCGCGCCGCTCCCGGCCCCGTTTCGACCAAGCCATGTGAAGAGCTTTTACATCATTGCCCCGGCAAAGCCAGCGCGGAAACGCCGGTCAGGAGAAGCGCCGGGTGATCAGGAAGCCGAGCGTCGCGGTCGAGCCGGTCAGGACGGCGCCCCAGACCATGTCGACCAGGACGACCGAAAGCGGCCAGCCGGGCAGGATCGCCAGGTTGGTCAGCTCGAAGGTCGCATAGGCGATCAGGCCGAAGAGCGCGCCTCGGAAGGCCGCCGTCGTCCAGGCGCCGGTCTCGAGGGCCGGCGCGATCGCGAAGACCACGATGCCGACCACGTAGAGCAGGTAGAAGGCGACCGCGGCCTCGACCCTGACCGGCCCGGTCATGAAGGGCGCGAGGCGCTCGGCGTAGAAGTCCGCGGCGATCCACCCGAACCAGGGCAAATCGATCACCAGGAACACGACCAGGGCCGCAGCATAGGCGATCAGGTTGCGACGCAAGGTGGCGCCTCCGGGTTCACGCGGGCCGGGATCGCGGCCCGACGCCGGATGCCGGCGTGCGGCCAGGCGTTCGAAGGGCCGCATCGGACGGCGCCCCTCATGCCCAGCCGCCGGCTACCGGCGCAACGTGCCCGGTCATGAAGCCGGCTTTTTCGGAGAGCAGGAAGGCGACGACGTCGGAAACCTCCTCCGGCTTGCCGATCCGGCCCAAGGGGATCTGCGCGACGATCTTCGCCATCGCCGCCTCGTCGCTCAGCAGCGCTTCCGAGAAGTAGGAGGGGCTCTTGACGAAGTTCGGCGCCACGGCGTTGATCGCGACGCCGCAGCGCGCCAGCTCGCGAGACAGGGTCAGGACCATGGCGTTCTGCGCGCCTCGGGCGGTGACGTACATCCCGTAGTTCGGCAGGCCCCGGTAGGGCGCGGCAGAGGTCGCAACCACGATCCGCCCCCCGCCCTGGCGCTTCATCTGCGGCACCGCCGCGCCGATCAGGCGGAAGGGCTCGACCACCATGGCCTCCAGCCCGGCGCGCATGTCCGCCGGATCGGCCTCCTCGACCTTGGCCCGGATCGCCGGAAAGCCGTCGTTCGGGACCAGCCCGTCGAGGCGCCCCCGTTCGGCGACGACCTCTTCGACCAAGGCCTTCGCGTCGTTCTCAGCCAAGGTGGCGACCCCGGGATGAGCCGCCGCGAAGTCTGCCTGCCGCGCCGGATCGGCGAAGCCCGGATCCTGGGCGATCACGATCGCGCCCTCCGCGCGGCAGCTGTCGCAGACCGCGGCCCCGACGAACTCGGTGGCCTTGGTGACCAGCACAACCTTGTTCTCGAGAATTCCCACGTAGAGCCTCCTCCCCCAAGAGGTCGGGTCCAGTCGGGCCGACTTCAATCCACCTTAACCACGCGGTCCCCGACCGCCACCCGGCCGTCCTCCACGACCCGGGCGTAGACCCCGCGCAGGCGCAGCGCACGTCCCTTCGGCCCGTTGACGAAGACCACGGCGGACTGGCCGAAGCGCTCGGCGAACTTCTTGCAGCCGCCGTGGTGGACCTCGGTGATCTCGATGGTCGCGCTGCCGATCTGCAGGCGCTGGCCCGGCGGCAGGTTCTCGGGGCTCAGATCCAGGTCGATGAAGAGGTTGTCGCCGGCCAAGGGCCAGCGCGCGCGCTCCCCCGCGACCAGGGCGATGCAGCGGGCGTTCATGATACAGACCTGGACGTCGGGATGGGGCCGGCCCGCCTCGGTCGACATCCAGCAGCCCGCGGCCCAGTGATCGCCGTGGACGCCGCCCTCCAGACTGATCTCGCAGCTTTCCAGGTCCAGGCGCTCGCCCGACGCCGGGCGGACCACGATGGCCTCCAGCACGCCGTCGTCCTTTGGCGACTCGAGGATCCGGGGGAGCCCGGCCTGCAGCTCGGCACGCGTGAGATGTTCGGTCATGACGAACCTCAACAAATCGGCCCCGACGGGACCGCTGACGGGTCGCGCAACGATCGCAGTCTAGAGGAACCCGGCAGCGCCTTGAACCGGGATACGCGGATTTCCACCAGGTGGCTGGTCTCCGACATCTGGAGCGGTACCACGAGGCTTTGCCCAACAAGGCTCCTGGCGCGCAGAACTGCAATTGAGTGCGCGGCTTTCAGATCAAGACTCCGCCGCCTGCCCGATGCTAAGGCAGTTTCTCTGGTCGCAATAAGTCTCGTGGTCTGGCCATTTGACCCAGTAACTCGCAAGGAATAAGCTTATATCGCCTGGCGTACTTAACTAGGAGAAGGTCTATGTGTGCGCGACAGGCAAAGGCGTGCGGACCGCGCGTCTTTACATATGGTTTTCTGGCAATTCTGCTCGCTGCTGCTGGCCCTGCCGCGGCAGACGATGACGAAGATGACGACGACTTCGGCATAAGAATTGCCTCGATCCTCAGCAAACCCGGCGGTCAGACCTATGGCCGTTGGGCCGTCGAGTGGTGGCAATGGGGGCTGGGCGTACCGGCAGCAGCCAATCCAATCGCGGACGAGACAGGGGCGAACTGTGCCCAGCGCCAGGTGGACGACACCTGGTTCCTCGCCGGATCCTTCGGAACCGACCCAATCGTTCGAGAGTGCACCGTACCCAAAGGAAAGGCGCTTTTCTTCCCCCTCATAAACAACGCCCTCTTTGCCTTCTTGAACGACCCGCCGGAAGAACGCACTGAAGAGTTCCTAAGGGCGCAAGCGAAATGCACGGAGCCACTCGTAGGCTTTGCAGAGATCGACAATGTGAAACTGACTGCGCGCCAGCTCCGCCGGTTCACGACCGGCCCGTCCGGCAGTCAATCGCCCCTGTTTAACGTTCAGTTGCCCCCAGGAAACGTCGCCGGCGCAGGCGAAGACGATATACCCGAGTTGGTGTTGAGCCCTTCGGCGGAAGACGGCTTCTACCTTTACATCGAACCGCTCTCGCCGGGCGAACACAGGATCCGTTGGTTTGTCAAAGGCTGCAGGCCGGGTCGTCTGCAGGACATCACCTATCACCTGACCGTCGCAGCATCGGACAGCGATCACGACGACGACGATGATGACTGAACTCAGAGGGAAACGTCGGATCCCTCGGTCGCGGCCTACTCCCGCGCGCCCGGCGTGATGCTGAGCTCGACCCGCTTGCCGTCGCGGAGCACCACGAAGGCGGCCGGCTCGCCGACCTTGAGCGCGTCGAGGGCGGAGGCGTAGTCGTAGATGTTGGCGATGGCCTGGCCGGCCATCTCGACCACGATGTCGCCGTCCTCCAACCCGCCGGCCTCCGCCGGGCCGCCCTTCGCGACCCCGGAGATCCGCGTGCCCTTGCCGTCGCCCTCGGTATAGTCGGGGATCGTGCCCAGGTAGACCCGCGAGGTCCGGCGGCGCGGCGAGCCGCCCTCCTGGCGGACGTAGTCCGGTGCCGCCTCGGCGGCGGCGAGGCCGCGCGCGACTAGGGCCATGAAGCGCGCGACCTTCTGAAGGCCCTCGTAGTTGAGCGTATCCGCGGTGTCGCGCGGCGTGCTGTATTCGCCGTGCGGCCCGGTGAAGGCGTTCAGCACCGGCACCCCGGCCAGGTAGAAGGCGGTGGCGTCGGTGGCCAGGAAGGCGCTGTCGCTGGTCGAGATGCTGAGCCCGACCGGCGCGTTGCGGCGCTCGATCTCGCGCGGCCAGACTGAGCTGGAGCCGACGCCCTGCAGGATCAGCGGGCCGTCCAGGCGGCCGATCATGTCCATGTTGAGATAGGCGGCGACCTTGCCGCTGACCTCCTTGTCCTTTCCCTTCAGGCTGCGAACGTAGTGGCTGGAGCCGAGCAGACCGAGCTCCTCGCCCGACCAGGCGGCGAAGACGACGTCGCGGGTCAGGGCCAGCTTGCCGCGGGCCTTGAGGTCGCTCAGGTACTCGGCGATCTCCAGTAGGGCGGCCACGCCCGAGGCGTTGTCGTCGGCACCGTAGTGGACCTGCCCGGCCTCCTCCGGCCGCGCCAGGGACTTGCCCTCGACGCCCCGGCCCAGGTGGTCGACGTGGGCGCCGATCACGACGGCCGACTCTCTCGAGGCTTCGCCCCCGGCAGCCAGCCGGGCCAGCACGTTGCGGCCCTGCCGGGTCTCCGGCACCAGGTCGATCTCGGCGGCGATCCGGACGCCGGGCAGGGCAAAGCCCTCGACGGCCTCGCCTGCGTCCAGTGTCTTCTGGACCTGACCCAGCGTCTTGTCGGCGGAAGCGAGCAGCGCCGCGGCCAGATCGTCGGTGACGGAAACCGCTGCCAAAGTTGCCCCCGCCGCCGCCGCCTCGAAGGACAACGGCACCAGTTGCGCCTTGACCTTGGCCCGCGGCCCGCTGGCCACGATGATGCCGCGCGCGCCCTTGCGCCGCGCGACCGCGGCCTTGTAGCTCAGCTCGGCGTAGCGGTAGAGCTGCTGGCGCCGGTCCTGGTCGATGTCCTCCGGCATATAGCGCAGGACCAGGACCCACTTGTCCTTCACCTCCAGCTCCCCGTAGGAATCGTAGGCCTTCCGCCCGGCCTCCGCCGGGGCGACGATGCCGTAGCCGGCAAAGACCACCTCCGCCGCCGCCGCCGCCTTGCCGCTCGCCGAGAGGCCCAGCGGGCGCCAGTCCTCGTCCAGCACGGCGGCACTCTCGACGCCCTCGAGCGTCAGTCGGTTCCCGGCGCCGAGCTTGACCGCGGCCGTGAAGTCGAAGGCCTGGAAGTAGCCGCCGCCGTCGCCGGCCGGCGCCAGGCCCAGGGTCTCGAAGGCCGCGGCGACGTAGGCGGTGGCCTTGCGCTCCCCGGCGGTGCCGGTCAGACGGCCCTCGAAATCCTCGGAGGCCAGGATCCCGACGTGGCCGCGCAGGTCTTCGGCATCGACCGCCGCTTTGGTCGCCGGGACCGAAGGCACCTCCACCGGCGCCTCGCTTCGCTGGCCGGCGGCGTCCAGGCCGAGCAGCTTGCGCGCCTCGGCGTCGTTCCAGGAGGCCATGAAGATCTGCGGCTTCTTGTCGCCGGTTCGGCTGCTCGACCAGGACAGCCGGGTGCCGTCCGGCGAGAAGACCGGCAGGCCGTCGAAGCCCTCGCTGTGGGTGACCCGGACCGGCTCGCCCCTGCCCTCGGCGTCGACCAGGTAGAGCTCGAAGTTGCGGAAGCCCTGGACGCTGGTCGCGAAGATCACGTAGTCGCCGGAGGGATGGAAATAGGGCGCCCAGGACATGGCGCCCAGCCGGGTGATGGCCTTTTCGCCCGTGCCGTCGACGTTCATGACGTGGACCTCGGCGCTGCCGCCGTCCTTGGTGAAGCGGCGCCAGACGATCTTCTTGCCGTCCTGGCTGAAGAAGGGCCCGCCGTCGTAGCCCGGCTGGTCGGTCAGCCGCCGCAACTCCGAGCCGTCGGCCTTCATGATGTAGAGCTCCATGAAGTAGGAGGCGTCCTTTTTCAGGATCTCCTGCTCCTCGGCGCTCAGCTCGGTCTCGTAGGCGTGGCGGTTTGAGGCGAAGAGGATGTGCTCGCCGTCGGGCGACCAGGAGCCTTCGGCGTCATAGCCCAGGGCCTCGGTCAGATTGACCGCTTCGCCGCCCTCGGTCGACACCTCGAAGATGTCGTAGTACTCGTCGAAGCTCCAGGAGTAGCTGCGGGTCTTGCCGGCCGCGCGCTTCTCCAGCTCCGCCTTTTGCTTTTCGCGCGCCGCCGGGTCGAGGTGGCTGGAGGCGAAGAGCAGCTTCTCTCCCGAAGGATGAATCCAGGCGCAGGTGGTCTTGCCCACCCCCGGCGACACCCGCCGGGTGTCGCCGGTCTCCAGGTCCATCAGGTAGATCTGGTAGAAGGGGTTCTCCGGCTCGCGCTCGCTCTGGAAGATCAGCTGGGTGCCGTCGCTGCTGAAGTAGCCCTCGCCGGCCCGGCGGCCCTCGAAAGTCAGCTGCCGGACGTCGCTCAGCAAGCGTGCCTCTTCGGGATCGGCGGCCAAGCTGGGGCCGGAGGTGTGGGGCAGCACGGCCAGCACAGCCGCGGCGAGAATACTGTGTCTTAGATCCGAACCCATCGTCACCCTTTGCCCAATTCCATGCCGTGCACTTTCGCCGTTTCGATTCCCGGCACGTGGTACACTTCCTTGTCGTAGCCGGGCTTGACCCGGCTATCCATGGCGCCCTTTGCTCGATGGATGCCCGGATCAAGTCCGGGCATGACAGCTAGTTCGAGTGTCGCCATCGCGCAAGCCTTGGCAGTTGCGAACGCCTCGCAACATCCAGTATGGCAGATGTGGCAAGCGGCGGTCATCCGGCGCAAGGCCTTGTCACAGATTTTTCCCGCCGGAGGCCACGGCGCCTGGCACGGCACCCGCCGCCGTCGTAGAAAGGCGCGCAGGACAGAGGAGGAGACGGCGGGATGAGCGACGACGTGCGAGGCAGGATGATCGAGCTGACGGCAGGCGACGGCCATCGCCTGAGCGCCTACCGGGCCAGGCCCGCGGGCGTGCCCAAGGCCGGCCTGGTCATCGTGCAGGAGATCTTCGGTGTCAACCGGCACATCCGCGCGGTGACCGAGGGCTTCGCCCGCGACGGCTATATGGCCGTCGCCCCGGCGCTCTTCGACCGGCGCGAGCGCGGTCTGGAGCTGGGCTACGAGGCCGAGGACGTCGCCCACGGCCGCGAGCTCAAGGCCGCGACCTCCTGGGAGGAGGCGGCCGAGGACACTGCCGCCGCCATCGCCGTCGCGGCCGAGGCCGGCAAGGTCGGCGTCGTCGGCTACTGCTGGGGCGGCTCGATCGCCTGGCTCGCGGCCTGCCGCCTGCCGGTGGCCGCCGCGGTCGGCTACTACGGCGGCCAGGTCCGCGAGCTGAGCGGTGAGACGCCGCGCTGCCCGGTCATGCTGCACTTCGGCGAGCAGGACTCGGCGATCCCGCTGGAGGACGTCGAGGCGGTCCGCAGCCGGCACCCAAAGGTGCCGATCCACCTCTACCCGGCCGGCCACGGCTTCAACTGCGATCTGCGCGGCAGCTACCACGCCGAGAGCGCCGCCCTGGCCCAGGAGCGCAGCCTGGCCTTCCTGGCCGAGCACCTGGGCTGACCCGGGCCCGACCCCGGGCGTACTTCCGCCCTGGCCAGCGCCGCCAAAGATCCCCATATCCCGCCCAACACGGCGACGACATCAGGGAGTTTCGGCCATGCGGCACGCCAGCATCAGACCTAGGACCCTTGCGGCCGGGCTCTCGCTCGCGGCGCTCTTCTTGCTTTCGGTCACCTTCGTGGCCCGGGCTGCCGAGACCCAGGACAGCGAGCGCCATGCCTTCAAGCTGGTCGAGGTGGCCGGCGGGCTCGACAGCCCCTGGGGCCTGGCCTTCCTGCCGGAGGGCGACATCCTGGTGACCGAGAAGCCCGGGCGTCTGCGCCTGATCCGCGACGGCATGCTGCGCCCCGAGCCCATCGAGGGCCTGCCGGAGATCGAGGAGGTCGGCCAGGGCGGCCTGCTCGACATCGCCCTGCATCCGGACTTTGCCGAGAACCGCATCCTCTACATCTCCTACGCCGGCAAGCAGGGCGGCCACTACGGCACCGAGGTCGCGCGCCTGCGCTTCGTTGAGGACCGCCTGGAGGGCCTCGACGTGCTCCTAGTGCTCCAGCCCAAGAGCGGCGGCGGCCGCCACTTCGGCTCGCGCCTGGTCTTCGACCGCCAGGGCCTGCTCTATGTCACCTCCGGCGACCGGGGCGATCCGGACAAGGCCCAGGACCGCGGCAACATGTACGGCTCGGTCCTGCGCATTCGCGACGACGGCGAGGTGCCCGAGGACAACCCCTTCGTCGGCCAGGCCGGCGTACGGCCGGAGATCTATTCCTACGGCCACCGCAATCCCCAGGGCATGACCCGGCGCCCGGGTACCGACCAGATCTGGGCGGTCGAGCACGGCCCGCGCGGCGGCGACGAACTGAACCTGGTTCGCGCCGGGGTCAACTACGGCTGGCCGGTCATTACCTACGGCCGCAGCTACGCCGGCTTCTCGATCGGCGAAGGCAGCGAGAAGGAGGGCATGGCCCAACCCGCCAAGTACTGGGTCCCCTCGATCTCGCCCTCGGGCCTGACCTTCTACGACGGCGCGGCCTTCCCCCAGTGGCGGGGCAACCTTTTCCTCGGCGCGCTCTCCGGCGAGATCCTGGTGCGCCTGGAGCTCGACGGCGACAGGGTCGCCCACGAGGAACGCCTGCTCGAGGACTTCGGCGAGCGCATCCGCGACGTTCGCCAGGGCCCCGACGGCTTCCTCTACATCCTGACCGACAGCGGCGACGGCCAGCTGCTCCGCCTCGAGCCGGCGGGGTGAGCGGGCGGCAGTCGCAATGCCCGGAGGATTGATATCCGACTGTCATCGCCGGAGCGCGTACGCGCGGCGCTTCGCGCGATCCGGCGATCCATCGAGCAAGCGGCACCATGGATGCCCGGATCAAGTCCGGGCATGACATCAGGTCTGGTGCTGGCGACTGAGCTTACCCGCACCCGCCTCACCCCTCGCTGCCGGTGATCAGGCGGGTGCCGCGGCGGAAGGTCAGGTAGGCCCAGAACCACTCCAGCATGACCGACATGCGGTTGCGGGTGCCGATCAGAAAGAAGACGTGGACCAGGCCCCAGAACCACCAGGCCAGGGCGCCCTTGAGCCGGAAGCGGCCGAAGTCGACCACGGCGGCCTGGCGCCCGATGGTGGCCAGGCTGCCCTGGTGCTGGTAGCGGAAGGGCGGCGGCGCCGCGCGCCCGACGATACGGTTGTGGATCACGCGAGCCACGTAGGCCCCGCCCTGCTTGGCCGCCGGCGCCAGGCCCGGCACCGGGTCGCCGTTCCAGGCGGTGCTGAGGCAGGTGTCGCCGATCACGAAAACCTCGGGCGCGCCCGGCACCGAGAGGTCCGGCCCGACCACCACCCGGCCGGCCCGGTCGTGCTCGGCGCCGAGCCACTTGTGCGCGGCCGAGGCGATGACTCCGGCGCCCCAGACCACGGTGCGGGCCGCAATCCGCTCGCCGCCGGCGACCACGCCGGTCTCGTCGATCTCCTCGACCCGGGTGCCGACCCGGACCTCGACGCCGAGGTCCTCCAGCGCCCGCCTGCTGTACTCCGAGAGGCTCTCGGTGAAGGCACCCAGGGGCCGCGGCCCGCCCTCGACCAGGATCACCCGCGCCCGGGTCGGGTCGGCGCGGCGGAAGTCGCCGGCCATGCCGTGGTGGGCCAGCTCGACCAGGGCGCCGGCGATCTCGACCCCGGTCGGGCCGCCGCCGATGACCACGAAGGTCAACCAGGCGGCCCGCTCCTCCGGGTCGTCGCAGTCCTCGGCCCGCTCGAAGGCCAGGAGGATGCGGCGCCGGATCGAGGTCGCGTCGTCGATCTTCTTGAGGCCGGGGGCCAGGGGCTCCCAGGCGTCCTTGCCGAAATAGCTGTGCCGGGCGCCGGTCGCCAGGATCAGGTAGTCGTAAGGCACCTCCCGCTCGCCGATCAGCACCCGCCGCGCGGCGCGGTCGACGCCGGTGACCCGGCCGAGCAACACCCGCACGTTGGCCTGGTCGCGGAAGACCGCGCGCACCGGCATGGCGATGTCGGCCGGCGAGAGCCCGGCCGTGGCGACCTGGTAGAGCAGCGGCTGGAAGAGGTGGTAGTTGCGGCGGTCGATCAGGGTCACCCGGCAGGGCGACTGCCGGAAGGCCTTGGCCGCCGCCAGGCCGCCGAACCCGGCGCCGACGATGACCACGTGGGGCAGCCGAGAGTCGTCCCAGTCCGGCGGGGCAAAGAGATGCGGATAGCGCGCGGCGACTCGCCCGGCGATCCAGCCGTCGAGGGTCAGACGCCCGCCGCCGCGGAAGGCCAAGACCGCGAGCAGCAGGATCGGGCCCGCCGCTGCCAGCCCGCCCAGCGCCAGCAGCGTCAGGCCGGCGGCCAGGGCGGCCACGCGGGTCAGGAAACCAAGCGCGAGCAGGGCCGCGACGACGTAGATCAGGCCCTGCAGAGCGGCCGGCCCGATCTCGATGCGCCAGCCGCTGAGCAGGAAGAAACGCCAGCCGCCGAGATCGCTGCCCAGGATCGCGAGCAGGATCAGCGCCGCGAGCAGGCGCATGAGGAGCAGCAGGACCGGCTCGCCCAGCTCGGCAAGCCGACGGCCCCAGCCGCTGACCCGGTCGACGCCGGGCAGCGCGATGCTGCGCGCGCCGGCGGCGAAGGCCCAGTCGAGGGAGATGTAGGAGGCGCCGGCGACGGTCAGCCAGACCAGGAGGGCGATCTCGGCCGCGTGGCCGGCGAAGCCGATCGCGGCGGTGACGCAATACCAGATGGTGACGGCGGCGACCGGCTGGGTCAGAAAGCCGAAGGCGAGCAGGAGGCCCAGCAGCGGCCCCACGGGCATCATCATGTCGACGGGAAAGAGGCGGAAGCCGAACCATAGCCGGATCGCCAGATCGAGCAGCGGCCAGATCGTCATGAGCGACAGGCCCTTCAGGACCTGGGACCAGCGAACCGTGTTGCAGACGATGGCCGGCGGCTCGGCGATCGCCGCGGCGGCCTGTGTGCGCGCGCTGTCCATTGTTCCTCCCCGAGACTCGGTCGTGCGAGCGACCGCTACGCTATCACTGCGGCCCCGCTCGGGCCACGCGACGGATCCGCGGGCACTGCGCCCCTTCGCACCAAGCCAAGTGGGCGAGCCGCTGCGAAAGGGCGAGACACGTTTTCGCTCGAATATCTCCCGACGATGTCACGGCGCCGTGAGACTTCACGCGCCTTCTGCTCGGCTCACCGAATGAAGATGGCGGAGACTCTCCAGTCTGCCGAAAAGCAGCGGCGCTGGAGCGTTCTGCGCGGGCTTGACCTGCATGGCGCAGCCGGGCGCCCGGCATCGACTATGGATCACCGGGTCAAGCCCGGTGATGACAGCTAGCACTGAATTTATTTTCCGGGCACTGTCGTGCCCGGACTTGATCCGGGCATCCATGGCCCCCTCCGCGGGGTCGAGCCACGCAGCACCCGCTTCGGCCCACCGCCCTCACGCCTATGCTTCCGCCTCACGCGCCGCGGCGAGCTCGGCCATGGAATTGAAGCGGAAGTCGATCCGGGGCATCTCGCCGGGGTCCATGGTGGCGCCGAAGCCCTCCTGGTCGTGGCGGCGGTAGATCCAGCAGGACTTGAGGCCGTGCCTGTTCGCCGGGGCGTGGTCGTGGAACAGGCTCTCCGCCGTGTGCAGGACGTCGGCCTTGCCGAGGCCGAGGGTCGCGAGCTTGTCCAGCATGTAGTCGAAGTTGCCGTCCGCGGGCTTGTAGGACCCGATGTCCTCGGCCGTGTAGATGGCGTCGAACTCGACGCCGAGCTTGGCGTTGCTGGCGGCGAAGCTCTCGTTGTCGACGTTCGACAGGATGACCAGCTTGTAGTGCCGCTTGAGACTGCGCAGCGCCTCGGCGCTGTCCGGGAAGGCCGGCCAGTCCTTCACCGACCGGCCATAGGCGAGGCAGTCCGCCCAGGGCAGGGCGACGCCCCACTCCTCGGCCAGGCGGCGGCAGACCACGGCCAGGAGGTCGCGGTAGCGCATGCCGGGGGTCTGGCGCTGCTGCGCGGATTCGTGGCGGGCGTGGGCCTCCAGGATCTCGTCCCGGGTCAACGGCCGCCCTACGCGCTCGGTCAAGGGCTCGAGCGCGGCGACCATGCCGCTCTCCCAGTCGATCAGGGTGCCGTAGCAGTCGAAGGTCAGGACCTTGAAGTCGCTCAGTCGCATGGCGGTCTCTCCTCGTTTCGAGACCAGACTTATCCCACCGCGCCGCGGCCTGTCTTGACCCCGCCGCTCAGATTTTTGACCCAGGCCCTCGGCGCCGGCGGCTGTGGTCCCGCCGATAGCGCGCCGGTGTGACGCCGGCCTCCCGCCGCAGCGCTCGGGTCAGCGCGCTCTGCTCCGAATAGCCGCAGTCCAGCGCGATCTCGGCGATCGGCTTCCGGGTCGTGGCGAGCAAGGCCTTGGCGCGCTCCAGGCGCAGGCGTCCCAGGTAGCGCATGGGGGAGCTGCCGTGCCAGGCGCCGAAGTGACGGTGCAAGGTCGCAGGGCTGACTCCGGCAACCGCTGCGATCTCGTCCGTGGTCAGCGGCGAATCGTAGCGCCGATGGAGGAAGGCGGTGGCCCGCCGCAGTGCCTGCGGCGCCCCAGTCTCCGCACCGCGCGCGCAATGGGTCAGGCCCTGCAGGATCAGTTTGCCCAAACTCGACCGAAAGGCCGCGGGCGCGAGCGCGTCCTGCGGTCGCGAGCGCGCGAAGAGCAGCAGCCCTTGCAGGCCCTCGTCGAGACCCAGGAAGGGCGCATCTGCGGCCAGGTCCCAGAGCTCCGCCGCCGCCGCGCAGCCCCGCGCCGGCACGTCCAGGATCAGGAAGCGGTTGTCGCCGCGCGCCCGGAAGGCGTGCTCCCGCCCTGCCGTGATCACCGCGGCCGTGGTCTCGTCGACGGCCGCGCCGGCAATGTCGGTCTCCATCTCGAGCCGGCCCTCGAGCGGCAGCACAATCTGGTGATGGGGATGACGGTGGACCTCCTGCGCCGGCGCATAGGACCGCAGGCTGAGCCGGCTTTCTGCCGCCGATGTCGACATGGCGCATCTCTCCGAATCGCAAGCGGGTGCAGAGGCGTGCCCCGCCATACTAACGGCCTGCGCGGCGGCCGGAAATGCCGCCGCGTCGCGGGCGCGGCCCCTGCCGTGGCTGTCGATCGGACAGGTGGCCCGGCAGGCGTCGGGTTCAGCTGTCGTGGCCCTTCGCGATCGGAAACAGCTTGAAGAAGGGCGCGGCCCCCTCCCAGTTCGGATCGGCCTCCATCCTGTACTCCCAGGGGCGCGGCCTGGACGGATCCTTGATCAAGACCTGCAAGGCCTCGTGGGCGATCTCGGGGTCGTGGACGTAATAGTCCAGCTCGCACTGCTCGTTCCAGGTGCTCCGCGCCAGGAAGAGGACGTTCGCAGCCCCCTGATCCGTCGTCGCGTCGAGGAGCGTGGCTTCGATCTTCTCGGCCAGATCCAGCAGCACATCACTTTCCGCCCGGGACGGCATGCCGTTCTCGGCGATGTCCTTCGCCTCGATGCGGACCATCAGATGCCAGGGAAAAACATCGAAGGCTGTGAAGGCGAGCAAGGCTTCGTTGACCACGACCACGTCGGGGAGCCCCTGCCGGACGGCATTGAACAGGGTGTAGATCGGCTCGGGCGGCTTTAGCCGGACGGTCTTCTCGGTCATCATATTCGCCTCTATTCCGCCGCCACGGCGTGCACAACGCCTCCGACGGCTGCCCCGTCCTAAAGGAAACAGGTTAACAAAGCGGCAGGCGGCCCGAAGGCCCGGGTGAGCCGGCCCGGGAAGGCCCCGGCCAGTCCGGCGCGTCACCGCTCAAAGCCCCTGGCGCGACGTTCCGCCAAGTGTGATCCTGGCGGGGATCTTCGCCTGCAGGAGGAGCCCGATATGTCCAAGACCGTCACCTACCTGAACCCGCCGGGCGCGCCGGCGCCGCTGGGCCTTTACAGCAACGTCGCGATCGCCGAGCCCGGGCGGCTTGCCTTCATCGCCGGCCAGGTCGCGGTCGATGCCGCAGGCGAGATCGTCGGACCGCACGACGTCGCGGCCCAGACCCCGGTGGTGCTGGACAACATCGGTCTGATCCTCGCGGACCTCGGTATCGGCTTCTCGGAGGTGCTGGAGTTCACCACCTACATCGTCGGCCCGGAGTCGCGCGAGCCCTGGCTCGCCGCCCGCACGGCGGCCTACGATCGCCTCTTCCCGGAGGGTAACTACCCGGCCAACACTTTGCTGATCATCGGCGGCTTGGCCCGGCCCGAGCTGATGGTCGAGGTCTCCGCCGTCGCGCGCCTGCCGGGGTGAGGCCGGGTCCGTGGACACCGAGGCGCTGCTGCGCATCGCCCGCGAGACCATCGGCAAGGTGACCTATTGCTTCGCGGTCACCGTGGCGGATGGGCAGACGGAGGCCAATGCGCGGGTCATCCAGCCGAGCGCGCTGCGCGAGGACTGGAGCGTCGGCTTCATGACCAACCGGCGCTGCCGCAAGGTCGCGGAAATCGAGCGTTCCGGCCGTCTGACCCTGGCCTACCAGTACGATCCCGAGGCCGCCTACGTCGCGTTGCTCGGCCGGCCGGAGATCATCGACGACGTCAAGGTGAAGCGCTCGGTCTGGCGCGACGAAAGCTACCGCTGGCACCCGGGCGGACCGGAGGATCCGGACGTGGTCCTGGTCGAGCTGGCCACCGACCGCATCGAGCTCTGGAACCTGAAGCGCGGGGTCGCGCCGGCGCCCGAGGGGTTGAACTCGGTGGTCCTAAAGCGCGACGGCGACGGCTGGACCTACGGCGAGACCTGGCCGCCATAGCGGCGCACCCGCCGGCGTTGAAGCCACTTGGCCTTGGTCCGGGTTTCGCGCTTCCCATGGCGCCTTTGCCGGCTAGGCGGAAGAGAGCCAGGGGTGCGTCTTCAGGACGTTGCGTATCCTGGCCCTCACCGAGGCGGCCTCGTCCCGCTGGCCGAGCCGCAGGCGTTCGGCAACCTCGTCCCTGAGATCGGCGAATTGTGCCGCCAGCTCCGCCAGCGCGGTGTACGACCAGGCGCGGACGAACTTGTTCTCGTCCCGCAGGCTGCGCCCGAGCAGGCGATGCAGGTCCTCCTTGCAGCCCTCGGGAACCTGCACGACCGGCAGGATCTGGAGAAGATGCAGCCTTGCTTCCCAGTCAGCGACCTGATCGAGCAGGTCCAAGAGGGCTTCGACCTCCGGCTCGGAGAAGGCAGCGCCGCCCTCCTGGAGCCGCTTCAGCAACCATGTGGCCGCCGCCTGCAGCAGAGGATCGTCGCGCCGGGCAAGGCCGATGAGCTCCCGGATGACCTGCGGATCCGGGGAGAGCCGCGCGGCGAGGTCTTCCAGCGGGGCGATGTGCTTGCCGTCGAAGGCCGCAATCTCGTCGAGGAGAGTCATGGCGTCTCGGCCGGACTCCCGGTCCCCTTCAGCCGGGCGACCTCGGCCTCCAGCTCCAGGATGCGGGCCTTGAGCTTGCCGATGCCCGGGGCCAGGTCCTCTTCGGTAAAGCGCGGGGTGATGTGCTGGGGACAGTTGACGTCCCAGGCCTCGACGGTGAAGAGGATCGCGCGCTCGGGCTTGCCCGGATAGTCCGAATCGGCCAGGCGCTCCAGCAGGAAGGGATCGTCCTCCACCACCTTGGCCCGGCCCCAGACCTTCACCCTGCGCCGGTTCGCATAGTCCATCAGGAAGAGCTGCGCACGGTCGTTCTCCGAGAGGTTGCCGAGGGAGATGTACTGGCGGTTGCCGCCGAAGTCGGCGAAGCCCAGGGTCTCCTCGTCGATCACCCGGAGGAAGCCCTTGGGGCCGCCGCGGTGCTGGATGTAGGGCTGGCCCTCGGCGCTGGCGGTCGCCAGATAGAAGGAATCGCGCTGGGCGAGGAAGCCGGCCAGGTCGGGGGTGACGGCCGTCTTCCAGCCGTCCTTCTCCTCCATCCGGGCGTAACCGGCGCGCGAGCCCAGCCTCTCCTGCATCGCCTTGACGGCAGGGCTGAAGGCGACGTCGCTGCTGTAGGTCCGGGTCATGCGCAGGCGCCCTCCGTGCCGTCCTCGGCAGCGTGCGAGGGGTCCCGCACCTGGCCGTAGTTCTCGTAGCTGCCGAGCAGCTCGATGAGCGCGGCGGTCTCAGCCGCGGCCCGGCTTCGCTGGGATCTCGAAGTGGCTCTTTGCATGATCCGTCTCCTGGCCGCGCCGCCGCCCGGCAGGTTCCGGACGGCGACTGCGGCAGTCTAGCCTATGCCGCCTGGGGCGCGGCGACCTCCACGACCGGGAAGTCGACCTCGGTCCGGGCGACGTGGTTGAAGTAGTTGGTAAAGATGTTGAGCGCGACGGTCGCGACGATCTCGCCGATGGTGGCGTCGTCGGCCCCGGCGGCGCGCACCGCGGCGATGTCGTCGTCGCTCACCCAGCCCTTCTTGTCCACCAGGGCGATGGCGAAGGCGAGGATGGCCGCGGTCTCGGGGTCCTCGGCCGCGCCAGCCAGGTTGCGTGCCGCCTCGGCCTCGCTCAGACCCAGGCCCTTGCCGATCGCGGTGTGGGCCGAGGCGCAGTATTCGCAGGCGTTGGCGCCGGCCACGGCCAGGGCGATCTGCTCGCGCTGCCGGGCGCTCAGGCCCGTGCCGCCGAGGTTCTGGCTGAAGCCGAGGTAGCTTTCCAGAACCGCCGGCGAGGCGGCCATGGTGCGGAAGAGGTTGGGCACCACGCCCAGCTTCTTCTGGACGCCGTCCAGCAGGACCTTGGCCTTGCCTTCGGCGGCGGCGGGATCGATGGGGGTCAGGCGCGGCATAGGGACTCTCCTTTTCGTCTCTGTCGCTTTGAAACCTTGAACTGCGTCGGGCCGGCGGGCGCGACACTGCTCTGATCCTTGATATAGACAGACCTGTCTGTTTTACAAGAGGCGACTGACAAGAGATGTGCGCTGGAACCAGGTTCCTTGATTTTCCGGCAAAAAGTCCGCATCTATGGGACATGGATAGAGCAAGGAACAGCAGACAGGGCAGTCCAACGGGCAAAGGAGCAGACCGTCCTGTCCAGACGGTCGGGGTAGCACCATGACCGCGACCCGCCGCGACCACCTGGTCGACACCGCGGCCAGGCTCTTCGCCCGCCACGGCTTCCACGCCACCGGCATCGACCGCATCCTGGCCGAGGCCGGGGTCGCCAAGATGACCCTCTACAAGCACTTCCGGTCCAAGGACGAGCTGATCCTGGCCGCGCTCCGGCGCCGCGACGAGGAGTTTCGCAACTGGTTCCGGCGCAAGGTCGAGGCCAAGGGCGCGACGCCGCGGGCGCGGCTGCTGGCGGTCTTCGACGCGCTCGAGGCCTGGTTCGGGCACCCAGACTTCGCCGGCTGCACCTTCGTCGCCGCGGCCGCCGAGTTCCACCCGGCCGAGGACCCGATCCACGCCGCCGCCGCCGAGCACAAGCGCCTGCTGCTGGCCTTTCTGCGCGACCTGGCCGCCGAGGCCGGCGCCCGCGATCCCGAGACCCTGGCCCGGGAGCTCGGCCTGCTCATGGAGGGCGCCACCGCCCTCGCCCACGTCTGCGGCGAAAAGGACCTCACCGCCGCCCGCCACGCCGCCAGGCTGCTGATCGACGAGGCGCTCGCGGCCTAGATCAAGATCGGCTCAGATTGAACCAATCTGAGCCGTGAATCTTGATCTATTTTAACAAGTTAGAGCATGATTCGCGTGTCACACCACGTCGGTGCGACACGATCATGCTCCAGGCCTTCGCCGGGCTTTCGTCCGGACCTCGTGCTTGCGCTAGACTGCGCCGGTGACAACGGCACCGGGAGCCATGCCATGACCCTCGCCCTCACCGAGGCCGAGCGCGAGACCGCGAAGCGCGACGACGCCGCCGGCCTGGCGCTGCGGGTGGTGGCGGAGGCGGCACGTCTGCTCGGCGCCGAGCGGCTGATCCCGATCGCCTCGGCGCATATCGACGGCTGCCTTTACCACGGCGATGCCGGGGTCGCCTTCGCCGAGCGGCTGGTCGCGGGCGGCGGCCTGGTCGCGGTGCCGACCACCCTCAACGTCGGCGCCCTCGACCTGCTGCACCCCGATCGGGTGCGGGCGGCGCCCGCGCGACAGGCCGCGGCGCGGCGCCAGATGGCGGCCTACGGCGCGCTCGGCTGCCGGCCGACCTGGACCTGCGCGCCCTACCAGGCCGGGCACCGGCCGGCCGCGGGCGAGGACGTCGCCTGGGGCGAAAGCAACGCCGTGGCCTTCTGCAACTCGGTGCTGGGCGCCCGGACCAACCGCTACGGCGACCTGCTCGACATCTGCTGCGCCCTGGCCGGCCGGGCGCCGGACTGCGGCCTGCACCGGCCGGAGAACCGCCGCGCCACGGTCCTGATCGAGACGGGCGGCATCTCTGCGGCTCTGAAGGACAGCGAGGTCTTCTATCCAGTGCTGGGCGCCTGGCTGGGCGCCGAGGTCGGCGGGGCCGTCCCGGTGATCGCGGGCCTGCCGGCGGGCCTGAGCGAGGACCGGCTGAAGGCCCTGGGCGCGGCCGCGGCCTCGACCGGCGCGGTCGGTCTGTTCCACGTCGCCGGCGTGACTCCGGAGGCGCCCAGCGTCGAGGCCGCCCTCGGCGGCCAGGCACCCGAGCGCCGGATCGCGCTCACCCCCCAGGCCCTGCGCCGGGCCCGCGACCGGCTCTCGACCTCGCTCGCCGAGACGGTCGACGCCGTCGCCCTGGGCTCGCCGCACTTCTCCTACGAGGAGTTCGGCCGCCTGGAAGCCGTCCTGAAGGGCCGGGAGATCAGACTGCCCTTCTATGTCTGCACCGGCCGCCACGCGGTCGAGCGCCTGGAGTCCGAGGGTCGGCTGCGGCCTCTGGAGGAGGCCGGGGTCACCTTGGTCACCGACACCTGCGTGGTGGTGACGCCGATCCTGCCGCGCGACGGCGGCGTGCTAATGACCAACTCCGGCAAGTTCGCCCACTACGCGCCGGGCACCATCGGCTACGGCGTGGTCTATGGCAGCCTGGAGGACTGCGTCGCCACGGCGGCCGACGGCCGGGTCACCCGGGACGAGAGCCTCTGGCAATGACGGCGGACGCGCTTCACGGAGAGGTCCTGCTGCCGGGTGCCGCGGAAGGCGCGGTCCTCAAGCTCGACCGGCCGATCAGCTTCTGGGGCGGCGTCGATCCGGAGAGCGGCCGGATCAGCGATCCGCGCCATCCTCAGCATGGCGAGGCGGTCGGCGGACGGGTCCTGGTGATTCCCGAGACCATCGGCTCCTCCTCCGGCTCCGCCGTGATGCTGGAGCTGATCGCCCGCGGCCTGGCACCGGCCGCCGTGATCCTGGGCAAGCCCGACGCGATCCTGATCCTGGGAGTCGTGGTTGCCTTGGAAATGGGCTACCGCAATCCGCCGCCGGCCGTTCTGCTGCCGCCGGCGGACCAGGCGGCCCTGGTCACCGGACAGGCCTGCCGGATCGGGCCGGAGGGATCGATCGAGACCGGCCCCGCTCCGGCCGGGTCGGCGTGACCTCGACCCGGCAGCAGCGCTCGAAGCGGTTATAGGCCCGGTCGAAGTCGCGGCCGCCGTCGAACTCCAGGATCAGGTCGACCCAGGCGTAGCTGGCCCCGAAGCGCGCGCAGAGGGCGCGGACCCGCCCAGCGCTGAAGGCGGCGCCCCGGGTCTTTAGATAGCGCTCGATCTTGGCCGGATCCCGGTCAGTCGCCAGGGCAAGCACCGGCCAAGCAAGGCCCAGCACGCGGCTGGTGGCGAGCGGCAGGTGGCTGGCCGCCAGCACCCGGTGGCCACGGCCCAACAGCCGGACCAGCCCGCCCAGATCGCGAAGCCCCCTGCATTCGTCGACAACCACCAGCTCCGTCGAGCGGTCCAGGCGCCGCCAATCGATGGCAGGGCCGGTAATGTGGCTGCAGGGCCGCCCTCGGAACGCCGGATGCGCCTGCAGCAGCCAAGCGATGGCCGTCGACTTGCCGCTGCCGCTGACGCCGTGCAGCGCGAGCAGGCGGACATCCGAGAGGTCCCGGGCCAAGAGGCCCAGATGGTCGTCAAAGCGGCCGCTCTGCGCCAAGCCGGTCATGCGCTCAGGAAATCCTTGTAGGCCAGGACTTGCGTGGGCCCGACCAGCTCCTGGTCAACGAAGTCCGCATGCAGGAGCTGGACCTCCCAGCGCAGATCAACCCCGTGGCTGCCGCCCAGCATCGCCGGCGGGTAGAGCGCAGCGAACATCGGGTCGAAGCGGAGGCGATCCTTGAAATAGTCGCCGATTGGGTACTTGGCGGGAATTCGGCTGACCGTCTTCTCATAGAGCACCACGCCGCGCACCGGCTCCTGGAAGGACACCGTCACCGTTTCCGTGCCGCGCCGCTCCCGGTACTTGCCGCATTCCAGGTTGCAGGCCACGATTCGCAGGGTCACGTCCTCCAGTGGCACCCGCGAACGCCCGCCGACCAGCTCGGAGACACGGTAGTCGATGCCGCGCTCGATCCGCGCCGGCAGCTCGGCCAGGCGGAACTGCATGTACTTGCGGAGCTGGCGTCGCATCAGGAACCAGATCCCGGCGCCCAGCGCGCCGCTGGCCATCAGCGCCTTCACCAGAGGGCTTTCGGAGTCACCGTCGCCGTCATAGTGGGAATAGAGCCAGGTCGCGGCCTCCGCCGAAGCCTGGTCGTGAAGGCCGATCAGGGCGTTGACCAGCATCGCCAGGCCGCCGACGGTGGCCATGCCCAGGGTCAAGGCCTGGTTCTGCGGCGGGATCGCTTTCAGGTTGGCGAAGAAGCGGAAGGCGTCGCCCGGCTCGATGATTTCCCCGGCATCGGTGTTGAGCTGCGGCTTCCCGCCGATCCGGATCAGCTGCTCCTCGGAGACCTTGGTGTCGAAGAGCAGGCCGTCGTCGACCCGCACCCGGGTGTGCAGCCGCAGGTCGACGTGCTTGCCTACGTAGCTGTAGAAGCGGAGCCTGTCGGCCGGGATGCGAAACTCGGTCTCGCCGCCGTGGACCCGAAACGCCTCGCTGTGCAGCGTCTCGCTGCTGTCGATCCCGCTGCTGCGCTTGACCTCGACCTCGGCGACCAGGCTGAACTCGGCGTCGTGGCCGAGCAGCTCCGGGTCGTTGACGCGCACTCTGCAGACGATGGGCGCCGCGCTGTCGGTCTCGTCCTGCACGAGCTCCATGTCGATGGCTGCGGCCATGTGTTCCCTCCGTCCTGGCGGCCTGGGAATGGAAGACGTCGAACCCCGAAGTCGAAAGGAACCTCGACAGACGGTGAGTCGAACCCGGCCTGACGGTCAGCCTTCAGGCGGTACCAGGGCGATCTGGAAGTCGGCGTAGCGCTTCTTGAGCGCCATCCGGAGGGTGATCAAGACGGCGAGCCCGTAGATCGCCATTGCGGCGACCTGGCCGACCAGATCGATGGTGCGAAGATCCAGGCCCATTGCGCCCATGACGAAGCCCAGGGCCCAGCCCAGGACCAGGACCGCGAGGGTCCCGATGATCGCGGCCCGCCAGATAACCAGCCACCAGACTACCAGCACCCGGCCCCAGGTGGCCTCCAGGTCTCGACCGACATGGTTCGACACGGCTTGCCCCCGCTTGTGATTCCCCGATCCCAGGCCTATAGCACGAAGCTCGTCGGCGCGGCCCGGAAGATTTGCGGCCGGGGCTAGCCCTCGTCGAAGCTGAGCGCGACCCCGTTGCCGGCCTCCGGGGCAAGCAGGACCGAGTTGCCCGCGTCCTCGAAGGGTATGCCCGCTTCGGAAAGACAGGCCCGGACCGCCGCCACCGCGCCGACCTCGATGCCCAGATGGGCGATGAAGGGCGGCTCGGCCGGCGCCTCGAAGTCCAGAACGTCGGGGCGCAGGAATTGCAGCGGGACGCCGCCGAAAAGCAGGTCCGCCGCCGCCGGCTTGACCAGGAAGACGTCGACGTCCCGGCCCCAGATCTCGGCATAGGCCTGGGCCGTGACGGCGGGGTCCTCGACCGCGACCGTGACCCGGCGGATCCCCAGCGCCGTGTTTGGGTGCGCCGTCCATTGCGGCTGCCAGACCAGGTCGCGGGTCAGGTGCTGGCAGAGGAAGGCCTTGAGGCCGGGCGTCGCTTCCGGCGGCAGGTGGACCAGGCTGAAGGCCGGCAGGGCATCGCCCTCGGGCAGCTCGAGGATCCGCTTCAGGTCCTTGGGGCCGTCGATCGCGATGCCGCGGGCGGTCAGCTCGGCGGCGGCGGCGACCGCGTCCTCGGTCGCGAAGGCCAGCCCCAGGACGCCTTCGCGCGCCTCGAGAAAGCGGTCAAGGTCGTTGGTGAACTGGCCGGGGTCGACGATGCCCAGCAGCTCGATGTAGTCGCGCTGGAACATGATGCAGTAGTTGGCGGTGCCCCAGCCGATGTGCCGGCCGCGCGGGGTCACCGTGAACCCAAGCCGCGTCCAGGTCGCGTGGGCGGCCTCGAGGTCGCGCACACCGATCAGCGCGTGGTCGATCCCTGTGATGGGGCCCTGGCTCAAGGTTCGTTCCGGGCGCCTAGCGCAGGGCGGAGGCGATGTTGCCGCCGTCGACGTTGACGACGGCGGCGGTCGTCTTGTCCGCGAGGGCCAGATCGACGAAGACCCGGGCGACGTCGTCGGCATGAACCTCGCGATGCAGGAGGTTGTCGCGCAGGAGCTCCTCCGAGCTGACCCCGCGGGCCAGGGCGCGCTTGGCGATGGTCTCCTCGGTCAGGACACCGCTGCGCACGCCCTCGGCACTGACCGCGTTGGCCCGGATGCCGTCGACCCCGTAGTCGACCGCGAACTGGCGGACCAGGGCCAGCGTCGCCGCGTTGGGCAGTCCGTAGGGGCCGGCGCCGGCGCTGGGGCTAATCGCCTGGCGCGAGGTGTTGAACAGGAGCGCGCCGCCGGTGCCCTGCTGCAGCATGATGCCGACCGCCGCCTTGGCCGCCCGGTAGTGGGCGAAGAAGTTCAGTTCGAAAGACTGCCTGAGCTCGGCCTCCTCGACCTCGCCGATGCGGCCCTGCCAGGTCTTGCCGGCGTTGGAGACTAGGATGTCAAGACCGCCGAAGGTCTCGCAGACCCGCTCGAAAGCCTGCGCCAGGGCGGTCTCGTCAGTCACGTCGCAGCGGATCGCGAGGGCCCGGATCGCCTGGGCGAAGGAGCGCATGCCGTCGAGATCGAGGTCGACCAATGCGACCTCGGCGCCCTGGGCGTGGAAGGCCCGCGCCGTGGCGCGGCCGATCGCCCCGGCGCCGCCGGTCACGACCGCGACCTGGCCGGCCAGCGGCTGCGCCTCGCCTTCCCAGCGTGCGGCGCCCGCGCCCAGGGCGTACTCGGCATCGAAGATCTCGGCCTCGTCCAGGCTCTCGTAGCGGCCGAGCGACTCGGCGCCGGCGACCGTGCCGATCGTGGCCTCCATCAGGTCGGCCGTCGCCGCCGCGGCCGCGGCGTCCGGACCGGCGGCGAAGAAGCCGAGCCCGCGCACCAGGGCGATCCGCGGCAGGGGATCGTGCAGCCGCTCGCCGCTGGTCAGCCGCTCAGCATGGCGCCGGAAGTAGCTGCGGTAGTCGGCGGCATAGTCCTCGATCGCGCGCCGGGCCGCCGAGGCGAAGGCGGCGCGGCGGCCGAGCTCCGGCGCCGGCAGGATAACCGGCCAGGGCTTGGTATGAGGCAGGTTCTGCGGCGTCGTCGGGCCGGCCAGGGCGTAGCGGGACAGCTCGATCCCGTTGACGAAGTCGCGGATCACCTCGTCGCTGCGAAAGGTCAGGACGCAGCGCCGGTAGCGGTCGCCGACCCCCTCCGAGAGGGCCAGGGCGCCGCGCAGGATCGGTGCGATCTCGGCCGGCTCGGCCAGGCGGCGCGGCAGCTCGACCGGGGCGAAGACCCGTCGCTTGCCCTTGCGCAGCCGCCGCTCCGCCAGGTCGACCAGGCTGACCATGCGCTCGTAGGACTCGCGGGCGTCGTCACCGAAGGTCACAATGCCGTGCTTGACCAGGATCAGGCCCTCGACCTCCGGAACGGCGTCGAAGGCGGCCTTGGCCGCCTTGGCCAGCTCGAAACCGGGCGGCGCGTAGGGCACCACGGCCAGGGCCTCGCCGAAGACCTCGCGGCAGAGCGCCTCGCCTTCGGCCTGGTCGGTCAGGGCCAGGACGGCACTGGCATGGCAGTGATCGACGTAACGCTGCGGCAGGAAGGCGTGCATCAGGGTTTCGACCGGAGTCTCCGGCGCCTCGGGCTCCAGCAGGTTGCGCCGCTGGATCCTGGCTTGGTCCTCGCCCGCCAGTTCCTGCAGGCGCTCCAGGGCGCGCAGCGGCTCGAGGCGCAGGGCCGGCAGGCCGGCGACCGTGATTTCGGCCATGTCGACGCCCCGGCCCTGGACGCAGAGCACGTCGACCGATTCGCCGGTAACGTCCTTGATCCGGGTCTTGACCGAGGTGCTGCCGTCCTCGCCCTGCACCACCAGCCGGCGCTCGGCGCCGATCAGGCGGGTCGCGTAGACGCGAAAGGCGAGGTCGGCGGCGACGCCCCGCTCGCCGAGTTCGCGGACCAGCGCCTGCGCGTCGTCGTCTTTCCAGCTGCTTTCGGCGCCCCGGCCCTTGCCGAGCCAGGGCTTTTCGCGCCCGGGCCTGTCGCTCCGGGCCTTCTCGGGCGCCGGCTCGCCGAGCCGCACAGGCCCGAGCTTCAGGGGTCCGCGGCCCTTGCCTTCGACGCTCACGTCCGGGACCTCGCCTGGCAGGTCGTCAAGAGGCGTCTCCCGCGCCCCCGGCGGGCGCGAGGACGCGGCCGGCGACCGCGGACAGCCGGGCCATCTGCTCGGCCGAGCGGGCCTGCGGCTGGGTGATCAAGGCGGCGTCCAGGGCCCGCTGGCAGCCCTTCTCGCAGGGCGCGTCGCGGTCCCGCAGCCGCGGCGCGGTCGCGCGCACCAGGCTGCGCGCCTTGCCGGCGTTTTCGAGCAGGACCTTGACTACCTGCTCGACGCTGACGTGGTCGTGGTCGTCGTGCCAGCAGTCGTAGTCGGTGACCATGGCGACCGTCGCGTAGCAGATCTCGGCCTCGCGCGCGAGCTTGGCCTCGGGCATGTTGGTCATGCCGATCACGTCGCAGCCCCAGGACCGGTAGAGCTCGGATTCCGCCCGGGTCGAGAACTGCGGGCCTTCCATGACCATGTAAGTGCCGCCGCGATGGCGGGGAATCCCGAGACTGGCCGCCGCGGCTTCGAGGTGGTCGCCGAGGCGGCCACAGACCGGCTCCGCCATGGAGACGTGGGCCACCATGCCCTCGCCGAAGAAGCTCTTCTCGCGGGCGAAGGTGCGGTCGATGAACTGGTCGACGATCACGAAGGTGCCCGGCGCTAGGTCCTCGCGCAGCGATCCCACGGCGCTGATCGAGACGATCTCGGTGACGCCGCTGCGCTTCAGGGCATCGATGTTGGCCCGGAAGTTGAGCCCCGAGGGCGGCAGCCGGTGGCCGCGGCCGTGGCGCGGCAGGAAAACGATCCTTTGGCCGTCGAGCTCGCCGAACAGCAGTTCGTCCGAAGGCGCCCCGAAGGGGCTTTCGACCCGGCGCCATTCGGTCTTCTCGAGACCTTCGATGTCATAGACTCCGCTGCCGCCGATCACGCCCAGGACCGCCGGCACCCCTGCTTGCTCTGCCATCACCCACCACGCATAGCCAGGAAGACCAATCCTTTACGCCAGCCCGGCGGGTTTTCCAAGTCCGGGCAATCCATCAGGGACCGCCGCCTCACCCACCGGCCCGACGACGAAGGGGCCGCGGCGACAGGCCGCGACCCCCTGGAAAACCGCCTGATCCGGCGAGATTCAGTGAAGATCCGACCAGATCTTCTTCTTGGCCGCGTAGAGGATGCCGGTCAGGACCAATAGGAACAGAATCACAGTGACGCCCATGCTCTTGCGGGTCTCGAGATTGGGCTCGGCGGTCCACATCAGGAACGCGGTGACGTCCTCGGCCATCTGCTCCACCGTCGCCGGGGTGCCGTCGGCGTATTCGATCAGATCCTCATAAAGCGGCGCCGGCATGGCGATCTGATGGCCGGGAAAGTAGGCGTTGTAGTACATCCCATCCATCAGTTCGACGCCGGCCGGCGGCTCCTCCGGATAGCCGATAAGGAGCGCGTAGCTATAGTCCGCCCCCCCCTTGCGCGCCTTGGTCATCAGCGAGAGGTCCGGCGGATAGGCACCGTTGTTGGCGGCCCGTGCGGCCTGCTCGTTGGGGAAAGGCAGGGGGTAACGGTCGGCCGGGATCGCCGCCCGCTCGAACATCTCGCCGTCATCGTTCGGGCCGTCCATCACCGTGTATTCCGCGGCCAGGGCTTTGACCTCGTCAGGGGTGTAGCCCAGGTCCAAGAGATTGCGGAAGGCGATGTACTTGATCGAATGGCAGGACGCGCAGACTTCGCGGTAAACCTGGAAGCCCCGCTGCAACTGGGCCCGGTCGAAAGTGCCGAACAGGCCGGAAAAGCTCCAGCTATGCGAGGGGATCGCAACCCCTTCCGCCGCCTGGGCGGCGCCGGAACCAAAGCCAAGCAGCGCGGTCAGGCCGAGGGCAAAGAGTCTCTTCATCAGGCCTTCTCCATCGGCTTGGCGGCGGCGCCGGCGACCATGCCGCCGCCCGACAGGACCGGTTGGCTTATCGACACCGGCAGAGGCCGGGGCCGTTCGAAGATCCCGAGCAACGGCAGAACTACCAGGAAATGAGCGAAATAGTAGGCCGTTGCCACCTGCCCGATGATCACGAAGGGCACGCCGTGGAAGGTCGCATCGGGCGAGTTTGCCCCGACCCAGCCGAGCACGAAGCAATCCAGCACCAGGATCCAGAAGAACCACTTGTAGTAGGGCCGGAAGGCGCTGCTGCGTACCGGCGACCGATCCAGCCAAGGCAGGAAGAAGAGGATCAGGATCGAGCCGAACATCAGGATGACACCGCCGAGCTTGGCCGGGATGATCCAGAGGAAGTCAAAGGTGACCGCGCGAAGGATCGCGTAGAAGGGCAGGAAGTACCATTCGGGCACGATATGCGCCGGCGTCGAGAGCGGGTTGGCCTCGATGTAGTTCTCGGGCTCGCCCATGGCGTCCGGAGCGAAGAAGATCACCGCCGCCAAAAGGGTCAGGAAGACGCCGAGCCCAAAGAGATCCTTTACCGTGTAGTAGGGATGGAAGGGAATGCTGTCCTGCGGACCCTTGGTGTCGATGCCCAGTGGGTTGTTCGAGCCGAAGCGGTGCAGCGCCCAGATGTGCAGGATCACGACCCCGACGATCAGGAAGGGGAAGAGATAGTGCAGCGAGAAGAAGCGGTTAAGGGTCGCGTTGTCGACCGCCGGGCCGCCCCAGAGCCAGGTCGTGATGGCATCGCCGACGATCGGGATCGCGGTGAAGAAGTTGGTGATCACCGTGGCGCCCCAGAAGCTCATCTGGCCCCAAGGCAGCACGTAGCCCATGAAGGCGGTGGCCATCATCAGCAGCAGGATTACCAGGCCCAGCATCCAGAGCAGCTCTCGCGGCGCCTTGTAGGAGCCGTAGTAGAGCCCGCGGAACACGTGGATATAGACCACGATGAAGAAGAAGAAGCTGGTGTTCACGTGGATGTCGCGGATCAGCCAACCGAAGTTGACGTCACGGTCGATCCTCTGGACCGAGTCGAAGGCGTAGTCCACGTGCGGGGTATACTGCATCGCCAAGGTGATGCCGCTGACGATCATGATCACCAGCGCAATGCCCGCCAGCGAGCCAAAGTTCCACCAGTAGCTGAGGTTCCTCGGCGAGGGATAAGAGCTTCCCAGGGAATGGTCCAGGAAGGAGAAAATCGGCAACCGGTATTCGATCCACCGGAGTACCGGGTTCTTGAGCTGCAGGCCACTCACGGTTCTAAAGCTCCCTTAACCGATCTTGATCGTGGTGTCGTCCAGGAAGACGTAAGGCGGCACCGGCAAGTTGGTCGGCGCGGGCCCCTTGCGGATACGGCCCGAGGTGTCGTAGTGCGAGCCGTGACAGGGGCAGAGCCAGCCGCCAAATTCACCGCGCGGATCGCCGGCCCGTTGGCCCTTGGGCACGCAGCCCAAGTGGGTGCAGACCCCGACCATGACCAGCCACTCCGGCTTCTCGACCCTGTCGTCGTCGGTTTCGGGGTCGATCATCTCGCCCGGCTCCGCCGCCTTCGCCGCCTCTATTTCGTCCTGTGTACGATGCCGAATGAAGATCGGTTTGCCCTGCCACATCACGGTGATGGCCTGGCCCTCGGCGATCGGTGAGATGTCGACTTCGACCTCGGCCAGCGCCAGAACGTCGGCCGACGGATTCATCGAATCCAGAAAAGGCCAGACGACCGCGGCCGTGCCGACCGCCCCCATCCCGCCAGCGAGCAGGTAGAGGAAATCGCGCCGCGTTTCGCCCTCTCCGCCGTGTGGCGGTTTCGCGGTCTCTGCCATGTCTACTGATCCCTCCAAAAATACAGTGGTCCGGGTTCCGAAAACCGGTTGTTCCTTCTTGGCCGCCAAAGCCGGGCGTCGCCGATAGAACCTTCAGTCTCTATACGCCTGAACCGCCACGGCGGACGCCATCCCGCCCGCGTAACGCAGGCCTTGCCCCGCGGCAGGCATATAGAGGAAATTCCCGGAGAAAGCAAAACCTCAAAGCCCCCTCGAAGGCCCTCCTCGCCCGGATGCCAAGAGCTTGCGCCTAGTCCTCTTCCAGCCCGACATTCCCCAAAACGCCGGCGCGTTGATGCGCCTTGCGGCCTGCCTCGGCGTCGCCGTCGACATCATAGAGCCCTGCGGCTTCGCGCTTTCGGATCGGCGCATGAAGCGTGCCGGCCTCGACTATCTCGACCTCGCCGGCGTGATCCGGCACCGCTCCTGGGCCGCCTATCGCGAGGCGGCAGCCGGGCGGTTGCTCCTGCTGACCACCGGAGGCGACGTCCGCCATTGCGATTTTCTTTACAAACCCTGTGACAGTCTTATGGTCGGCCGCGAAAGTGCCGGCGTTCCACAAGAGGTGCACGACGCCTGCGACGCCCGGCTGCGAATTCCGATGAGGTCCGGCCTCCGCTCGCTCAACGTGGCCACGGCAGCGGCTCTGGCGCTGGGAGAAGCACTGCGCCAGACCGGACTCTTTCCCGAAGGAGAGGCATGAACGACGTCACGACAAGCGAGCAGCAGCGCCGCGCAGCCGCCTGGTTCGAAGAGCTGCGCGATTCGATCTGCGCCGAGTTCGAGAAGATCGAGGACGAGCTAATCGGCGACAACGCCACCCGCTTCGCCCACATGCGCCCCGGGCGCTTCAAGCGCAGCGAATGGCAGCGCGAAGGCGGCGGCGGCGGCGTCATGTCGGTCATGCGCGGCCGGGTCTTCGAAAAGGTCGGGGTCAACGTCTCCACAGTCTGGGGACGCTTCTCGCCGGAGTTCGCCAAGCAGATCCCCGGCGCCGCCGAGGATCCGCGCTTCTGGGCCAGCGGCATCAGCCTGGTCGCCCACCTGCAGTCGCCCCTGGTGCCGGCGGTGCACATGAACACCCGCCACATCGTCACCACCAAGTCCTGGTTCGGCGGCGGTGCCGACCTGACGCCAATGTTCCCCGAGGACCAGGACACTGCGGACTTCCACGCGGCCCTCAAGGAGACCTGCGACCGCCACGGCGCCGACTACTACGAGCGCTTCAAAAAGTGGTGCGACGAGTACTTCTACTTGAAGCACCGCGATGAGCCGCGCGGCGTCGGCGGGATCTTCTACGACAACCTGGAGAGCGGCGACTGGGAGGGCGATTTCGCCTACACCCAGGACGTCGGCCGCTGCTTCCTGGACATCTATCCCAAGATCGTGCGCCGCCACATGGGCCGGCCCTGGAACGAGAAGCAGCGCGAGCACCAGCTGCAACGCCGTGGCCGCTACGTCGAGTTCAATCTGCTCTATGACCGCGGCACCAAGTTCGGCCTGATGACCGGCGGCAACGTCGAGGCGATCCTCATGAGCCTGCCGCCCAACGTCGCCTGGCCTTGAGCTCGCGGCTCAGGGCGGGGCCGGCTTCGCGCCGGGACGCGCGGTGAGGCGCGCCGCTGGCAGCCGGAGCGTGACCACCGTGCCCGCGGAAGGGGCGCTCTCGATCTCGAGGCTTCCGCCGTGCATCTCGACCAGGGCCTTCGACAGCGGCAGTCCCAGCCCTGTGCCGTTGAAGTCCCGGGCCAAAGAGCCGTCGATCTGGCCGAAACGCGCCAAGGCCCGCGGAATGTCGGCGGCGGCCATGCCAATCCCGTCGTCGGCGACCCGGATGACGAAGCCCTGCACCGGATCGGCGGTCGCGGTCACCGTCACCTTGCCGCCTTCGGACGTGAACTTGAAGGCATTGGACAGCAGGTTGATCATCACCTGCTTCAGCCGCCTTTCGTCCCCGCGCAGCCAGGGCAGGTCGTCCGGCACGTTCAGGCCGACCGAGATCTCCTGGGCCGGCAGGCGGTCGCCGGCGAGCTGGAGGCTGGCGCGGATGAGCTCGCCGAGCTCCAGCGGCTCCTCGTTCAAGGTCAGGTTGCCGGCCTCCAGGCGCGACATGTCGAGAACGTCTGAGATCAGTGCCAGCAGGTGGCTGCCGGCATCGAGGATCTGCCGGGCGTGGCCGCTGTAGGCCGGGTTGCCGAGCGGCCCCAGCTTTTCCTTCTCGATCAGCTCAGCGAAGCCGAGGATCACGTTGAGCGGCGTGCGCAGCTCGTGGCTCATGTTGGCCAGGAACTCCGACTTGGCCCGGCTGGCGCGCTCGGCGTCCTGCTTCGCCGCCAGCAGCGTCTGCTCGGCCTGTTTGCGCTCGGTGATGTCCTCGATGATCGCGAAGAAGACCGGCGGCGCCTCACGGCGCGAAAGCTGAAGCTTGACCTCCACGTCGTAGGTCGAGCCGTCCTTGCGCCGGTGCCGGGTCTGAAATACGAGGTAATCCAACGTCCTGTCCAGCAGGGGGGCGATCAGGGCGGCAAAGCGCGCCTCGGTGAACTCGGGCTTCAGGTCCAGTGGCGTGAGGCCGGACAGCTCCTCCATGGAATAGCCCAAGTTTTCGCGCGCCCCGCGGTTGACCTGGAGGAAGCGGAGGCTGCGGCTGTCGAAGACGTAGATCTCGTTGCGGCTGTCCTCGACGATGCGCCCCAGGCGCGCGCTCAGCGCCTCGGCCCGCTTCAGGCCGGTGATGTCCTGAAGGACGCCGGTATGGCCGTTGGCCCGACCCTCCGCATCGTAGGTCAACTCACCAATCTCGACCACGTGGCGGATCTCGCCGTCGGGGCGGACGACCCGGTATTCGACTTCGTAGTCCCGCGGCTGGGCCGAGACCTCTTCGAAGAGAGCCGCGATCCGGCCCCGGTCTTCCGGATGCAGGAAGCGATTGAAGTCGGCCTGGCGCTTGGGCGCCGATTCCGGCGGCAGGCCGAGGATCTCCGTGTACTGCCTGGACACGTAGATCATGCCGCGTGCACCGAGGGACCAGCGCCAATAGCCGATCTTCGCGACTTGCTGGGCTTTGGCCAGGCGCCGCTCGCTTTCGCGCAGCGCCGATTCGACCGCCTTGGCTTCGGTGATGTCGTTGCCGCTGAGAATCACCAGCGCGGCAGGATCCGCAGGATCCGCGGTCCAGGTCCGTGACCACTCGATCAGCCGCTCGGCCCCGTCCCGGGCCCGACAAAGCACGGTCTGGGGCGGGCCCCGCCGCTCGGTCTCGGCCGCGCCGCAGGCCGCCTGCATCGCCTCGGCCTCCAGCGGCGCCAGCAGGAGCGTCCAGAAGGCCTGGCCGAGGATCTCGCCGCGGGTGTAGCCGATCGCCGCCTGGCAGGCCCGGTTGACCGCCACGACGCGGCCGTCCCGGTCGAGGACCGCGACCAGGCAGCCGATGGCGTCTAGCCAGGCCTGATCGGGGGCTGCGTGCGGGGCAGCCGGGCCCGTCGGGGCACCGGCGTCGTCTATATTGAGGGCTCTCGACTCGGACATTCTGTCGGTCGCTGCGAAGGGCTGCACGCTATGCGTTTGACTCTGGGCCGAGTTGCTTAACAAAGCTGTAACGCCTCGGCGGCGGCCCGTTGCATTCACTTGGCCCGCGGCGGCCGGGCAGGCTACGCTCGATCCGAATCGTCCCTCGTGTGGTGGAGGCGCCCATGACCCGCCCGGCCGCGGTTCCGGAGCTGCAGATCGACGACGGCGTGGTCCGGGTCACCCGGTGGCGCTTTGCGCCCGGGGCCGAGACGGGCTGGCACCGTCACGGCTATGCCTACGTCGTCGTGCCCATGACCACGGGGGTCCTGACCATCGACACCGGTGCCGGCCTGGTCAGCGCGGAGCTGACCGCCGGCGTCGCCTACAACCGGCCGGCCGGGGTCGAGCACAACGTGATCAACGACAACGGCTTCGACTTTGCCTTCGTCGAGGTCGAGCTACTGGAGAAGGCCGGCTGACGCCTCCGGGCTGCCGCGCGGCTGTCCTCGGATAGATGACTCGGATCCGCTCGCAGTCGAGCGGCATGTCCTCTGACGGCTCCCGGCCGAAGCTGGCACAGACCGCGGCGTAGTGATGCCAGCACCGGCGGCGCCGGGCCGCGCCCGCCGGCGCGTCCGGCGATTCCAGGGAGGCGGAGCGGAAGGCCTCGGTCTCGGGGCTCAGGTCGGCCACGGAGACAGGCGTCCTCGAGGGATCGGCGAAAGGCGGAGTCCCGATTGCTTAGAGCGCCGCCGTCACCATGATCTCGACGGTGTACTTCGGGCTGGCGAGGCGGCTCTCGACACAGGCCCGGCAAGGCGTGTTGCCCGGCGAGACCCAGGCATCCCAGACCTCGTTCATCTCGTTGAAGGTCGCGATGTCGGACAGCCAGATGTTGGCGGTCAGCAGCTTCGACTTGTCGGTTCCGGCCGCGGCCAGCAGGCGGTCGATGCTGGCCAGGATGTCCCGGGTCTGCTCGGCGACCGAGGCACCCGGCGCGTTCTGAGCCACCTGGCCGGCCGTGTAGACCACCTCGCCGTGGACGACGGCTTGGCTCATGCGGTCGCCCACCTCGATGCGCTTGATCGCCATGCGTTCCTCCCTTGCGTCGGCGCTCGCTCTGAGACCGCAGAAGCTAGGTCAGATCCGGCCTGCTGGAAACCACTTCCGGCGCAAAGGCCCTGCCATAGCCACCCCGAGGGTGCTACATTTGCACAAAAGAAATTGGGATTGGGCGTTCACCTTCAGAGGCCGATCGGCCTCATCGCCGAATCCCTGGGAGGTGGCGGAATGTTCGAGACGGCCGAGCTTGGCCGCAAGGTCGCGAAGCGTGACTTCAAGCGCCTGGCGCCGCCGTTGCGCGAAGAGCTGCTGGAGCTCCAGGAGCGCCTGCGCCGCGGCCGGGACTTCCAGGTCATCCTGCTGTTCTCCGGCGTCGATGGCGGCGGCAAGGGCGAGACGGTCGGCCTGCTAAACGAATGGATGGACCCGCGCTGGCTGATGACGCGGGCCTACGACGAGCCGAGGGACGCCGAGCGCGAACGCCCGGAGTTCTGGCGCTACTGGCGCGACCTGCCGCCGGCCGGACGGATCGGCATGTTTCTCAGCGCCTGGTACCACGCGACCCTGCTGGACCGGGTCTACAACGGCATCGACGATGCCGCCTTCGTCCGGCGCCTCGACCGCATCATCGCCTTCGAGCATGCGCTCGCTCGGAACGGCGCCCTGATTCTGAAGTTCTGGATGCACCTCAGCGCGAGCGCCCAGGAGGCCCGGCTGAAGAGCCTGGAGCACGACCCCCTGACCAAGGCCCGTGTCACGCCTTGCGACTGGGAGAACTGGCGCAACTATCCGAAGTTCATCGCGGCGGCCGAACCGCTGATCACCCGGACCAACCGGGGCATGGCGCCTTGGTCCATCGTGGAGGGGGCCGATCCCTTTTACCGCGGCCTGACCGTAGCGACGATCCTGCGCGATGCCTTGGCGCAGCGGCTGTCGGAAAGCGCGCAACAGGCGTTGCCCGCGAAGCCGGCGAAGAGCAAGAAGAAGACTGGGAAGAACAAGAAGAAGAATGGGAAGAACGGCAATCTGGGCCAGGCCCCGAAGGCCGAGGCGCGGCGGCCCGGACCGGCCGAATCGATCACGGTCCTGAGCGGCCTCGATATGACCCGGAAGCTGGACAAGGCGACCTATCAGCAGACGCTGCCCGAGCTTCAGGCGCAGCTGCATCGGTTGCACATTCGGGCCAAGGAACAAGGGGTCTCAAGCATCCTGGTCTTCGAGGGGATGGACGCCGCCGGCAAGGGCGGCGCGATCCGCCGCATCCAGGAGGGGCTGGAGCCGCGCAACTACCAGGTCCACGGCATCGCGGCGCCGACCGAGGAGGAGCTGGCACAGCACTACCTCTGGCGTTTCTGGCGGCACCTGTCGCCGGCCGGACGGGTCACGATCTTCGACCGCTCATGGTACGGCCGGGTGCTGGTCGAGCGGATCGAGGGCTTTGCCACGGAAGATGAGTGGCGCCGCGCCTACGCCGAGATCAATGACTTCGAGAGCCAGCTGATCGAGCACGGAATCGTTCTGATCAAGTACTGGATGCACATCACCAGAAAAGAGCAGTTGGCCCGCTTCAAGCTGCGCGAGAAGACCCCGCACAAGCGCTGGAAGCTGACCGAGGAGGATTGGCGCAACCGCGCCAAGTGGGAGCTCTACGAAGCGGCGGTGAACGACATGGTCCAGTACACCTCGACCAGCGCCGCGCCCTGGCACCTGGTCGAGGGCAACGACAAGCTCTTTGCCCGCGTCAAGGTGGTGGAGATCTTCTGCAAGCGCCTCGCGGCCGCGCTCGACGCGCCCACACGAGGCCAGCGAGCATCGGCCCGTACTCCCGCACCGGCCAGGCCACCGACCGCCAAGGCGCGGCCGGCGGCCGAGTAGACGGCGCAGTGTTCAGGCCTGCCGACGACGCAAGACGCAGGGCCGTGCGCCGAGCCGTCGAGTTCGTCGAAGCGCTCTTCCCGCTGGCTCTTTTCGGGATGCTGCTGGTCATTCTGGCAGCTCTGGTCCAGGCATTTTCCTAACGGCGCGAGAGCACGATGGCATCAGGTCGATTCGACGTCATGCTGTCGTGCTCTGAACTCCCGGAATGGAGCGGGATGATTTGAAGCCCAATGGACCTTAACTCCTCTCACTCTGGCCTCGCAGCGCCCTGGCCTTCCGCAGGCAGGCCGCCCGTGCAGGCCGGAAGTCCTCCTCGATCCACCAGGCCTCGACCCGGTCCAGGAGTTCGCCGACCTCGGGGCCGTGCGGGATGCCGAGCGCCAGGAGGTCGCGGCCCTTGAGCGGAAACCGCGGCGCCTGCCAGGCCCGGGCCTCGAATAGCGCGCGTTCCAAGGTCGCGGGCGCGGGCGCCTTGCCGGCCGCGCGGCGGCGCGAGTAGTCGAGCAGGACGACGTCGCGGAGATTCTCCGGGCCCAGGCGATAGAGCAGGCGACGCAAGGCCCGGCCGCCATCGTCGATGCCGTGATCGAAAACCGCCGCGTCGACCTTGAGGTAGTCCTCGCCCTCGGCCAGCAGGACCAGGCGGTCGCGCTCGACGTTGGACAGCCGGAGCCGTTCGGCGACCGCCAGGGCCGCGCTGCGCTCGGGCCGCAACAGCGCGGCCAGGCGCCGGATCGCGTCCGGCGGACCTTCGTCCTCGGCGGTCGCCGGCTCGACCGCGATCAGGGCCGTCAGGACCGCCGTCCCGAGCTCCTCCGGCAGGACCGCGTCCAGGACCTTGCGGGCAATCATGATTTCCAGGACCGGCACGGGGTCCCCGGCACGCAGGGTCTTCAGCAGCTCGTCGCGGACCCGCTCGCCGGAAAGCCGCCGGAGCTCCGGCGCCAGGGCCTCGGCGATGTCCAGGATCGCCGGGTCGGCCGGAACCTTGCCGTAGAGCGCCTGGAAGCGGAAGAAGCGCAGCAGGCGGAGGTAGTCCTCCTCGATCCGGGCCCGGGCGTCGCCGACGAAGCGTATGCGGCCGGCGCGCAGGTCGTCGAGCCCGCCGAAATAGTCGAAAAGCTGCCCGCCGGGCCGACAGGACAGCGCGTTGATGGTCAGGTCGCGGCGCGCGGCATCGGCCTGCCAATCGTCGGTGAAGGCGACCCGGGCATGACGGCCATAGGTCTCGACGTCGACCCGCAGAGTCGTGACCTCGAAGGGCTTGTGGTCGGCGACCGCGGTCACGGTGCCGTGGTCGATGCCGGTCGGCACCGCCTTGAGGCCGGCGGCCTCGAGCAGGCGGACCACCGCCTCCGGCGGGTCCGGGGTGGCGATGTCGACGTCGGCGACCGGTATGCCGAGCAGGGCGTTGCGCACGCAGCCGCCGACGAAGCGGACCTCGGTGCCCTCTGCCTCCAGTGCCGCGATTACCGCCCGTGCGGCGGGGTCGGACATCCAGGGCTGAGGCGGCAGCTGGGCCGGCGTCATCGCGGCCTCGCGTCGGGTTCAGCGATTCGAGCCGTAGTCGGAGGGGAAGGCGGTGGGCGGACGGGGTTCAAGACCGGGCCTGTCGGGTCGGCTGAGAATCTCGGGATCGATATAGAAGCGGAAAACCAGCAGCGAGACCACCATCAGCGCCAGGCCCGAGCCGAACAGCCAGACCACCGGCCTCAGCTTTCTGTCGTCGCGGCGCAGGTCGCGCCCGGTCTGCTTCGCGACGTACAGGTAGAGGCCGTAGATCACGAAGGGCAGGACCAGCGGCACGACGACGGTGAGGAGCCGCTGGATCATGTCGCGCCCAGGACCTCGGCCAGGTTGGACAGCATCCCCGCGGTCGCGCCCCAGATGAAGCGCTCTCCGTAGGGATAGGCGAAAAAGTGCCGTTCGCGGCCCTGATAGACCCGGCTGTGACGTTGTCGGTTGCTCGATTGCAAGAAGAAGGCCAAGGGCACCTCGAAGGCATCGGCGACTTCGAAGCTGTCCAGGGTCAGGTCCAAAGGCGGCGGCACCAGGCCGACAACCGGAGTCACCTCGAAACCGGTCCGGGTCACGTAGGTGTCGATCCGCCCGATCACGCGCACGAGGCCGGGATGGAGGCCGACCTCCTCGCCCGCCTCCCGCAGGGCGGCGGCCTCGGCGTCGGCGTCCCCGGGATCGATGCGGCCGCCGGGAAAGCTGATCTGTCCGGCGTGGTCGTGCAAGTGGTCGGTCCGCTGGGTCAGAAGCACGGTCAAATCGCCGTCGTGGGCGACGATCGGGACCAGCACCGCCGCCGGGGTCAGCGCCTGTTTCGGGTCGAAGAAGTCCGGGTTGAGATCGTGATCGCCGCGCGGCAAGGCCGTCGACCCGTCCGGGCCCGGAGGCGAGCGGCGGCGTCCTGGCGCCGGCTGGGCGGCGAGGCGTCGGGCGATCGCTTCGGCGGTCAATCCGGCGGCAGGTCGCCCAAAGGAAAGAAAGCGTTCTGGCTCCATAGGCCCAAGATGTCTTTGCCGTCTTGCTTTTTCGTTTCCGCGCGGTCGACGAGTTCATAGAAGACCGGGCGCAGGATCAGCGCTTCAAGGCGGTCCCGTATCAAGATATAGGGGCTGGGCTCGCCGCTGTCAGGTCGGGTTTCCACCCGAATCGGATGTTCCGGCCCCGCGGTCACCCAGTGGTCGAGGTTGGTCCGGAACCGCAGTTCCTGATCTCTTCCGCTGCCGGTCACGTAGAGTTCAACAGCGGTAAAGGGGGCGTCGTCGACCTGAATCGGGCCGCGCTCGGCCGGGGTGACCAGCCAAAAGCTGCCGTCATCTTCTCGCCTCAAAACCGTGGAAAACAGCTTGACCAAGGGCTTACGCTGGATCGGCGAACCTTGGTGATACCAGGTTCCGTCGCGCGCGATGCGCAGGCCGTAGACGCGCGGTGGCCCGGGGTTTCTCGGCCCTCCCGGCTGGCCAGAACCCTCCGGAGTGTCTATGTTTTCAGGCAGCTTGCCGGGTTTTGAAACCGGGTCCGGCATCGTCCGCACTCCCGTCGACCAGAGGAGACCCGTGTGAACGCGACCAAGACCGCGCCGACATCCGAAGCCGCCGGCCAGAAGCTCGCCGAAGAGATCGAAGCCCTCGGCGAGCGCATGCAGCTGGTCCGCAGAAGCATCGGCCGGGTGATTTTCGGCCAAGAGCAGGTCATCGATCAAACCCTAATCACCCTCCTGGCCGGCGGCCATGCGCTCCTGATCGGCGTGCCGGGCCTGGCCAAGACCCGCCTGGTCGAGACCCTGGGCACGGTCCTGGGCCTGGAGGACAAGCGGGTGCAGTGCACGCCCGACCTCATGCCCGCCGACATCCTCGGCGCCGAGGTCCTGGAAGAGCGCGAAGGCGGCCAGCGGGCCTTCCGCTTCATACCCGGCCCGGTGTTCTGCCAGCTGCTGATGGCCGACGAGATCAACCGCGCCAGCCCGCGGACCCAGTCGGCCCTGCTGCAGGCGATGCAGGAGCACAAGGTCACGGTCGCCGGCTCGCCGCACGACCTGCCGTCGCCCTTCCACGTCCTGGCGACCCAGAACCCGCTGGAGCAGGAAGGCACCTATCCCCTGCCGGAAGCCCAGCTGGACCGCTTCTTCATGCAGATCGAGGTCGGCCATCCGGATATCGACGCCGAGCGGCAGATGCTGATCGCGACCACCGGACCCGAGCGGTCCGAGGCAGAGGCGGTGATGACCGGCGAGGAGCTGATCGCCGCCCAGCACCTGGTGCGCCGGGTCCCGGTCGGCGAAAGCGTCGTCGAGACGATCCTGGCCCTGGTCCGCTCGGGCCGTCCCGAGACCTCAGACATCCCCGAGGTCGTCAAGCAGGTCTCCTGGGGGCCGGGTCCCCGGGTCAGCCAGTCCCTGATGCTGGCGGTCCGCGCGCGGGCGGTGCTCGAGGGACGCCTGGCGCCCTCGGTCGACGACGTCCTGGCCCTGGCGCCTGCGGTGCTGCGCCATCGCATGGCGCTGAACTTCGCGGCCCGCGCCGACGGGGTCTCGGTGGACGACGTGATCCTCCGGCTCGCGGCTCCGCACCGGTGAGCCCGAACAGCCCACGGCGAGCCTGATGCTCCAGCGCGCACTCCGCCGACGACAGCGGGCCGAAGCCCTGGCGGCGAATCTGCCGCCGCTGCTGGTCGAGGCCGAGCGGGTCGCCGCCACCGTGGCCCAGGGCGTCCACGGCCGGCGCCGGGTTGGCCAGGGTGAGACCTTCTGGCAGTTCCGCCATTACGAGCCGGGCGACCAGCCGCAGCTCATCGACTGGCGGCAGTCGGCCAAGTCCGATCAGGTCTTCGTGCGCGAGCTGGAGTGGGAGGCGGCGCAGTCGGTCTGGCTGTGGTGCGACACCTCCGCCTCCATGGACTGGACCTCCGGCGACGACCACGGCTCGAAGCGCCGGCGCGCGGAGTTGCTGGCGCTGGCCCTGGTCGTGCTGCTGGTCCGCGGCGGCGAGCGGGTTGCCCTGCTCGGCTCGGGCCTGCCGCCGACCACCGGCCGCGGCACCGTGACCCGGATGGCCCTGCAGCTCGAGCACCTGGAGACCAAGGACAGCAGCCTGCCGCCGAACCAGACCCTGCCCCGCTTCGCCCAGGTGGTGATGCTCAGCGACTTCCTGGCCCCGCTCGGCGATATCGACCGCAGCGTCCGGCGCCTGGCCGAAAGCGGCGTCCGGGGCCACCTGATCCAGATCCTCGACCCGGCCGAGGAGTCCCTGCCCTACGAGGGTCGCGTGCTGTTCCAAGGACTGGAGGGCGAGGACCCCTGGCTGCTGTCGCGGACCGAAAGCGTGCGCGGCGACTACCAGAACCGGCTGCAGCGGCAGTTCGACGGCCTCGATGCCATCGCCCGCAGCATCGGCTGGACCTACACCCGCCACCGCAGCGACGCCTCCGCCCAGGCCGTGCTGCTCACACTCTATGCGGCCCTGACCGCAAACAAGGCGCTCTAGGGCGATGCTGGAACTCGGCCCTCTGGCCTTCGCCCAGCCCTGGCTGCTCGTGGCCCTGGGTGCCCTGCCCCTGCTCTGGTGGCTGCTGCGCCTCACGCCGCCGTCGCCGCGACGCATAGCCTTCCCGGCCCTGCGCCTGCTGACCGGCCTTCGGCCGCCGGAGGAGACCCCGGCCCGGACGCCGCCCTGGCTGGTCGCCCTGCGCCTGCTGATCGCCGCCCTGATCATCCTCGGCCTGGCGCAGCCCCTGCTGAACCCAAACCGGCCGCTCGCCGGCACCGGCCCCCTGGTGCTGATCATCGACGACGGCTGGGCGGCGGCGCGGAACTGGCCGCAGCGGCGCGATACCATCAACGGCCTGATCGACCAGGCCGAGCGCGACGGCCGCTCGCTGGTCGTGCTGACCACCGCGCCCAAAGGGCCGGACTCGCAGGTTGCCGTCAGTGAAGCGCTGAACCCGGCGGCGGCCAGGCGCCTGTTGCAGGGCCTCGCGCCGCAGCCCTGGCCGATCGATCGCAGCGCCGCGCTGGCCGCCCTCGACGCCCTGACCTTCGAAGCCTCCGCCCCCGTGGTCTGGCTCTCGGACGGCCTGAACCACGGCGAGAGCGACGCCGATCTGCGCGCCTTCATGGGCCGGCTGCGCGCCATCGGCCCGGTCCGTGTCTATCAGGACGAGCCGTTGGGCCTGGCCCGGCGCCTCGGCACCCCGCAGCTCGACGCCGGCAGCGTCAGTGTCGAGGTCGAGCGGGCGGCGACCGAGGGCGAAGATCTGGCGGTGGTCCGCGCCCTGGCCGAGGACGGCCGCCTGCTGGGCCGCGCCGAAGCCCGCTTCGCGCCGGGCGAAGCAAGCGCGCGCGTCCGCTTCGAGTTGCCGACCGAGCTGCGCAACGAGATCGCCCGCATCAAGATCGAGGCCGAGGAGACGGCGGCCGCGGTCTTCCTGGTCGACGAGCGTTGGCGCCGGCGCCCGGTCGGCTTGGTCGCCGCCGGCCCGGAGGCCGTCCGACCGCTGCTCGGCGAGATCTATTACCTGGAGCGTGCCCTGGCGCCCTATACCGAGGTCCAGAAGGGCAGCGTCGGCGAGCTTCTGCGCCGAGGCGTCGCGGTCCTGACCCTGGCGGACGCCGGACGGCTGCCGGCCGAGGAAGCCGAGGCGCTGTCGATCTGGATCGAGCAGGGCGGCACCCTGCTGCGCTTCGCCGGTCCACGGCTGGCCCAGCAGGGCGACGGAACCCTGCTGCCGGTGCGCCTGCGCCTGGGCGACCGCACCCTGAGCGGGGCCATGACCTGGAGCCGCCCGGCACGGCTGGCGCCCTTCCACCGCGGCAGCCCCTTCGCCGGGCTCGAGCTGCCCGCGGACGTGGTGGTCGAGCGTCAGGTCCTGGCCGAGCCGGCCCTTGACCTGCCCGAGAAGACCTGGGCCCGGCTCGAGGACGGCACGCCGCTGGTCACCGCCGAGCGGCGCGGCGAGGGCTGGCTGATCCTGATCCACACCAGCGCCAACACCGACTGGTCCAACCTGGCGCTCTCCGGCCTCTTCATCGAGATGCTGCGCAAGATCGTCGCGGTCAGCCAGGGCGTCGCCGGCGTCAGCGCTGAGGAGGCTTTGCCGCCCCTGGAGGCGCTCGATGGCTTCGGTCTGCTCGGCAGGCCGCCGGCGACGGCGGTCGCGCTGGACGCCGAGACTCTCGAGGCCGGCCGCATCGACGCCCGCCATCCGCCGGGCATCTACGGCCGCGACAGCCTGCGCCGCGCCTATAACCTGGCCGATCAGGTCGGACCCTTGGCCGGCCTTGGCCCGAGTATAGACGGCCAGGCCGTGCAGTCCTTCGCCGGCCGCAGCGAGACCGTGCTGCTGCCCTGGCTTCTGGCCGCCGCCCTCGCCCTGGCGTTGCTCGACATGATCATCGCCCTGGCTCTGCGCGGCCTCCTGATCCCGGCCCGGCTCGGCCGCAGCGCCGCGGTCCTGGTCGTGGCGGCCGCCGCCAGCACCCTCGCGGCCCCGCCCACGCAGGCCCAGGGTAGCGACGACGCCTTCGCCCTGAAGGCGACCACCGACACGCGCCTGGCCTACGTGCGCACCGGCGTCCCTGCGATCGACGAGGTTAGCCACGCCGGCCTGATCGGTCTTTCGCGGGTGCTCAACCGGCGCACCGCGGTCGAGGCGGCGGAGCCCGTCGGCGTGCGCCTGGGCCGCGACGAGCTGGCCTTCTTCCCGCTGCTCTACTGGCCTGTGACCCGCGAGCAGCGCGCCCTCGACGGCGCCGCGGCGGCGGCCGTCAACGCCTTCCTCAAGAACGGCGGCACCATCCTCTTCGACTTGCGGCGGCCCGAGGCCGCGACGCAGGGACTCGGCCGGCCCGCCACGGCGCTGCAGACGCTGACCCGTGACATCCAGGTCCCGGCATTGATCCCGGTTTCGCCCGACCACGTCCTGACCAAGGCCTTCTACCTGATGCAGGACTTCCCGGGCCGCTTCGCCGGCGGCACCCTGTGGATCGAGTCCGCCGAGGGCCGGGTCAACGACGGCGTCTCCTCGGTGATCATCGGCGCCAACGACTGGGCCGGGGCCTGGGCGATCGACGAGCAGGGCCGGCCGCTGTTTCCCGCGGTACCCGGGGGCGAGCGGCAGCGCGAGATGGCCTTCCGCTTCGGCGTCAACCTGGTCATGTACGCCCTGACCGGCAACTACAAGACCGACCAGGTTCACGTGCCCTATATCCTGGAGCGCCTGGGACAATGACCAGCGGCCTCTCGATCATCTGGGCGCCGGCCCTGCCCTGGCCGGTCATCGCGGCTCTGGCCGCTGCCGCCGCCGTGGTGGTCGCCCTGGCCTTGCTGCGCGGCGCTAAGGGCGCCCTGCTGCGCGCCGCCTTCCTGACCGTGCTGCTGCTCGCCCTGGCCAATCCCAGCCTGGTCAACGAAGTGCGCCAGCCCCTGGAGGACATCGCGCTGGTCGTGGTCGACGAGAGCGCCAGCCAGACCGTCGGCCGGCGGCCCGAGCAGACCGCGGAGGCCGTCGCCCACATCGAGGAGCGCCTGGAGGCGCTGGGCGAGACCCAGGTCAGGGTCGTGCGCAGCGGCCAGGGCGCGGCCGGTCAGCTGGAGGACGGCACGCGGCTCTTCGCGACCCTGGAGCGCGAGCTGGCCAACGTGCCCCGGGGCCAGGTCTCGGGCGTCATCGTGGTCGGCGACGGCCGTATCCACGACGCCCCGGAGTCCCTGGCGGCGCTCGGGATCGACGCGCCCCTACACCTGCTGCGCAGCGGCGAGGCCGAGGAAGGCGACCGCCGCCTGGTGCTCGACAGCGTACCCAGCTACGGGATCGTCGGGCGCCAGCTGACCATGACCCTGAAGGTCGAGGATCTACCGGGCGGCGGCGCGCCGCGTCTGGCCCGCCTGACCCTGCGCCGCGACGGCGGTCCGGCCCAGGAGCTCATGGTCCCGGTCGGCGAAGAGCAGGAAGTCAGCTTCGAGCTCGACCGCCGCGGCCCCTCGGTCCTGGAGCTCGAGGTCGAGGCCGGTCCGCAGGAACTGTCCCTGCTCAACAACCGTGCCGCCGTGGTGGTCAACGGCGTGCGCGAGCGCCTGCGGGTGCTGCTGGTCTCCGGCGAGCCGCACGCCGGCGAGCGCGCCTGGCGCAGCCTGCTCAAGTCCGACCCCTCGGTCGACCTCGTGCACTTCACCATCCTGCGGCCGCCGGAAAAGCAGGACGGGACACCGATCCGCGAGCTGTCGCTGATCGCCTTCCCGACCCGTGAGCTGTTCTCGGTCAAGCTGGACGAGTTCGACCTGATCGTCTTCGACCGCTACCGCCGGCGCGGGGTGTTGCCGCGGATCTACCTGGACAACATCGCCCAGTACGTGGAAGGCGGCGGCGCCCTGCTGGAAGCCGTCGGCCCGACCTTCTCGACACCGCTGTCGTTGTTCCGCACGCCCTTGGGCCGCATCCTGCCGGGCGTGCCGACCGGGCAGAACATCGAGCAGGGATTCACGCCGCGGGTCACAGACATCGGTCTGCGACATCCGGTCACAGCGGACCTGCCGGGCGCCGGCGACCCGGTTGCCGGCGAGGAGCCGCGCTGGGGCCGCTGGTTCCGCCAGATCGAGGTGACGCCGCAGCGCGGCGTGGTCGCCATGTCAGGCGTCGGCGACCGGCCGCTGCTGATCCTCGACCGCTTCGGCGAAGGCCGCGTCGGCCAGCTGATGAGCGACCACATCTGGCTCTGGGCGCGAGGCTTCGAGGGCGGCGGGCCGCAGGCCGAGCTGATGCGCCGCACCGCGCACTGGCTGATGAAGGAGCCCGACCTCGAAGAGGAGGACCTGCGCGCCAGCATCACCGACGGCCGCCTGCTGATCGAGCGCCGCTCGCTCTCGACCGAGCCCGTCTCCGTCGAGATCACCGCGCCCTCGGGCGAGACCGGCGAGCTGCTGCTGGAGCCGGGCGACGACGGCCGGGCGACCGCCAGCGCGCCGGCCGAGGAGCTCGGCCTCTATCGCGTCTCCGACGGGCAGCACACGGCACTGGCGGCCTCTGGCGCGGTCAACCCGCTGGAGTTCGCCGACCTGCGCGCGACCGGCGAGATTCTCGCCCCGCTGGCCGAGGAGAGCGGCGGGACCGTCGTGAACATCGCCGAGGACGGCCTGCCGGAGCTGCGCAAGGTCAAGTCGGGACGCGACCGCCACGGGCGCGGCTGGATCGGCCTGCAGGGCAGCAAGAGCTACGTCGTCACGGGCGTCGACCAGGTCCCCCTGATCTCGCCCCTGCTGTTTCTCCTCCTGGCCCTCGCCACCCTCGGCTTCGCCTGGCTGCGCGAGGGCAAGTAGCCGGCCGGTGCAGGGCCGGGGGACCACGTCATGCTCTTCATGGTGATCGAGCGGTTTCGCGGACGGGATGCCAGGGCGGTCTACCGCCGGTTTCGCGAGCAGGGCCGCATGGCCCCCGAGGGCCTGACCTACGTCGGCAGCTGGATCGAGGCGAACTTCGACCGCTGCTTCCAGCTCATGGAGTGCGAGGACGCGTGCCTGCTCCAGCAGTGGGTCGCGAGTTGGGGCGAGCTGATCGACTTCGAGATCGTCCCGGTGGTCCCCAGCAAGGAGACCAGCGACTGGCTGCTGCCCCTGCTGGACAACGAGGAGGGCGCCTGAGCGCCCGCCGCCGGGCCGCCTCCCGCATCACGGCGTGGTCGAGGCGAGCCAGCGCGCCGGGTCGACATCGAGGCTTTCGGCACCGACGAAGCGCTGGATGCGCCTGAGCTCCGCGACCAAGCGGTCGGCGCGTCCCCGGGTCATCTTGAGTCCGGGCTCCAGCCAGAGGCGGGTGACCCGCAGGGCGCCGTCGGCCTGGCGGTCGTGCTTCATGTCGAGCCGGCCGATGAAACGCGCGCCCTCGAGCAACGGAAAGACGTAGTAGCCGTAGCGCCGTTTCGCGGCCGGCACGAAGACCTCGATCCGGTAGTGAAAGCCGAAGAGCCGCTCCAGGCGCGCCCGGTCGCGGATCACCGGATCGAAGGGGTTGAGCGCGCGGACCCGCGGCGGCGGCTCCGGCAGGTCCCCAAGCCGGTCGAGAACCGCGACCGGCACGAAGGCCGGCCGCGGCGTGCCGCCCCCGGCCGGCTCGACCGCCACCTGGACGATCGAGCGGCCCAGTTCCCGCAGGCACCAGGCCTTGGCCTCGGCGGGGCTGAGGCTGCCCCAGAAGGCCGCCAGCTCGCCCCAGGTCGCGAAGCGCAGGCGCTCCAGCGCGCTGCGGCACTTCCAGTCGACGAAGGCCTCCTGGTCGGGCCGCGCCGCCAGGTGCTGCCGCGGGATCACCCTTTCCGGCAGGTCGTAGACTTTCTGGAAGGCCTCGCGCCGGGCGACGGCCAGGGCGCCGGTGCGCCAGAGGTATTCCAGGGCGGTCTTCTCCGGATGCCAGTCCCACCAGCCGCCGCTGTTCTTCCGGCCGTCCGCGCCGAAGTCGCGGGCCATCAGCGGACCTTCGCGGGCGATGCGCGTCAGGACCCGCTCGAAACAGCCCTCGAAGCCGGCGCGGCGGACCTTCTGCCAGCGCTCGGCGAGCCGCGCCCGCTCGCGCTCGAAGCGCGGCCGCCAGAAGGGATAGAAGCGGCTGGGAATGACCGCGGCGTCGTGGGTCCAGTTCTCGAAGAGTGCCGCTTCGCGCTCCAGCAGGCGGGCCAGGAGCGGCTGGCGGTAGGTCTGGTTGCGGCTGAAGAGGATGTGGTGGTGGGCGCGCTCGACCGTGTTGATGCTGTCGACCTGGACATAGCCCAGGTCCTCGACCAGCCGCAGCAGCCCCGCACGATCCAGCTTGCGCATCGGATCCGCCGCGAGGCCCTGGCCCTCCAGCCACAGACGCCGCGCCGCAGGGTTGGAGATGACGGGAAGCGCAGCGGAGGAGGTCGGCATGAGGCTCCGGAGTCATCGGCCGTGAAAGCGGCGAGGATAGATCGCCCGAGGACTTCGCGGCCAGCCCTCGTACCCGCCGCGGCCGATAACTCCTGACAGATGGCTGTCAGCGGACGCCAAGAAGCGTGACTCAGCACGGTCGCTATTCCTTCGGCAGGCGCAGATAGCTGGCCGGGATCGGGTCGGAGAGCCAGACCTGGTCGTTGCCGCGATAGAAGGCCAGGCCTTCGGCGTGCGCGTCCCTGGCCCGAACCTCGATGATCACCGGGGTCTTGCTGCGGCGTTCGGCGACGAGGGTCGCCGTCTCAGGGTCCGGAGAGAGGTGTACGTAATGGCGCCGCATCGGCTTCAGGCCTTGCGTGCGAATCCTGGGCAGCGCTTCGGGGGTCGTGCCGTGGTAGAGCAGCGCCGGCGGAACGACGGGGTTTCCTTCAATCTTCTCTGGAAGCGAATGTCCATAGCGCGCGCGGATGCGCTCGCCCCTGATTTCGTAGCGCTGCTTAGTCGCCGCAGCGACCATGGCCCGGATCTCCGCGGCGGCGAGATCGCGCCACTCCGGGCGACTACCAGCCAGCGCCCGTGCCAAGGTTTCCAGCTCGATCCAGCCATTCCTGTCCAGCTCCAAGCCATAGAGGTCCGGTCTATGCCGCAGGGCATGCGCGACCAGACGGCTCAAGCGTTGGGAACGCTGGGACAAAATCAAGGCCTCGCTTCGACGCCCCGACGCCAGGCGTCGCTGTTGGTTAGCAAACGCCGTTTCAGTTCGGCCACTCCCTCATGGGGCTGGCTGCCGGCCCGCTGCAGCACCTGATAGCGAACCCTCGGGAGTTCGTCCAAGGGCCTTGCAACCAGCCCGGGCGGAAGGCGGCAGCAGCCGTTGACGATCGCGAGACCGATGCCCAGGCCGACAAAATGCAGCATCAGCTCCCAGCCCCCCGCCTCGACCGCGACCCGCCAAGACACCTCGGTGTCCGCCAGCATCTGGTTGAGCATCACGCGGTGGGGCCGGCCCTGCGGCGGCACGACCAGCGCTTCACCCTTCAGATCGGAGAGCCGCAGACTTTGCTTACCGGCGAGGCGGTGGTCACGGGGGAGCACAAGAACCTGCTCCACAGCGACAAGCTCCTCCGCCGCGATCCCGTCGGGCACTGCATCGAGCGTGGTCACGCCCAGATGGACCTCGCCGGTTTGCAGGAGCTGAACCGTGCGGTCCCGGTCGCCGGTGATCAGCTTGAGCGGCCAGGGCGCCTGCCCCGAGAACTCAGAGATCGCCGGACCCAGGAGGTAAAGGTAGGCGCCTGTCCCGGCGCAAAGCACCACCGGCGCCCTCGAGACCCCCGTTTTCAGCTCTTCTACGAAGGCGAGGGAACGCTCGCGCTCTTCGCGCGCGTAGGCCGCGACCCTTTCGCCGGCCGGCGTGAGAACCAAGTTGCGGCCGAGCTTTCGATAGAGCGGCTGGCCGAGCCAGTCGGCCAGCTTGGAGATCTTCACATGCAGCGCCGGCTGCGAGATGTGCAGCCCCTCCGCCGCACGGGTGAAGTTCATGCTCTCGCTGAACGCGAGGAAGGCCTGCAACCAGTCCGATCGCATGCCGCCGATCCCGTCTCCCGAGCTTCAAGAGTAGAGATATAATCACATATTATAGTACATATATATTTAATAGTTCTAGTATATCCCCGACGGCCTTAAACCCTGCGGCCATGAACAAGCAGCGAAAAAGTGAGCCGGGAATCGGCATCGACATCGGCCGGGTGATCATGGCGCCGGTCGTGGGCGGCAGGGCCGACACCTCTTTCCTGAGTGGCGGTCTGGAAAAGGCTCTGGCGACGCCGCCCAGCCCGGGCGCCTTCGACGGTGTGCGGAGCCTTGTGTCGGCCTTTGCCGGACGAGCCTGGCTGATCTCCAAAGCCGGTCCCAAGGTGCAGCATAAGACCAAGCAATGGCTGAGGCACTGGGACTTCTACGATGAGACGGGGCTGCCGCGGTCCCATCTCCGCTTCTGCCTGCAGCGCTCGCAGAAGGCCCTGCACTGCCGGCAGCTCAGGCTCACGCATTTCATCGACGACCGTCTGGACGTCCTGGAGCATCTGCGCGACCTCGTGCCGAACCTCTACCTCTTCGGCGAGCAGCCAGATCTCGACGAGATCCCGGACTGGGTCAACCCGACCACCGACTGGCGCGAGGCGACGGAGACCGTGCTCGAGCAGCTGGCGCGCGACCACCACTGAACATCCGCAAGTGATTCAATCTTCACACCGATTCGGTGCGGAGCGGTCACGCTCCGGCCTTGGGCTCAGAGGGGATTTGCGAGAATAATGAAGCCTCCGGACACAATCCCTGGACAGGGGGAGGCAGGACGCCCGTGTTCGTCTTTTATCTCGACCAATGCAACACCGCGCTCTGGAAGGTCTTGTTCCTGGGCTCCTGGGCCGTGGCCATGATCCTCTGCTACTGGACGGTGCTGCGTCTGCTGAGCATACCGGGCGACCGCCGGGCGCTGCGGCGCAGCGGGCTGGCCGGCCCGGCCTTCGAACGGCTGAAGCCGAAGGTCTCGCGCCGGGCGCTGCAATTCCTCGCCAGCCTGGCCGCCGCGGTCGGCCTGCTGCTGTTCTACGTTTCCTTCTACCGGACCTACGTCTGCACGCCGGACTCGGTTTTCTGGACCGGGTGAAGGCCCGCCGCCCGGGCCGCGAAGTCGAAGCCAAGCAGGTCGCGGAAGGCGGCTTGCCCGGCCGGGGTCACGAAGACCCGGCGGCCCTCCTTGGCGCGGCGGATCCAGCGCCGCTTCAGCGCGACCTGGGCGAAGCCGGCGCCCAGCGAGCCCGCCAGATGCGGGCGGCGCTCGCTCCAGTCCAGGCACTGCCGGGCAAAGGTCCGGCGCAGCCGCCGGAGGCTCTCGGGCTCGATCCCAAGTTCGCGGAAGAAGGCCTCGCCCGCCGCGCTGACCTCGAAATCCTGCTCGGCGAGCACGAGGACGCCCCTGGCCTGCATGGCCTCGGTCAGACCGGTGCCCAGGGCGCCCGCCAGATGGTCGTAGCAGAAGCGCGCCGCCCGGGTCTCCTCCACCTCCCGTGAGCGGCGCCGTGGCGGCACCGGCTGCTGCGGCACGATCAGGGCCAGCAGCTCCAGGGCCTCGGCCACGGCGGCGCCGGCCAGGCGGTAGTATCGGTGCCGGCCCTGCTTCTCGACGACCACCAGCTTGGCGTCGGCCAGCTTGGCCAGGTGGCTGGAGGTGGTCTGGGGCGAGACCCCGGCGTGATAGGCCAGCTCGCTGGCCGTCAGGGCGCGGCCGTCCATCAGGGCGCCCAGGATGTTGGCCCGCGCCGGCACGCCGATCAGCGCGGCGGCGATGGCGGTGGAAGGCTCTGCAATCATATTTCGATGATAAACGAATCGTTTCCGCATGACAAGGCGCCGGGGCCGGCGGACACTGTGGTAACAGACGATGCAACGACGGAGACAGGGACGTGACCATCACCCAGGCCGCCAAGGCCGAGACCTTCCGCAGGCTCCACGAGACACCGGAGGCCTTCATCCTGCCCAACGCCTGGGACGCGGGCAGCGCCAAGCTGCTGGCCGCCGCCGGCTTCCCGGCCCTGGCCAGCACCAGCGCGGGCATCGCCTACGCCCTGGGCCGACCCGACGCCAGCAGCGCGCTGAGCCGCGAGGAGAACCTCGCCGCCATCGCCGCCATCGCGGCAGCCGTCGACCTGCCGGTCAGCGCCGACCTCGAGGCCGGCTACGGCCGGGCGCCCGAGGCGGCGGCCGAGACCATCCGCCTCTCGGCCGAGGCCGGCGCGGTCGGCGGCAGCATCGAGGACGTCGCCTACGAGCCCGAGCCCCGGCTGCTCGACGCCGGCCTAGCCGCCGAGCGCATCGCCGCCGCCGCCGAGGCCGCTGCGGGCACAGGCTTCGCCTACACTCTGACCGCGCGCTGCGAGGCCTTCTTGCTCGGCCATCCAGACCCCCTGGCCGAATCGGTCCGCCGCCTCAACCTCTTCCGCGAGGCCGGCGCCCATTGCCTCTACGCGCCGGGGGTCAAGGACCTGGATTCCATCGCCGTCCTGGCGCGCGAAGTGACGGGCCCGCTCAACGTCGTCATGGGCCTGGCCGGCGCGCCGCTGTCCCTGGCCCGTTTGGCCGCCGTCGGGGTCAGGCGGGTGAGCGTCGGCGGCTGCCTGATGCGCACGGCCCAGGGCGCGCTGCGCCGTGCCGCGGAGGAGATGCGCGACCGGGGAACCTTCGGTTTCGCCGCGGGGGCGATCGCCGACGACGAACTGATCGAGTTCTTCTCCCGAGCCTGAGCCGAAGTGGAGGGCAGGACCCATGAGCCTTGAGACCTGACTGACCTTCGTCGTGATCTGGACCGCGGTCGGCCTGCCGCCCGGGCCCAACGCCGTGGCCCGCGTCGCCGCCTTGGCACGGTGCCCCGGTCCAGCCCGCGGCAGGCCGACGTAATGATCGTCGGCGGCACCTTGACCAACGAGATCGCACCGGCCCTGCGCCGCCTCTGCGACCAGTCGGCGGAACCGCTCCGGGTGATCGCCAAGGGCTCCTGCGCCAACGGCGGCGGCTACGACCACGACTCGATGGTGCGCGGCTGCGACCGGATCACCCCGATCGACGTCCATGTGCCCGGCTGCCCGCCCGCGGCCGAGGCCCTGCCCTAAGGACTCCTCCAGCCGAAGACGAAGACCGAACGCGAGGACAGCCTCTCACGCAAGTGACCCAGGGTGCTTCGATCCTTCGGATAATGATCCAGGACCACTGGAGCTGCGGTAGAAACAAATGTCCATACCCTGCTAATCCCGGCGGGTTGAGTCAGCCAGCGTTCCCTGCCACCGTCTTGCCACGCGCGGTCGCTGGAATTTCGGCGTAGACTGCGTGTTAGCATCAGGGCACGGAATTGAGGAAGGCGTCAGGAAGGGAAGGGACTTTGCGCCGAGCCGGCGTCGTTGCGCTTGTCGTCCTATCGGCCGCGGCCTGTAGTACGCCGCCGCAGGAGGAGTACTATACCGCCGAGTCCAGCACCCTCTACGAGGTGACTGCGGGGCGGGTGGTGACCACGCGACCGGTCGACATCCAGGAACGCAACAGCGGCATCGGCTACACCGTCGGCGGTCTTGCCGGCGGCTTCAGCGGTGGCCTGGCGCTCGGCGGGCAGCTGGGGCCTGCCGGCTCCCTGCTCGGCGGCGTGGTCGGTGCCGCCATCGGCTTCATCGTCGAAGAGGCCATCAACGGCGGCGACGGCATCGAGTACCTGATCGCGCTGGAGGACGGCCGCACCGTCACCGTCGTCCAGTTCCAGGAGGAGGACGAGGAGGTCCTCGCCCCCGGCGTCGACGTCTACATCCAGCACGGCTGGAACTCCACCCGCGTGGTCGCGCGCAGCGGAGAAGTCGGTCCGCTGCCTTTCGGCGCCTGGAAGAACCCTGACGAGCTGCCGCCGGGCGTCGAACTGCCGCAGGAGGGCATCGAGATCAAGCGCAAGCGGACCGGGACCTATTCGGACCTCGACCGTCCGAACCCGGCGCAAAAGCGCAGGCGGGTCATCGGCTTCTGAACGCTGGCGCACGATGATATGAGGTCGAGTCGACCTCATGTCTGAATCGTGCTCCGGACCTTCGAAACAGAGCGGGATGATTTGAAGCCCGTTCGACTTCAAATCATCCCGCTCTAAGGCCGTGGTCAGGCGGCGTCCCCGGCCTGCGACCTCCCCGGCGTCGCGGACAGGGCTTCCACGGCGCCCCGCCGCCCCTCGAGGGCGCCCGGCGTCAGCTCCAGAACCTGGAAGCGTGCCGGCTCGACCGGCCCCGGCATCACCAGCCCGGCCGCCACCGCGGATCGGAAGCCGAAAGGGGCATAGTAGGCCGGATCGCCCACGACGATGCACACGCGATGATCGAGCCGCCGGGCCTCGGCCAGGGCGTGGCGCAGCAGCCGGCGGCCGATGCCCCGGCCCTGCAGCCGCGGGTCGACCGCCAGGGGTCCCAGCAGGATCGCCGCTTTCGAGGCCACCAGGATCGGCCAAAAGCGCAGCGAAGCGAGCAAGGCCTTGTCGGAATCGAGGGCGATCAGACAAAGCTCGGCCAGGGGCTCGACGCCTTCGCGCAGCCGGTAGGTGGTCCGCCGGTGCCGCTCTGCACCGAAGGTCAAATCGAGCAAAGGTTCGATCAGCCGCTGGTCTTCTCGCCGTTCCGGAAGGATCTGGATCTGCATCGCGTCATCTCGCTTCGGAAGCCTGCCGCGACCCCCGAGGCCGCGCGGCTTGGATTCGGAAAGGGAACTTCGACGGCCCGGGCCGTCGTCCCTGATGATCTGACGCTGGTCGTCTTGAATCGAAGCCGAGCGCGAGGCAGCAGACGAACGGACGGGTCCTAAGCGCCCAAGGCGCAGGATCCTCGTCGTCGTCGCAAACGGCTGACTTCGCCCATGGGAAGGCGCCCTCGCCCGTTATCAACTCGGCTTGCTTCCGATAGCACAGGCTGGTCCCGGCTGCCAATGGCCTTGCCGCCGAGGGATTGCGCAGCGCCGATTTCGCAGCAAAATCAAGTAAAAAAGTAGATATAGGAAGTTTTGGCCATTAAGTTTATATAAATTGGCATAATATAGCCTAAGTCCCTCCATCCAGAACGGGTGGCTTATTTGAGGAATTCTTTCATCCTCCGGCACCCCAGGTGAGACAGAAGCCATAGCCGGCATGCGGTTCAAAGAACAGCTCCAGAGCAGGCTGCGCCTCGTTTCGGGTTGCCGCCTCTGCCTCAGGATCACGGTGATCGTCTGCTTCAGCATCTTCGCCATCGAGGCGGCGATCCTGGTGCCTTCGTACCTGCGGTTGCACGGCCAGCTTTACGAGCGACTCGCGGCAGAGGGCGTGCGGGCCCTGGCCTTCAGCCTCCAGGGACACGACCACCATTCCCTGAAGGAGCTCTTCGAGAACAGGGCCGAAGTCCTCGGCGATGCCAAGATCCTAGGCGCCACGCTCTATGCCGCGGACGGCGGGCGCCTCCTCAGCTTCGGCGATCCGCCCTCTCTCGCCCCGCCGGACCTGAACCTGGAGCAGACAGAAAGGGGATCGCGGATCCACGGCGTGCGCTACGAGATTCTCCTGCCTCAGGGCGCCGAGGGTCTGCCCTACACCGCGGTCCTGCACCTGGACGCGCGCGGGGTCTCGGAGGAGCTTCATGCCTTCGTCCTGCGCATCGGCGGCCTGGTGTTGATCATCTCCGGCTTCGTCTCGGTGGTCACCGTGCTGGCCCATCGGCGCCTGGTCGTCGCGCCGCTGCTGGAGATCCGCGAAAGGATGCGGACGGCGCACGAGGACCCGGAGCATCCCGAAGACCACAAGCTGGACCTCGGCCGGGACGACGAGATCGGAGAGCTGGTCGGCAGCCTCAACATCCTGCTGGAGCGCCTGGCCGAGGTGCGGCGCAGCGACGCGCGGCAAATCGAACAGCGCTTCGAGGACTTCGCCAACGCCAGCTCGGACTGGTTCTGGGAGATGGACGAGAACCTCCGCTTCTCGCACTTCTCGGACCGCTTTACCGAAGTGACCGGCGTGCCGGAGGAGAAACTGCTGGGCAAGACCCGCGAGGAGACCGGCATCCCCGGCGTAGACCCCGAGGCCTGGGACCGGCATCTCGCCGACTTGGCCGCCCACCGCGACTTCCGGGACTTCCAGCATCCGCGACGGCTCCCCGACGGCAGCGTCGTGCACCTTTCGATCAACGGCAAGGCGATCTTCGACGAGCAGGGACGCTTTCGCGGCTATCGCGGCAGCGGCCGCGACATCACCCGTCAGATCGAGGCCCAGCGCGAGCTGAAGGACAGCCAGGCCGCCCTGGCCGAGGCTCAGGCCCTGGCCAAGATCGGCAACTGGCACTGGTCGATCACCGAGGACAGGCTGATCTCCTGCTCCTCGGAGTACGCGCGAATTCACGGCGTCGAGCCCGATGAGATCCACGCCCTGATGGATGATCAGCTGGAGCGGGTGATCCACCCCGGCGACCGCGAACGCGTCGCCGAGGCCTTTGCCCGCTTCGACAGTGAAGGCTGCGACTTCGAGATCGACTACCGCATCGTGCGACCGGACCGCGAGATCCGCCATGTCCTCGAGATCGGCCGGGCAATCCGGGACGCCAACGGCCGGGCCGTCGAGCAAAGCGGCGTGGTCCAGGACATCACCGAACGCAAGCAGGCGGAGGAAGCCGTCCGCCGGGCTCGCGACGACCTGGAGATCAGGGTCGAAGAACGGACCCGGGAGCTGAAGGACCGAGAGGCCGCGCTTCTGCTCGCCAAGGAGCAGGCCGAAATCGCCAACCGCGCCAAGTCCGAGTTCCTGGCCAACATGAGCCACGAGCTGCGCACGCCCCTGAGCGCGATCATCGGCTTTGCCGAGATCCTGCTGGACGAACGGCTGCGGCCCGACGATCCGGCCCAGGCCGAGGACTACGTCAAGGACATCCACGGCTCCGGCCAGCATCTGCTGAACCTGATCAACGATATCCTGGACTTGTCCAAGATCGAGGCCGGCAACGCCCGGCTCAACGAGACCGAGATCGACCTGCACTCCACCGTCGCCAGCTGCCTGCGGCTGATGGCACCGCGCGCGCTGAGCGGCGAGCTGGAGATGACCAGCAAGCTGTCCGAACCGCCGCTGCCGCTGCTCTATGCCGACCCGCGCATGGTGAAGCAGATCCTGACCAACCTGCTGTCAAACGCGGTCAAGTTCACGCCGCCGGGCGGGCGGATCGAGGTTTCGGCCTGGCTCGACCGCGACGGTGCCTATTTCCTCCAGGTCACCGACAGCGGCATCGGCATTGCCGCCGACGACATCCCCAAGGCCCTGGCCCGCTTCGAGCAGATCGAGGGGCAGCACAGCCGGCGCTTCGACGGCACGGGTCTCGGCCTGCCCTTGACCAAGGCGCTGGTCGAGCTGCACGGCGGCAGCTTCTGGCTGGAAAGCGAAGTCGGCGACGGCACCACGGTCCGGATTCGCTTCCCGGAAACCCGCACAATTCAGTCGTCGAGAGCGCTCCAGGTGATCGACGGCGGCCAAAAGGCCGCCGGTTGAGGGCCGGCGCCCGCGAGCTCCGAGAAAAACCTGCGCCGAGCCTGACTCATACCAAGGGGCGTAGATAGTGACTCATTTGACCGGGTTTGCTTGCCCGCCCGTCAGGCGCGCTTCACGCAGCGGTGCGGGGTACCGTAGGCGGAGCGCAACGCAGCGGGCGTTCAAGCAAACCCGGCCTGCGGTGGCGCGCGGCGGGCCGCCGCGCGCCATCAAATGGGTCGCCCCTTGGTATCAGGCAGGCTGGACCATCCTTGTGAAGCAGATCGGAAGACCTGCGCCCGATTGAGGCCGCTCGGGCGGCATGCGAGCTGGTCCCAAAGGCCGACGCGCCGGCGCCCGAGCCCTTCGCCTAGCCGATTTCGGCAATCGGTGTTGCAAATGCCACATCCAGATCGCGGCGCGCAGGGCAGATTGCCGCCCTGGCTGTCCATGGCGGCGCCCGGAAGACGACTCCGGTGCCGGGTGGTAGCCTTTCCGAATCGGGCGACCACGCCGGAACGAGGTCTTTCGAGCGAAGCGAAACCGCAGCGCGCCACCGGATCCTCCGGCGCGCCCAGACCCGGAGAGCGAAGATGCATGACGACACCACCGCCGTCCGTAGACGCCTCTGCCCGCGCGCCGTCCTGCTGGCGGGCCTGCTGGGCCTGGCATCCTGTGCGCAGTACCAGATCACGGTCCCGGACTCCGACCCGATTCAGCTGGAGGGGCAGGAGGCGCCCTATGTCTCCCGCACCATGCATGCCTACTTCTGGGGCAACATCATGGATCCGCAGGTCCTGGCCGCCGAATGTCAGGGCAACGGAATCAACGACGTCTTCGTCGAACGCAACTACGCCTACGACCTGGCGAGCGTCCTGAGCCTCGGGATCTGGTCCCCGCTGGACCTCCGCTTCCGCTGCAAGGCGCCACCGCCACGCAGCGGCGCCTTCCCCGAGTCCACGACCACGCAGTAGCGCTTGCCCCGCAAAGGAAAGGACGAGACCCATGCCGAACGAACGACGCTTCTTCAGGCAGCGGCCGAAGGAAACCGGCCGGCACCAGTCCTTCGAGCAGGACCTCGACGGCGAATACGCCTTTCGCCTCGACCAGGGCGGCCAGTCCATGCTGGACACCTACAAGGCGGCGACCGAGGAGCTGCAGGCGATCATCAAGGACTGCGTCGACGAGGGGAAGACCCTGCGCGCCCGCGGCAGCCTCTGGTCGCTCAGCCCGGTGGCGGTCACCGACGGCCGCCTGATCGACACCACGGCCCTGCGCCTGGCCTTCACCTTCTCGCCAAACCAGACCGATCCGGCCTACGGCGGCGACGCCGCGAAGCTGCGCTTCATCCAATGCGGCAACTCGATCTCGGTGCTGAACAACCTGCTCTTCGCCGACCGCCTGTCGCTCCCGGCCTCCGGCTCCAACAACGGCCAGACCATCGCCGGCGCACTCTCGACGAACACCCACGGCGGCGCATACCGCTTCGGCGCCCTGGCCGAGATGGTCGTCGGCCTACACTTGGTGGTCGGGCCCAACAAGCACGTCTACCTGGAGCGGCAGTCGAAGCCGGTGATGAAGGCGGACTTCGCCCGGCAGATCGAGGCCGACTTCATCCAAGACGACACCCTGTTCAACGCGGCCCTGATCAGCTTCGGCTCCTTCGGCGTGATTCACGGCCTAATGATCGAGGCGCGGGAGCTCTTTATCCTCAACGCCGTGCGCTATCGCGCGCCCTACGACGACACGCTGAAGACGGCGCTGACCAACGCCGACCCGACGCTGCTGCCGCTGCCACCGGAGGCCGCCGGCGTGCCGACCGGCACGCCCTACCACTTCGAGGTCTTCTACAATCCCAATGAAGGCACGCCGCCCGACGAGGCCATCGTCCTGGTGATGTACGAGGAGCCCTGGACCGAGGCCTACAATCCGCCGGTCTGGGACGGCGGCGAGTCGGGGATGGGCGCCTCGGGCCTCGACGTCATGGGTGCGCTGATCGACATCATCCCTTCGCCGCTGAACAAGCTCGTGGTGCCGATCCTGAACGCCCAGGTGGACGACGAGTTCGCGCCCTACGTCAAGAAGGGCATCATCCGCGACCTCTTCCGCGGCGAGAAGGTCCTCGGCAAGACCCTGGCCTGCGCCATGGGCATGCCGGCGGACCGCGCCGTCGAGGCCCAGGAGATCGCCTTCAAGGTCTACAAGGACGGGGACGACGTGCTGCCGGTGATCGTCTCTCACCGCTTCGTCAAGGGCACCGATGCGCTGCTCGGCTTCACCCGCTTCGATCCCACCGCGGTCTTCGAGATCGACGGTCTTAACCTGCCGAGCGTGCGCGGCTACCTCGAGAAGGTCTGGGAGAAGCTGGATGCGGCCGGGATCCCCTTCACGATGCACTGGGGCAAGTTCAACACGCATCTCAACCCGGCCCGGGTCCGTCAACGCTACGGCGATGCCGCGGTCGACCAGTGGATCGGCGCCCGCGAGGCCCTGCTGGAGAACGCCGAGGTGCGGAAGGTCTTCGCCAACGATTTCCTGACCCGAATGGGACTGGCGACCTAGTGCGACCTGCTTTGGAGAAGCCTGGTTTCAGGTGTGAAAAATTTCACTTGAGATTCTTCGCCATCGCGACTAGGGCTGAATAAGGGGGAGTTAAAGAAATGCGGCACCTGTGCACCATGATGGTCGCAGTGCTTTTCGCCATCGCGACCGCCCAGGCCGGTCCTCTGCACGAGGCGGCCCGGAACGGCGATGCGGAGGCGGCCAAGCGGGCCGTCGACGCGGGCGCCGAACTGGAAGAAGCCGATGCCAGCGGCGAGCCGCCGCTCCTGATCGCGGCCCTCGCGGGCAAGAAAGAGGTCGTGCGTCTGCTGCTGGACGCCGGCGCGAACGTCAACGCCGCCAACAAGGGCGGCCTGACCGCCTTGCACGCCGCGTCCTACGGCGGCCACGCGGCGGTCGTGCGGCTTCTGATCGCGCGCGGCGCCCTCGTGAACGATTCGAAGAACTTCTACCGGATGTCGCCGCTGCACGCCGCGGCCGAGGAGGGCCACGCCGAGGTGGTCGCCCTGCTCCTCGACGCGGGCGCGGAGATCGAGGCCAAGGAGAGGAACGGCTATACGCCTCTGACCCAGGCCGGCTGGCGGGAGTACTGGGACGCAGCCGAGCTGCTGATGAAGGCCGGGGCGACCTGCCAGCCAGCCGATCTGGTCGGCGACTGGCTGCACCAGGAATGCAGCAAGCGGCAATAGCCTTACAAGGCACTGACGGCCGGCGGACCGCCCCGAAGCGGCGCCGGCAACGGGAGATCGAAAGATGACGAGAACGACGACCACCAGGAAGGCGGGTCTGGCGGCCCTGGCCGCCTTCGCGGCCCTGACCGCCTTCGGCCAGCCGGGAACCGCCGGCGACGCCAAGCGCGATGCCTTCATCAACACCGGCTATTTCGGCGACGTCGCCATCAAGGGCTACGATGCCGTGGCCTACTTCACCGAGCAGCGGGCGATCAAGGGCTCGCCGACGCACGCCCACCGCTGGCTGGGCGCGACCTGGCACTTCGCCAGCGCCGAGCACCGCGACCTCTTCGCCGCCGAGCCGGTGAAGTACGCGCCGCAGTACGGTGGCTACTGCGCCGACGGCGTGTCCTTCGGGACCATCACCACCAATATCGACCCCGAGGCCTGGCGGATCATCGGCGGCAAGCTCTACCTGAGCTACGACCCCGGCGCCGCCGGCGGCCTGGAGGAGAACCCGTCCAAGGTGACCAGCTCCCAGAAGTACTGGCCCGAGGTCCGGCGCACCCTCATGTCCGAGAAGCAAACCCAGGCTTGGCAATAGGACCGCGGCCGAGCTCGGGACTCTGCCTGGCGGCGATCAAGCCCGTCCAACGGCGCTTGGTCGCCCGCCAGGCAGATCGCGGCCGGCAGCGGGCCAGACGGGCGGCCTCGGGGCGGCCGGGCCCTTGAAGATCGCCGCCATCAAGACCTATCTGCTCGGCCCGACCGACAGCCCCGACGGGGCGGCCCGGGTCAAGTCCTTCCTCTTCGTCAAGCTCGAAACGGATGCGGGGCTCGAGGCCTGGGGCGAGGCCTACGCTCTGGCCGGCCGCGAGCGCGCCGTCGAGGAAATGATCCTCGCCCTGGCGGAGACCCTCCTCGGCCGAGAGGCGCCGAGCCCTCGTTGCTTCCGCTCCGACGCGCTGCTCCGTTTCGCCGACAAGCGGGCCGGCATCGACTTCTACTGCGCCGTGAGCGCCCTCGAGCTCGCGCTCTGGGACCTCGCCGGCAAGCACCTCGGCGCGCCGGTCCACCGGCTGCTCGGCGGCGCCCTGAGGGACCGGATCCCGCTCTACGCCAACACCTGGAGCGAGCACGCGACCTCGATCGACTTCGTCGTCGGGCGCGCCCGGCAGATGGTCGAGGCGGGCTACAGGGCGGTGAAGGTCTATCCCCTGCAATTCGCCGGCCTGGATCGGGCCGAGGCCTGCCTTCAGGCGGTCAGGCAGGCTCTCGGACAGGAGATCGCGGTGATGGTCGATCTCAATGCCCTCGACGATCCGCACATCGCCCTCCAGGCGGCGCGGCGCTTCGAGCCTTACGATCCTTTCTGGTTCGAGGAGCCGGTCTCCTCGGACGACCTCGAGACGCTGGCCGACATCCGCGCCCGGGCGAGCCTGCGGATCGTCTCCGGCGAGCGCCACGGCGGCAAGTTTAGGTTCCGGGAGATGCTGGAGAAGCGCGCCGCCGACGTCCTCAACCCCGACATTGCCGGCTGCGGCGGCATCCTCGAGCTGCTCGAGATCGCGGCCATGGCCGAGGCCTTCTCCGTCGCGGTCTCGCCGCACAACTACAACAGCACGACGGTCGCCATGGCCGCCATGCTCCACGCCGCCGCCCTCCTGCCCAACCTGCTGACCGCCGAGATCTATCCGGACTTCCTGGCCCGCGGTGCGGCGTTCGCCGAGACCGACTTCGAGATCAGGGACGGCGAAGCCACCTTGCCGCAATCGCCGGGACTGGGCGTGACCCTCGACGAGGAGGCCCTGATCGCCTTGACCGGCGGGGCCAGGGCGAGACCCTAGAGCACGATGGCATGAGGTCGAATCGACCTCATGTCTGAATCGTGCTCTAAACTGTTGAAAGAGAGCGGACAGTCCTGACCGCCTCAGCGGCAGCAGTCCTCGACGTTGAAGTACTCCAGCGCGTGCGGGCTCACGTGGGCGTAGTCGGCCCGCGGGCGATCCTCCGCCTCGTCGCTTGCGGGCGATGGGTTCCGGTAGACGTAGCCGCAGGTCTCGCGATCCAGGAAGTGGCCCTCGAAACGCTGGCACAGCCGGTCGCCGCGGATCCGTGCCGTGCCGGTCATGGAACTGTTTGGGCTGCGGTAGGCGATGTTGCCGGCCTTGTCGAAGAACTGCAGGAAGTCGGTGCCGTTGTGCTGCCGACCGATCCAGGTCCGGCCGGTGGTAACCTCGCGTAGTTCGGCGGCGCCGAGGCGATCCGCCTCGCTGCCCTCGAAGCCGAAGGGCCAGGTGGTGATCCCGGCCTTGCGCAGGCCCTCGAGATGGTGGTCTAGGTCGTCCTGGCGCCAGTAGCCGTAGAGGCTGCGGTAGTGCTCCAGGTTGGTCTCCGGAAATAGCTTCTTCAGGCTTGCGACTTCCTGTTTCGCCATCGCCGCTTCCCCGGCGTAGGCGTGGGCGGCGGCCAAGTACTCGCGCGCCGGTTCCGCCATCGGCAGGCCGTCACGCGCTGTCTCCAGCAACGGCAGGGCGCGTTCGTAGTCCTCGGCGATGTAGGAGACCACGCCCGCCAGCAGCCGGAAGCTGGGCGGCGGCGCGGGTTCCAGCCGCAGCGCCTTGTCGAGCCCGGCGAGCGCCTCTGCCCGCGCTCCGACGTGGGCCAGGACCAGGCTGGCGTTGCCCAGGATCTCCGCGTGGTTGGGCTCGATCGCGACCGCACTGCGGGCCGAGGCCTGGGCCTCGACGGGGCGGCCGTCGACCAGCTGCAGCAGGGCGAGCACGATGTGGGCGCGGGCGCTGTCCGGGTCCAGGCGCAGCGCCTGGCCGGCGGCGTCATAGGCGATCTTTCGGGCGACCGCACCGGACCACAGGAAGGTGTAATGGTTGCGCCAGACGTCGACCGCAATGCGCGCGATGCCGGCGTGGGCCTCGGCGAAGTCCGGGTCCAGGTCGATGGCCCGCTGGTAGTAGGACAAGGCCCGGCGGTAGGTCTCGACGTCGCTGTAGTAGAAGCCCTCCTGCTCGGCCCGCAGGTAGTAGTCGTAGGCCTCCAGGCTGTCGGTCGGGATCCGGGCCAGCTTTTCCTTCTCGCCTTCGGTCAGCTGGATCGCCAGGGCGGCGATGATCTTCTCGATCAGATCGTCCTGGAGGGCGAAGAGGTCGGCGTAGTCGCGGTCGTAGCGCTCGGCCCAGAGCGACAGGCCCGAGAGCGCGTCGATCAGCTTGACGTTGACCCGGAGTCGTGGCCCGGCACGACGCAGCGAGCCCTCCAGCACGTAGCGCACGCCCAGCTCCGCCGCCACGTCCTGAATCTTGCCGGCGGTGTTCTGGATCGCGAAGACCGAATGCCGGGCGATGACAAAGAGCCCCGAGACCTTGGACAGCTCGGTGATCAGATCGTCGGTCAGGCCGGCGGCGAAGTGGTCTTGCTCGGTCTCGCCGCTGACGTTGATGAAGGGCAGCACCGCGATCGATGGCCTGTCTGGCAGCGGATAGGCGAAGCGCCGGCCTTCCGCTTCCGGCGCGGCCTGCCAGGGTTGCCACCACAGGAGGCCGCCGGCCGCGGCGAGCAGCAGTGCCAGAACCGCCGCTGCGGCCCCGAGCCGGCTGCGCCGCCGCCGCGGCGCGCTGGGCTGGACGACCGGCGTGGCCAGCGCGGCCGCCCGCTGGTCCAGGACCACCCGGTAAACGCTGACCGGCTCGGCGATGTTCTTGACCTGCTTCTCGCCGAGAGGCTCGAAGCCGAGGTCGAGCTTGCCCTTGACCTGGTCGAATACGGTCTGGGAAATGCAGATGCCGCCAGGATCGGCCAGGCCTTCGAGCCGCGCCGTCAGGTTGACGCCGGAGCCGTAGATGTCCTCTTCTTCGACGATAACATCGCCGATGTGGATCCCGATCCGGTAGCGGAACTGCTTGTCCTCGGGAATCCCGGCATTGCGGTCGCCCAGGGCGAGCTGCACCTCGACCGCGAAGGCCACGGCGTCGACCACGCTGACGAACTCCATGAGCGCACCGTCGCCGGTCAGCTTGATGATCCGGCCCCGGTACTGCGCCACCTTGGGATTGAAGAGCTCACGACGATGCCGACGATAGGCGGCCAGGGTGCCCGCCTCGTCCTCGTTCATGAGTCGGGAATAGCCGACCATGTCGGCGGCGAGGATCGCCGCCAGTCGCCGTTCCATTCTCCATCTCCCCAGGGAAGAATAGCCGCCGAAGGCCACCAAAGCTATGCGCCGCCAAGCATGGCTGGGATGTGATATTGGTCACACTCGTACGCTTCGTCAGGCGGCCACGGCCGAGACGGCGCAAAGCGCGGAGCCGAGCGCGCAGCCCCGGAAAGGCACGAGCCGCAAGGCCGCATCGGCGCCCTCGCGCTCCGCTGCGGGCCAGCTCCCGCCGGCTGGAGCCCCAATCCGAACCCGCGCCGGGCCATCGGCTTTGCGTTGGTGAAGCCCTGTGGAAGCGCACAAGCGGGATGATTTGAAGTCGAACGGGCTTCGGATCCGAATCCCGCTTCACTTCAAACCTTGAGAGCATGGTGATGGGAGGCCGATTCGACCTCCCAACATCTTGCCCTAGCCGGAGACGCTCCAAGCCAAGAGCACACTGGCCAGCAGTGCGACCAGACAGATCACCAGCGCCACTAAGCCACGCCACCGGGGCCGCGCCTGACCACCGAACATGTCGCCAACAAAGTCCTCAGGCTGCAGCGGCCGCTCCCGATCTGCGATCTCCCGCAGCGCCTGAGAGACGTCGTCATCGAATTCGGCCTCGTCTCTGATTGGCCGAAGCCTGCGCTCATCACCACCGAGCCTGTCGACGATATGCAAAAGGGAAGCTTGCCGCTTCCATTCGTCAGCGACTTGCCGCGCTTCGACGCCCAGGTGTTCGGCAACCAGTCGGTCGCGAATACCGGCGATCGCCTTGCGTTGTGTGTCGTCTATGGCCTCGATGGCGACATCGCACTCGGAATCCAGGCCCATCGATCGGTTGTTGATGTTCGCGGAGCCAATTCGCAGCAGGCTGTCGTCGACGATCATGACCTTGGCGTGGACGTAGACCGGTATCTCTCGGCCCTCTTGCCGGACGATCGGGAACAAGGCCCGCAGCCGCTCGCCGAAGCCCTCGGTCTCAAGCGTCTGCAGGAACGCGGCCCGACCCGCACCCATGCTCTTCGCCTCCAGCCATCCGGCCGAGCGGTGCGGCCCGACGATCACCACTTCCAGATCCGGCACTTCCGACATCCGCTCGCAAATCGCCCGGGCGACGGCCTCCGAAGTCAGGTACTGGTTCTCGATGTAGATCGATCGCTCCGCCAGGCTGATGGCCCTCAGAAAAAGGGCCTCGACCTCGCGAACCTCGCCATAGCCGTCCGACTTCGGCCGGGTCCGGGCGACCCCCAGGTAGACAGCTCGAAACTCGGCGGCCACGCCTTCGGGCCAGGCATCCCTCGAAGCGTCTGGTGGCGCCGCCGCCTCGCCGGTCGCCAGCCGCCAGCGATCGCGAACCAACTCACCCATCGCCGCCGCCGCCTCGCCGTCGAACATGGCCTGGACATCGTGCACAGGGTCGAAGCCCCGACCATCCGGATCGACCCGCGCCGGATCGCCGGGGCAGTGCGCCGGCGTGTCCCATCGCTTGGTCGTCAGATCGATCCCGCCCACGAAGGCCAAAGAGTCGTCGATCACGACGACCTTCTGATGATGGCTGGCGCCTGCAGGCAGGCAGCCGTCGAGACAAACCCGTATCCGGTCCGGGGTCGTCCAATCCAACTTGAGGCGGGGCAGCGGCTCGCGGTCCAGAGCGTAGAGCAAGGCGTAGTCCCAAAGCAGGACATGCACGTTGAGATCCGGCCGCTGCGACACGGCGTGGGTCAGCAGAGGACCCAAGAGACGTTGTTCCTCCGCCAATTCGTTCCCGAGTCGAGGGGCAAGGTCGACCCGACTGTCGATGTCCCAACCGACGATGAAGACGGATCGCCGCGCGTCCAGGATGGCGGCGCGCAGAGCCGCGAAGTAAGCTTCGCCATCGATCAGAACCGCTACGCGCTCGGCCCTCGCAATCCGCCAGCAGGTTGATCCTTCGCGCAGGAAGTCCAAGGTCGGTGCCCGGCCAGGTCCAGGAAAGATGCAGAGCGAGTTGAAGACAGCGGTCTACGAGGCCTTGACCATCGAAGACGAGGGCCGGGTTTGCAAGGACATTCCCGAATCCGCCTGCGCGGCGCAGCCTGAGAACTTCCTGAAACATGTCCTAGCCTTGGCCGCCACCAAGACCGGAGACGGCCTCGCTGATCCGAAGTTGGTGCTTTCTTGGCTGTTGTCGGCTTTGGGCGCGCCGGCCTATCTGATCGGGCTCCTGGTGCCGCTGCGCGAAGCCGGAGCTCTGCTGCCTCAACTCTTCATCGCCGCCGCGATCCGCGCCCGGGTCAAGCGTAAATGGGTCTGGGCCGCGGGTAGCCTGGTTCAGGGTTTTTCGGTGCTTGGCATGGCGGCGGTGGCGTTCACGCTCGATGGTGCCGCGGCGGGCTGGGCCATCGTCGGCCTCGTCGCGATTTCCGCCCTCGCGCGCAGCGCCTGCTCGGTCAGCTACAAGGACGTGCTCGGAAAAACCGTTTCCAAGGCCACGCGCGGCAGCGCCACGGGCACCGCCGGCTCGCTGGCCGCGGCGCTGGTTCTGCTGTTCGGAGTCCTGCTGAGCCTGGGCTTTCTCGAGAAATCGGTTCCGGTCATCGCCGCGGTGCTCTGTGTGGCCGCCGGCCTCTGGCTGCTTGCCGCGGCCGTCTTTTCGAGCCTGGCCGAGGCGCCCGGCGCAAGCGAAGGGGGCGGCAACCCGCTCGGCGTCGCCCTGAGCCAGGCCGCGCTGCTCCGCGAGGATCCACAGCTCGTCCGCTTCATCACCACCCGCGGCATGCTGATCGCCACGGCCCTGGCACCGCCGTACATGCTCACGCTGGCTGGTCAAGTCGGCGGCGCGGAGCTTGGCGCGCTCGGGCCCTTCGTCGTGGCCTCCGCCGTCGCCGGAGTCTCGAGCAGCTTCATCTGGGGCCGCCTGTCCGACGCCTCGAGCCGTAGGGTCTTGATGCGGGCCGCGGCCTTGGCCGCGCTGGCTCTGGGCATGAGTGCAGCGCTCGGCTTCCTCGCCGGATCCCGGGTCGACAGCCCCGAGCTGCTGGTGCTCTTCTTCCTCGTGATGGTCGCCCATCAGGGCGTGCGCCTCGGCCGTTCGACGCACATCGTCGATATGGCCGATCCGAACAGCCGTGCCGCCTACACGGCCTTGTCAAACACCATTGTCGGCGTTCTGCTCGTCATCGGCGGCGTGTTCGGCGTGATCGCCCAAGTGGCCGGCGAGGCCGTGGTCCTGGCGTTCTTCGCCCTGTCTTGCGTGGCTGCCATCTTCACGGCCAGAGGTCTGAGGGAAGTCCAGGACTGAGCAGCGGTTCCTGCGGCACGGCCCGAGGGAAGAACCCCCGAAACCCCTCCAGCCCCTGGCGCCAGGACCCCGCGTCGAAGGAGTCCCGTCCTTGCGGATCGTCTGTAGACGCCGGCCGCAGGGGCAGTCGCCTTTCCAGACTTCGCTCGTCGGAAAGAAGCGCGCCTCCTGTCACCCCCCGATCCTACGTGTTCTTCCCTCGCCTCGATTCCATCGCTCCGCCCGTCGTCAGCAGCGCCGCGACGAGGCAGAGTCCGGCCGCGATCCAGGCCAGGGACGCAAATCCGGCGTGGCTGTAAAGCGGGCCGAAGCCCAGGGTGCCGAGGAAGACGCAAAGGTAGGTGACGGCGGAGTTGAGCCCGAGGATCGTGCCGCGGCGCGCGGGATCGACGGCGGTCAAGCGCAGGATCAGGAGATTCAGGCCGAAGTGGTTGAGCAGGCCCCAAAGCAGTGCGATCGCGACGATGGCGAGGTAGTTGCCGCTGCCCAGGGCCAGGGCGGCATAGACCGCGGCGATGCCCAGATAGGCGCAGGGCATGGCCCGGCCCGGGCCGACCCAGTCGATGACGCGGTCGAGCAGCGCCGCGGCGCCGAAGCCGATACCATAGGCCAGAGGCACCGCCGCGTTGGCGCTGGTCGCCAGCCCGAGGCCCTCGTGCAGGTGGGCGCCGATGTAGCCGTAGACCCCGTAGAAGGCGATCATGTAGGCGGCGCAGACCAGGAGCAGCCGGACCACGCCCGGCAGGGCCAGGGCCTGCAGGGGCGAAGGTGCCGGGACCCCGGACCCGCCGGCCTCCCGGTCGGGACTGACCAGCAGCGCCAGCAGGCCGAGCAGGGCCGCGCCCACCAGGAAGGCGTAGACCAGGCGCCAATGCACGAGGTCCGCGATCACGGCCGAAAGCGAGACGCCGGCGACCAGGCTCAAGGTCCAACCGGTCAAGACGACGCCGAGGGTCGCGCTTTCCCGCCCCGGCGGCGCAACCTCGGCCGCCAGGGCGTAGATCGCCGGCAGGGCGACCCCGGCGCCGAGCCCGGCCAGGACCTGGCCGGCGACCAGGGCAGCCGCGTTGGGCGCCGAGGCGCTGACGCCGAAGGCCAGGGCCAGGACGGCCAGGGCCTGGACCAGGACCCGCCGGCTGCCGATCCGGTCGATGGCGCGCGCCAAGAAGACGGCGGCGAAGGCGGTGCCCAGGCCGTAGGCCGCCGTGGCGGCCATGACCGCCGGCACCGCCACGCCGAAGGAGGCGGCGACCTCGGCCGCGATCGGGCTCAAGGCCAGGGAGTTGGCGCCGATTACCGCGATACCCGCGGTCAGGACGAAGACCACCGGAGGCGTACGCGGAAGGGTCGACGGTCCGATTTCTTGATTCTGATTCGACATTATGTGATTATCGCCGAACAAAATTACGTATAAAGGCGAATTTTCAATATGAGTCAAAAAACAGATGAGCTTCGGCGCGGCCGCAGCCCCAGGCCCGGAGTCGATGCCCTGGACCGAAAGCTGTTAGGCCTGCTGACCGAGGACGCGACGCTCAGCTACGCCGAGCTGGGCGCCCGGGTCGGGCTCTCGCCGCCGGCGGTGCACGAGCGGGTCAAACGACTGCGCCGCGACGGCACCATTAGGCGCACGGCCGCCCTGATCGACCCGGCGCCCCTGGGCAAGACCCTGCTGGCCTTCGTCCACGTCGACACCCGCGGCTGGGGCAAGAGCCCGGAGCTCCTGGCCGTCGGCGAGTTCCCCGAGGTCGAGGAGCTGCACTCCGTGGCCGGCGACACCTGCATGCTGCTCAAGGTCCGGACCCGGGACACCCACGCGCTGGAGGCCCTGCTCGCCCACATCTATGCCGTGCCGGGGGTCAAGAGCACGCGCAGCTACATCGCCCTCTCGACCTACCTGGAGCGCCCGGTCCAGGCCGAGGTCACCACCGAGTGGCCGCAACCGGCGGCGGCCGGCGGCTGACCGCGCCCGCCCCCTTGGCGCGGCCGAAGGCCGCGCCATATCTAGGGATCAGGCAGTCACTTGGACCGGAGAAAAAGCACGATGGTCAAAGCGGTCGACATCCACGGCGAGCTGGCGAAGCTTACGATGCTGCGCGGACGGCGGCCGGACACCCCCGGCGACCAGACGGCCGCCGCCTTCGCCACCCTGGCGGCCTTCCGCGAAGGCGGAATCTTCGCCGGCAGCTTCCAGGGCGACAGCGCCTGGGAACGGCACACCCAGGGCGACGAGCTGGTCCAGATCCTGGACGGCGCGGCGACCCTGACCGTGCTCACCGGCGAGGGGCCGCAGGTGCTGGAGATGAAGGCCGGCATGCTCGCGGTGGTGCCGCAGAACTGCTGGCACCGCTTCTCGGCGCCCGAGGGCGTGAGCCTGATGACCGCGACGCCGCAGCCGACCGACCACTCGACGGCCGAGGACCCGCGGCAGGACGGATGACTCCGCAGAAACGCCTGGTCCGCCTCTTCTACGACGAGATGTGGAACAAGGCCGACAAGAGTCGGATTCCGAGAATCTTCCATCCCGGCTTCAACTTCCGAGGCTCCCTGGGACCGGTGCTGGTCGGGCACGGGCAGTTCGGCGGCTACGTCGACGAGGTCGTCGCGGCGCTGCCGGACTTCCACTGCGAGATCCTGGAAATGACCGAGGAGGCCGAGCGGGTGGTCGCCAGGATGCGCTTCTCGGGAACCCACCAGGGCAGCCTGCTCGGGGTGCCGCCGAGCGGCCGCCGCATCGCTTGGGACGGCAGCGCGCACTTCCGCTTCAGGGACGGCCTGGTCGAGGACCTCTGGGTCCTGGGCGACGTCCACGGCCTGCTGCGGGAGCTGCGCGGCTGCCAGGAGAGCTGACCCGCCGCCGCCGAGAACCCGCCTCGAACACCCCTCGCCGCCCCTGGAGATGATCGGCCGGCCAGGCCGAAGCGGTTCATCGCAGGGGCGCGGCCCTCAGAGCGTTCATCGCCTGCTGCGAACGGGACAGCCGACGGACCCGGCCCTGGGCCCGCGCCACATGCTCGGCCCAGTCCTTGGTAGGAGTAGTTGCGATCCGCGTCGCCGGCCCTGGCCTGCAGCTGGTCGGCATAGCGCTGGGTCAGGGTGTAGAACTGCCAGGCGACGCGGTAGTTCTCCTGCTGTTCGGCGCAGGCTCCCAGGTTGAAGGCGATGGCCGGATCGCGCTGCCCGGCGTCGACCATCTTGCGCCAAATGGCGCAGCCCGCCTCCAAGCGCTGATCATCCACCAGCTCGACGGCCGTGGCGAAGCGCTCCGCCGGTCCCTCGTCGAGGCTGTCGGGTTCGTCCAGGAACTGCACCACGAAGGTCTCGATGTAGGGAGCGATGTCGCGATAGATCCGTCTGGTGATTTTGTCCAGCATCTCGCGGCGCAGCTCCTCGGCTTCGTCCCGGATCTTGGCCTCCAGGATCTCGACGCCGTAAGGCGACACACTGGAATAGGTGACGCACTCGCTCCGGGTCTCCTGTTCCTGCCGGACGCCGGGGTCGTAGATGCGCCGGCCACTGGCCGTCTCCAAAGCCAGGACCTTGTACTTCAGCACAAAGGAGACATTGGCACAGCGCCGGGTCTTGCTGCGCTTTTCCGCGCATTTCATCTTCTTCTTCTTGTTCTTGTAGACGTAGCGGGTGCAGTAGCTGATTGTCACCGGCGTCTTGAGGTCGTCATCCCGAAGCAGGGTGATTCGTCCGAGGAGCACGGCGCCAGTTCCGAGTTTCTTCGCCAGGTTCAGGGGTTCGCTGATTCCCGCCTCGTCGGTATGGCGGTCGCCGTCGTCCCCCAGCGCGATCGGTCCCGTTATGTGAAAGAGCCGTTCGCCGTCGATCCGGACAGCGGACATATGCTTGACCAGGCTCCGGCTCACCGTCCCGCCCTCCTCGCCGGTGAACTCGATGAACGCGAGCGACCGCCGCTTGGCGATCTCCAGGTTCTCCGGTGCGACTTGCCGCTGGTTCGCGATCGTTGTGGGGATGCTGCAGGCCGCCAGCGACAGGGCCAAAAGGCCCAGGGTCAAGGTAGGAACGAGACGGCACGAGAACCTGTTCCGCGAAGCGGGCATGGAGGCGGCCTTTCCGATGGATCGGGGGGTTTTGCAAGCTATACGCGAATCTCCCTTAAGCGCCTGTAAACCCTGTGACGGGTCCCGGAGGCGCGGGAATTGTGAAGTCGACCGAAAGACCCCAACTGTAATCTGGGCAAGCGGGGACAACATCCGGCGTGCGTACGATGGAGCCAAAGGGAAAAGCCTGGCCGAGACCTTTCGACTGTGCCTGCCTGGCCGCTCTGCTGCTGGCCGCGATTGCCGCGCCGGCCCAGGGCCAGGACGCAGGGGCCGACCCTCGTCACGGCGATGTTCTGGGCCAGCTTCGGTCGCACGAAGTGCGGAAGGACGAGACCCTGATCGACATCGCCCTCAGGGAGGGATTGGGCTTCATCGAGTTGCGGGCGGCGAACCCGGGCGTCGACCCCTGGCTGCCCAAGGTCGGCGAGGCCCTGGTCCTACCGACGGCGCACCTGCTGCCGGAGGCGCCCCGGCGCGGCATCGTCGTCAATCTGGCGGAGCAGCGGCTCTATCACTTCCCGCCCGCTGGCAAGCCCGCGAGCTTTCCGGTCGGCACCGGGCGCGCCGGCTGCGAAACCCCGACCGGAGAGACCCGGATCGTCCGCAAGCGCGAGCGGCCGACCTGGGTGCCGCCGGCCTCGATCCGTGCCGAGCGGCCCGACCTGCCGGCGGCCGTGCCTCCCGGCCCGTGGAACCCGCTGGGCGACCACGCGCTGGACCTCGCTTGGGAGAGCCTGGTCATTCACGGCACCAACCAGCCCCTGGGCATCGGGCGGCGGGTCTCGCACGGCTGCCTGCGCCTCTATCCCGCGGATATCGCCGCCCTCTTCGAGGCGGTCGAGGTCGGCACCGAGGTCCGGATCATCGACCAGCCGGTCAAGTTCGGCTGGTCCGGCGGCGCCCTCTACCTAGAGGTCCACCCGACCCAGACCCAGGCCGACGAACTGGAAGCCTCCGGCCGCTTCGCGCCGGAGCCGGTCTTCGGGCTGGACGCCAAGCTGCTCCGCGCCGCGGGCAAGGCCGCCGTCCGGCTGGACTGGGAGACGATCGAGACCGTCGCGCGCGAACGGCGCGGCATCCCGGTCCGCATCACCCGCTGAGGTAGCGCCTACTTCCGCAGCGACTCCTGCAAGACCCGGTCGGCCTTCTGGCTGGCCGCCCTGGCCTCCCGGCTGGCGGACTGCGAGGCGGCGGCGGCCTCGGCGGCCGACTGTGCCGCCGCAGCGGCATCCGCCCGTGCGGCCGCAGTCAGCTCCTTGAGCTCACGGATCTCCGCGCGCAGCTCGCTGCGAAGCTGGTCGAGATCCTGGTTTGTCGCGCAACCGGCGGTGAGCACGAGCGGCAAGGCCAGCACCGCCATCCCGATGGTCTTCGTCCTGCAGAGCATATCGGGTCCTCCTCTCCTGGCGCCCCGCCGCGCGGCGGGGCAGCTTTCTGGTGGCCATGGTTAAGCCAAGTCCCCGGCAGTTCGTTGATCCCCGTCAAGAAATCCAAGGGAATGGCGGCGCGGACGACCCGAAAGAAAACAATCGATTTAACCACCGATAAAAATCTCACCTTAATCTCTCTCGGTCAGGATTCCTGCCATGTCGGGGAGTCCTTTCGGAGGATGCCGAAGGGATTGAAAGGAATTATTTCCTTCCAAACGAAGGACGCGGGACATGGCGACGGCAGATCACACCCCGGTCCCGGACCGGGACGACGAGGCGGCCCTCCTGGACGCGCGGAGCCAGGGCAGCAAAGAGCAGGAGCGCGAGGTCTGGGACCAGCCCGGCGCCGGTCCCGCCGTGGAGGAATCGGACGCCAGCCTGCCGAACATCCACCACGGCAGCGGCATCGTGATGGAAGAGCCGGACCTGCCGACAACCTTCGAGGAGTCACCGGAAGCCCCGGCGCCGGCGCAGCCGGAGGCCTCCCCGCAGGTCGCCCCGGAACCGGGCCGCCCGAGGGTCGAGAGAGTGCCGGAGGCCGAGCCACAGCGGCCGCTCGATCCGACTTCCTCGGAGCTGGACAGCCTGGGCCGGCGCCAAGGCGGCGGGCTCCGGCCGATCCCCCTTGAGGAGCTGGAAGCGACCGAGCGCGCCACCAATCCTGCCGAGGCGCCGAGCTTTCCGGCTGCCCGAGCTCCCCTGCCCGCCCCCCTCGAAAGGTCGCCGACGGGACAACCGGAACCGGAATTGGAACCGGAACCGGACCGCGCTCCGCAGGCCGCGCCGCCGCCGCGCCAGGCGACCACGCTGGTCGGGACCCCCGGCAACGATGTCCTCAGCGCCGCCGGCGCAGCGGCGCCCTACGACATCTACGGCCTCGACGGCAACGACCGGCTCTACGGCGGCGACGCCGATGACCTGATCTTCGGCACGGGGGGCGCCGACCGGCTCTACGGCAACGCCGGGGCCGATGGCCTGGACGGCGGCGCGGGCAACGACCGACTCTACGGCCAGGACGGCGACGACAGCCTGGCCGGCGGCGCCGGCAATGACCGGCTGATCGGCGGTGCCGGGACCGACCAGCTGCGCGGCGGCGCCGGCAACGATCGGCTCTACGTCGACGCCTTGGACGGCGTCATCGACGGCGGCGCCGGCAACGACCGCGTCGATGTCCAGGGCAGCGCCGGGGTCTCCCTGGATATGGCTGCGGCCAGCATCGAGACCGCGGTCGGCAACGCCGGCGACGACTCCTTCGACGCCAGCGGCATGACCTCGGCCGCGCGCCTCTACGGCCGCGGCGGCAACGACAGCTTGCGCGGCGGCGCCGGCAACGACCGGATCTACGGCGACGCGGGCGCCGACGGCCTGACCGGCGGTGCGGGCAACGACCGGGCCTACGGCGGAACCGGCGACGACAGCTTGGCCGGAAACGCAGGCAACGACCTGCTCTACGGACAGGACGGCGCGGACAGCCTGGACGGCGGCGCCGGCAACGACCGGCTGGTCGGCGGCGCCGGGGCCGACCAGCTGCGCGGCGGCGCCGGCAACGATCGTCTCTATATCGACGCACAGGACAGCGTCGTCGACGGCGGCGCCGGCAACGACCGGGCAGACGTCCAGGGCAGCGCCGGCGTGACCCTGGACATGACCGCGGCCAGCATCGAGACCGCCGTCGGCAACGCCGGCAACGATTCTTTCGACGCCGGCGGCATGACCGCGGCCGCACGCCTCTACGGCCGCGGCGGCAACGACGCCCTGACCGGCGGCCTCAGGAACGACCAGATCTACGGCGACTCGGGCGATGACAACCTGAGTGGCGGCGCCGGCAACGATCGGCTGGTCGGCGGTGCCGGAGCGGATGTCCTTCTGGGCGGCGCCGGCAACGACCGGCTCTACGTCGATGCCCAGGACAGCGTCGTCGACGGCGGGACCGGCAACGACCGGGCCGACGTCCAGGGCAGTGCTGGCGTGACCCTCGGCATGACCGCGGCCAGCGTCGAGACCGCGGTCGGCAATGCCGGCAACGACAGCTTTGACGCCAGCGGGATGACCACAACGGCCCGGCTCTACGGCCGCGGCGGCGACGACGCCCTGACCGGCGGTCTCGGCAACGACCAGATCTACGGCGACGCGGGCGACGACAACCTGTCGGGCGGTGACGGCAACGATCGGCTGGTCGGCGGCGCCGGGGCCGACGTCCTGCTCGGCGGCGCCGGCAACGACCGGCTCTACGTCGACGCCCAGGACAGCGTCGTCGACGGCGGGACCGGCAACGACCGGGTCGACGTCCAGGGCAGCGCCGGCGTGACCCTCGACATGACCGCGGCCAGCATCGAGACCGCGGTCGGCAACGCCGGCGACGATGCTTTCGACGCCGGTGGGATGAACCAGACCGTGCGCCTATACGGCCGCGGCGGCGACGACGGCCTTACCGGCGGAGACGGCAACGATCTGATCTATGGCCAGGCCGGGGCCGACAGCCTGACCGGCGGCGCCGGCAACGACCGGCTGGTCGGCGGCGCCGGTGCCGACCAGCTCCGCGGGGGCGACGGCAACGACCGCCTCTACATCGACGCCGAGGACAGCGTCGTCGACGGCGGCGCCGGCAGCGACCGGGTCGACGTCCAGGGCAGCGGCGCCGTCAGCCTGGATCTCGCGGCGGCCGGCATCGAGACCGCCGTGGGCAATGCGGGCAACGACAGCTTCGACGCCGGCGGCATGACGGCGGCCGCGAACCTCTACGGCCGCGGCGGCGACGACGCCCTGACCGGCGGCGCCGGCAACGACCGGCTCTATGGCGACGACGGCAGCGACAGCCTCGTCGGCGGCGCGGGCAATGACCGGCTGAGCGGCGGCGGCGGCGACGACGTGCTGAGCGGCGGCGAAGGCAACGACCGGGCCTGGGGCGGGCTCGGCAGCGACCTCTTCATCTTCGGCGCCAACGCCGGCACCGACAACGTCGCGGGCGGCGCCGGATGGTCCGACGGGATCCGCCTGAACGACGTGACCGGGGACCACACCCAGGGCGACTGGACCCTGATCCTGCACGGCGGCGCCACGATCGAGAGCCAGGATGCGAACAGCCTGACGCTTTCTCCCGACGCCTCGGGCCGGATCACCCATGCCGACGGCAGCACCCTCGAGTTCACGGAGATCGAAACCATCGAGTGGTAGCCGGCCCGGCCGCGACCGGTGACGGCGGTCAGCGCCGCCGCAGGCGCAGCAGGACGCCCGGCGCCCAGGGCCGTCCGGCCATCGCCTCGACCAGGCCGGCGCCGAGGATCAGCAGGCAGCCGGCCGCCTCGCGGGCGCCGAAGGGCTCGGCGGTCAGGAGCGCGGCGGAGACCGCGGCGGTGACGATCTCGAGCAGCAGCAGGATCGCGACCCGGCCGGGGTCGATCCGCCCGGCGCCCCAGAGCACCAGCCAGAGCGCCGGCAGCAGCCAAAGCGCCCCGACCGCTGCCGCCAGCGGCAAGGCCTCGACGGCCAGCGCAGGTCCGCCAAGCGCACCGCCGCCAGCGTGAAAGACCGTCAGGGCCCAGGCGACCAGGGCGGCGCCCAGGACGGTGGCGAAGGACTGGGGCACGGAGTTGCCCGCCCCCGCCTTTCGGATGATGGTGGTCGCGACCGCGAAGCTGATGCCGGCGGCGATCGCGATCCAATCGGCCTCGCCGCGCGGCAGGTGCAGGCCCTGGTCGAGGAAACCCAGCACGGTCGCCGCGCCGGAGAGGCCGAGCGCGATCGAGAGCCCGCGGCGCAGGGTGATCCGCTCACCCAGGAAGACCGCGGCCAGGATCGTCGCCCAGACCGGCGCGAGGTAGAACAGCAGGGTCACCCGGACGACCTCGCCGACCAGGAGGGCGTGGTTCCAGAAGGCCAGGGCCGCACCGCAGGTGATCCCGGCCGCCGCCAGGGTGCCGGCGTTCTGCCGCAGGCGCCGCAACCCCGGCAGCATGAAGGGCAACAGGGCCACGGCGCCGAAGCCGTAGACCGCGACGCTGACCCAGTTCCCGTTCAGGCCGAGCTGCTCGAGGCCCCGCACAGGAATCCACCACAGGCCCCAGAGCAGCGAGGCCAGGGCCACGGCGCCCTGCGGCAGCAGCAGGCCGCCGGCCGGGCCGGGGAGCGAGGTCGAGCCTGCGGGACCCTCGCTCATGCGATGCCCGCGTCCCAGTAGGGCCGGCCGGCGCAGCGCGTGACCAGGTCGTCGATGAAGACCCGGACCTTGGGCAGAAGGTTGCGGCCCGGTGGGCAGATCACGTGGACCGCGCCCTCCTCGTCGGCCCAGCCCGGCAGAACCCGCGCCAGCCGGCCGTCGCGCAGGGCGTCGCCGCAGATGAAGGTCGGCAGGAAGGCGATGCCCGCCCCACCGACCGCCGCCGCCAGCAGCGCCTCGCCGTTGTTCGCGCGCAGGCGTCCCGCCACCTTGACCTCCCGCTTGCCGTCGGGGCCGCTCAGGCGCCAGAGCGCGCCCTCCGCCTGATAGGCATAGATCAGGCAGTCCTGCGCCGCCAGATCTTCCGGCCGCTGCGGCGGACCCCGGCGCGCCAGGTAGTCGGGCGACGCAGCCAGGATCCGGCGGCTGGGCGCCAGACGGCGGCTGACCAGCGCCGAGTCCGCCAGCTTGCGGATCCGGACGCCGACGTCGAAGCCCTCCTCGATCAGATCGACGATGCGGTCGTTCAGGGTCACCTCGACCCGCAGCTCCGGATAGCGGCGCAGGAAGTCCGGCAGGCCCGGCAGGAGGTGCAGGGTGCCGAAGGAGACCGGCGCGTTGACGTAGAGCGTGCCCCGGGGCGCCTCGGCCAGGAAGGAAACCGCCTGCTCGGCCTGCTCGGCCTCAGCCACCATCTGCCGGCAGCCCTGGTAGAAGGCCGCGCCGGCCTCGGTCAGCGAGAGCTGCCGGGTCGAGCGGTTGAGCAGACGCAGGCCCAGGCGGTCCTCCAGACGGCCGATCTGCTTGGACACCGTCGACTTGGTCATGCCGAGCTCGCGCGCCGCCCGGGTGAAGCTTTTGAGCTCGACGACCCGCGCGAAGATCGCCATACCGGTCAGATGTTCCAGCGCCATCGTTTCTTTCAGGAAACAGTGAGTTGACTTTGTAGCCTATTATGATTGATCGCGAAACAAATTATATGGACGGCAATCGCAAGCACTGCGGGGCCGGCCGAAGACCCGGCCCCGGACCCTGAAGGAGACCAAGGATGATCGAAGTCAGACCTTTCAACGCGCTCGGCCGCTTCGACAACGACTGGCTCGCGGCGCGCTACCACTTCAGCTTCGCCGGCTACCACGATCCCTCGCGGATGGGCCTGGGACCGCTCAGGGTCTGGAACGACGACACGATCCAGCCCGGCACCGGCTTCGACCTGCACGGCCACCGCGACATGGAAATCATCACCTATGTCCGCAAGGGCGCGATCAGCCACCGGGACCACTTGGGCAACGAGGGCCGCACCGAGGCCGGGGACGTCCAGGTCATGTCGGCCGGGACCGGGATCTGGCACGCCGAGCACAACCTAGAGGACGACACGACTCAGATCTTCCAGATCTGGATCGAGCCGGCGACGGCGGGAGTCCGGCCGCGCTGGGAGGCCAGGCGCTTCCCCAAGGCGGACCGCGCCGGCGAGCTGGTCGCCCTCGCCTCGGGCCGCCCCGAGGACACGACCGCCGATCCGGAGGGCCCGCTGCCGATCCACCAGGACGCGGCGATCCTCGGTGCGACCCTCAAGGCCGGGCAAAGCGTGACCCACGCCATGCAGCGGGGCCGCAAGGCCTACCTGGTCCCAGCGAGCGGCCGGATCGAGGTCGACGGTAAGACCGCCGAGGCCCGTGACGGCGTCGCGATCTCGCAGGTCGAGGCGGTCACCATCACCGCCCTGAAGGACAGTGAGATCCTGCTCGCCGACCTGGCCTGAACCCGGAGCGGTGGCCCCTCACCCTCCCACCGCCTCACGGCGCTGGGCCCCTCCCTCTCCCGGTGGGAGAGGGATGCGGAGGTTTGGCGAGGCAGACAGCCGAGCTTAGCCGGAGCTGGGTGATGGGAAGGCTCCGAAGACGCAAAGACACCGAGTAAAGGAGACCCCCCATGTCCACGACCGATACCCAGACTCGGGGCGCGCCGCGCCCGATCATCCCGGCGGTCGCGCCGCTGACCCGGGCCCTGGCGCCCTACGGCTATCCGCTGATCCGCTTCGCGGCCGGCCTCTTCGTCGTGCCCCACGGCGCGCAGAAGCTCTTCGGCTGGTTCGGCGGCGATATCAATGCGACGGCCGCCTTCTTCAGTCAGATCGGCCTCGAGCCGGCCCTGCCGCTGGCCTATCTGACCGGCGCGGTGGAGTTCTTCGGCGGCTTGTTTCTCGCCCTCGGCCTTCTGACTCGTCCGGCGGCCGCGGCCATCGCGATCCTGATGGCAGTCGCCGCCTTCAAGGTCCACCTGGCCAACGGTTTCTTCTGGACCAACGGCGGCTACGAGTATCCCCTGCTCTGGGGCATCATCGCCCTGGCCTGCGCCTTCCACGGCGGCGGCAAGCTGTCGCTCGACCGGGCCATCGGGCGGGAGTTCTGAGCCCGCTCAGGCCGGCAAGAGGAAAGGACCGAGACCATGACCGACAAGGACGCAGGCAGCATCACCGGCTATCACGCCCACGTCTACTTCGACGCCGGAACGCGCGACGAAGCACGCGCGGTCCGCGAGGCCGTCGAGGCCCGCTTTCCGGTCGCGATGGGCCGCTGGCACGAGAAGACGGTCGGGCCGCATCCCCGCTGGAGCTACCAGATCGCCTTCGCCCCCGAGGTCTTCCCCGAGATCGTGCCCTGGCTGGCGCTCAACCGCCTGGGCCTGACCGTCTTCGTCCATCCGGAAAGCGGCGACGACCTGGCCGACCACCGGGACCACGCCATCTGGCTCGGCCCCAGCGCAACCCTCGACCTCAGCATCTTCGGATGACACCCTTCTCTTCTGTCATGCCCGGGCTTGACCCGGGCATCCATCTCGCCGCGCCGCCATGGATCAGCGGATCAAGTCCGATGATGACAGAGAACGTGAAGGGGCGAGCAACCTCACTCCAGGTGCTCGCTGCCGGTCACGTCCCGCGGCGTGCGCAGGAACAGCAGGGCGACGATCGCCGCGATGACCGGGTAGAGCGCCAGCAGGCGCAGGGTCAGCTCGGCGCTGCCGGCGAAGTCGAAGGCCAGACCCACGGGCAGCGGCCCGAGCGAGGCGCCGACCACGCCGATCATCTGGCCGGTGCCCTGGATCGCGCCCAGGTGCAGGCGGCCGAAGTAGCGCGGCCAGAGGTAGCCGAACATGGTCATGGAGAAGGCGTTGTTGAGCCCGAAGACCAGGGCGTAGAGCACCGCGCTCACCCAGTCGGTGACGAAGGTGATGCCGACCAGCCCGGCCGCGGTGATCAGCAGGCCCAGGGCGAAGACCACACGGGTGCGCAGGCGGTCGAAGAGCCGGCCGACCAGCGGCATGGTCGCCACCATGGTCACGGCCGAGACCGGAAAGACCCGGGCCGCCAGCTCGCTGGAGAGGCCCTGCGCGGTCATGATCGAAACCTGATAGAAGTGCAGGGTCGTGACCAGCATGGCGATGGCGAACCAGCCGAAGGAGACGATGTAGAAGGCCGGCTGGCGCAGGGCCTGCTGCAGGGTCAGGCCGGTGATCTCCTCCGCCGGCTCGGCCTCGGTGGCCGCCACGCCACGGCCCGAACCGTCGGGCCGCAGGCCGAGCGGCTCCGGCTTGTCGTGGATCAGCAGCAGGACCGGCGGCAGCATCAGCAGCCAGGTGAGGAGCCCGAGCACGACCCAGGCCTGGCGCCAGCCGATCGCCTCGACCAGGGCCTCCGAGAGCGGTGGATGGATCGCCATGGAGATGCCGAAGCCCAGGGCCATGAGGCTCATGGCCAGGCCGCGGCTGCGGCTGAACCACTGGGAGACCAGGTTGGCGCAGCCAAGCATCAGCGAGCCCTGGCCCAGAAAGCGCAGCAGTCCGAAGCCGACCGCCAGCCAGAGGAAGTTGGCGGCGGCGCCGAAGAAGGCGCAAGCCAGGCCGAGCAGGACCACGATGACGCCGAGCATGCGCCGCGGACCGTAGCGGTCGATGAAGCGGCCCATCTGCGGCAGCAGGAAGGCGGCGGCCAGGGTCGCCAGGCCGTAGGCGCTGGCGATGGAGGCGCTCGAGATGCCGAGGTCCTCGCCGATCGGCCCGACGAAGACCGAGAAGGTGTGGGACTGCCCGGGCCCCGAGGCGAGGATGCCGAGACTCGCCGCGCCGACGATGACCCAGCCGTAGAAGAACCGCCGGTTGATGCCGGAGACGATCGTCTCCCTGACGCCCTGGACCAAGTTTCCGCCCCCAAGCACGGCGGCCTTCGGCGCCGCTCGCGTTATTCTCGACGGGCGGTCATAGCACGGCGTCGGCGCCTTGGCATCCGGGAGGATCACCTGGGCCGCAAGGTTTTGTGACCAACGCGAAAGGAAACGGAACGATGGGCAAGCTGGTCGAAGGCATCTGGCGCGACGAGTGGTACGACACCAAGACGAGCGGGGGCCGCTTTCGGCGCAGCGACAGCGCCTTCCGCGACTGGGTGACCGCGGACGGCGGTTCCGGCTTCAAGGCGGAGCCGGGACGCTACCACCTCTACGTCTCCCTGGCCTGCCCCTGGGCGCACCGGACCCTGATCTTCCGGCGGCTCAAGCGCCTGGAGGAGGTGATTTCGGTCGACGTCGTGCATTGGCACATGGCCGAGAACGGCTGGAGCTTTGGCAACGAGGACGGCGACGACGCGGTGACCGGCGACCGGGTCCTGGGCAAGGACTTCCTGCACCAGGTCTACACCGCGGCCAAGGCCGACTATACGGGCCGGGTCACGGTGCCCGTGCTCTGGGACAAGCAGCGCGGCACCATCGTCAGCAACGAGTCCTCGGAGATCATCCGCATGCTGAATGCGGCCTTCGACCAATGGGGCGACGGGGAGGTCGACTTCTACCCCGAGGCCCTGCGCGCCGAGATCGATGCAGTCAACGAGCCGATCTACCACCGGGTCAACAACGGCGTCTACAAGGCCGGCTTCGCGACCACCCAGGCCGCCTACGACCAGGCCTTCGCCGAGCTTTTCGAGACCCTGGACGAGCTGGAGGCGCGGCTCGGCCGCCAACGCTACCTGGTCGGCGATCGCATCACCGAGGCCGATTGGCGGCTCTTCACGACCCTCCTGCGCTTCGATCCGGTCTACCACGGCCACTTCAAGTGCAATCTGCGGCGCCTGGTCGACTATCCCAACCTCTGGGCCTACACCCGGGAGCTCTACCAGGTCCCCGGCATCGCCGAGACCGTCAACCTGCACCACATCGTGCAGCACTACTACGCCAGCCACTTGAGCGTGAACCCGACCGGCATCGTCCCCCGGGGCCCGGAGATCGACTTCATGGCGCCGCACGGACGGGGCTGAGGCGGCTTCCAAACGCCCAAGGTGCCAAGGCGGGCCGTGCGAATCCCCTAGCTCGCCCTCCGGTCTTGCTCTATGTCATGATCCCATGAAGCCAGACGGCGCCGCGCGCCGCCGGCGACGGGGAGCGGAGGAAGGTTTGGGGGTCTGAGGGATGCCCGGAGCAAACGCTCTCGCCGAGACTCTCTCTGCGCCCGCACGGCGCCGCAGCCTAGCCGTCGCGGGTCTGGCCTTCCTTGCGCTTCTGGCCCTGCTGGCCGCCGGCCTGGGCTCGGCTCCGGCCCGCGCCCAGACGACCGAGGGCGCGGCCGAGGGGACGATCGAGGCGCCGTCCTTCGAGGATCGGCTTAAGGCCTGGAACCAGGCCCTGGCGACCGCCGAGGCCGAGAGCAGGGGCCCGACGCTCTCCGAACCCCGCGCCAACGAGATCCGGGCGGACCTGGGCCAGCTGCGCGCGGCGGCCAGTATTGCCATAGCCGAGGCGGAAACGGAACTCTCGCGGATCGAGACACGGCTCGCGGCCCTGGGCCCGGCGCCGGCGGAGGGCGAGCCGCCCGAGGCGGAGGCCATCGCCGATCAGCGCAAAGCCTTCCGCCAGGAGATCGCCGAGCTCGATGCGCAGGTCAAGGAGAGCGAACTCGTCATCACCAAGGCGAATCAGCTGGACGGCCGAATCAGTGCCCTGCTTCGGGCCCAGACCGTCCGCCAGCTGTCCAGGCGGGTTCGCCTGCCCTTGGACCCCGACATCCTCACCGCCGCCTTGCCCGAGGGCTTGGCGGTCCTTCGTCAAATGGCCGCCGCACCCGCCGTGTGGTGGGAAACCCTGAGCCTCGAGGAGCGCAGCGATTTCCTGTTCTACCGGATGCTGCTTCTGGGCGGATTTGTGGCGATCGGTTTCGGCGCCGCGCTCCGGTACTTCCTGCTGCGCTGGCTTAGGCGCGATCCGGCCGAGACGGCGCCGAGCTACACCCGCCGCCTTTTCGCGGCCATCGGCAAGGGCCTGGCGGACGGCGCGATCCCCGCGGTTATCCTGGCGGCCTTCCTGTACCGGAGTTCCAGCCCGGACAGCCTGCTGACCGGCCTGCTCGGCGACATGGCCCAAAGCCTGTTCCTGGCCCTGATCATCCTGGTGCTGGCCGCGGCCTTGCCGCGGGCCGTGCTGGCGCCCGACCTGCCGGCCTGGCGGTTGTTGCCACTGCTGCCGGAGAACGCGCGGCGAATCAACCACCGCATCACCTTGCTGGCCGCCGTATTCGCCGTCGATCTCTTCTTCCTGTGGTCGACCGAATCCCTGCCGATCTCGCTGGAGCTGGAGTCGCTCTACAGCTTTATCACCACCACCTTCGAGGCCATCGTCGCCCTGACCCTGCTGCGCAGCTCGCTCTGGCGTTACGCACCGGAGGCCGGCGACGAGCGCGCCGAAGAGGAACCCAGCGAGATGCCGGCGCGCCGGCGCCGGGCCTGGATGATCGCCCGGCGCCTGGCCGCGCTGATCGCCTTGGCCAGCATCGCGGCCTCGGTGCTCGGCTACGCCGACCTGGGCAGCTACCTGATCAACAACCTGATCTTCAGCGCCGGGATGCTGGGCTGCATCTTCCTGCTGCGGGGCCTGGGCCGGGAGCTGATCGGGGTGGGACTGCGCACCAGCGTGATCCGCGAGGCGCTCGAGCTGAGGCACCAGACCCGCAGCCTTCTGAAGTTCTGGTTCCGCTTCGCCCTCGACATCACCGCCTGGGGCTTCGGCCTCGGTCTCGGCCTCCTGATCTGGGGCGTGCCGAGGGACGACCTCTGGAACTGGGTCGTCGCCCTGTTCGCAGGGTTCAGGATCGGCAACGTCAGGATCTCCCTGGGCGAGATCGTGACCGCAGCCATCGTCTTCCTGGTTGTGGTGGCCATCACCCGGATGCTGCAGCGGACCCTGAACGAGAAGGTCTTCCCGCGCACGCGCTTCGACATGGGCGTGCGCAACTCGCTCTCCATGGCCCTGGGCTACGTCGGCTTCGCCGTGGCGGCCTTGATCGGCATCCAGGCTCTGGGACTCGATCTCTCCAACCTGGCGATCATCGCCGGCGCGCTTTCGGTCGGCATCGGCTTCGGCCTGCAGGCCATCGTCAACAACTTCGTCTCGGGCCTGATCCTGCTGGTCGAACGGCCGGTCAAGGTCGGCGACTGGGTGATCATCGGCGGCTACGAAGGCACGGTGAAGCGGATCTCGGTCCGCGCGACCGAGATCGAGACCTTCGACCGGCAGTCCGTCATCATCCCGAACTCGGAGCTGATCTCCAGCGCGGTCGGCAACTGGACCCACAAGAACCGGCTGTGCCGGGTCATGATCGATATCGGCGTGGCCTACGGGTCGGACACGACGAAGGTGCGCGAGGTCCTGCTGCGCTGCGCCGCCGAGCATCACCAGGTGCTGAAGCAGCCGGCGCCCTACGTGGTGTTCCGGAACTTCGGCGACTCCTCCCTGGACTTCCAGCTCCGCTGCTTCCTGAGCGACGTCGACTATTTCCTCCGGGTCCCCAGCGACCTGCGCTTCGCCATCGATGAGGCCTTTCGGGAGGAAGGCATCGAGATCCCCTTCCCGCAGCGCGACCTGCACGTCAAATCCATCGGCGAGCTGCCGAAGGCCCTGGCCGAGCCCGAGGCGCCGGCACAGCAGACGCGGCCGCGGCCGGTCGCCGCCGTCCGGCAGGTGCCGAAGGGCGAGGGCACCTAAAAGCCGGATCCCGCTTCCTCCAGGAAGCCCTTTTCCTCCGCCGTCGACTCCCGCCCCAAGGCCGCGTTGCGGTGCGGGAAACGACCGAAGCGGGCGATGATGTCGCGGTGCCGCCGGGCGTAGTCGGCCCAGTCCGGATTGTCGGTCAGTTCCTCGACCAGGCGGCAGCAGTCCTCCTGGTCGGTCAGCGCCTCGCTGTGCTCCAGCGGCAGGTAGAGGAACAGCCGCTGGGCCTGGTCGAGCTCCCGGTCGAAACCTGCCTCCAGCGCGCGCCGGGTGACGGCGCGGGCTGCGGCGTCGCCGTCGAAGGCACGGCCGTCGCCGCGGTAGAGATTGCGCGGCACCTGGTCGAGCAGCAGAACCAGGGCGACGGCACCCTCCGGAGTCTCGGCCCAGTGGTCGAGCTCGCCGCGGGCCGCCGCCTCGGCGGCCCGGCCAAGCCGCGCCTTCACCTCGGCGTCGAAGGCGGGGTCGCTGACGAACCAGCGCGCGGCCATGCCGGGCGCGAACCAGAAGCCGAGCACGTCGGAAATCGAGGTCATGGGCGTCGGTCCTTCACGGCCTGGGGGCGGCCGGCAGGATGGCACAGAAGGCTCGCGAAGGGGAGCTTCCGGCGGCCCGAAGCGCGCATGGCGGGCCGCTGGCGGCCGCGGCACCCGATTCCGGCACTTTTGCTCGACCTCGGGCCGGCACCAGCAAGCACATGACGATTCCTCGCGATCAGCCGGGCCTGGCTCGCCCCAAATTTGGAACCAAGTATATAAATAATTGCAATATGTTATTCTATTTATCTTGAAAATCATCTTAAGATCAGGCCCATCACAGTCACGCGGCGGGTACCATTTAGAAATCCTCTAAAGTCACCCACGGGTACCGAATTAGAGTGATTCCAAACAAGAATGCCGGGCCTGGAAGCGGGCTCGAAGCCCCTGATTTCGAGAGCGAGGCCAGGGCGCTTGAGGGTCCTCGACCGGCGTCGCGCCTGCCCCTCGGACAGCCTCCCCTGCCCGCCGGCGAGACCTTGGAGACGACCCCGGCAGGGTCACCCCGGGACCTCCAGGAATCGGCGGATCAGGGTCCGGAGCGTCGGCAAGAGGGTTTGCGGATCGTGCGCGGGATCGAGAATCGAACGCGCGCAGAGGCCGTCCATGAGGGCGATCAGGACCTCGGCGGCGGGGCCCGTGGCGAGGCCGGGATCGATCACCGCCTCGGTCTGGCCGGCCTCGAGCGCGGCGACGACGCCGGCCTTCATCTCGGCGAGGTTGCGGGCGAAGCCTTCGGCGACCCGGGGGTTGCGCGCCGCCTCGGCCAGGACCTCGACCGCCAGGCGGCCCGCGTCCGGATCGGCATAGGCCAGGAGTACCGCTTCGACCACCGCCTGCAGGCCGGCGACCGGATCGCGGCTCTCGGCCAGGGCCGCGAGCAGCGCCGCGTTCTCTTCCCGCTCCGCTTCGGCGATGGCCTCGATGATGGCGTCCTTGCTGTCGAAGTAGCGGTAGAGGGCACCGGGGCTCATCCCGGCCGCGGCGCAGATCTCCTGCATGCCGGTCTGATGGAAGCCGCGCCGGACGAAGCAGCCGGCCGCGGCCTGCAGGATCTCGTCGCGCCGCGCCTCGAAGCGGGCCTGGTCACGGGTTCGCGCCAAGACGACCTCTCTCCATTTCTTCGCCGCCGGAGACGAATAATGAGAATGATCGTTCACATTTTAATTGACCGCAAGCCCGACCTTGCCCAGTTAATAATGAGAACGATCATTCTCGTTATTGCCTGCGGATTGGGGGAAGGAGCGGCGCATGGAGGAAGCCCTGGGCGCAATCGAGACCGCGATCTTCGGGGTCGGAGACCTGCTGGCGGTCTTCGCGCTCGTCCTGCTTCTGGTCGAGCTGCTCTGGCTCTGGCGGCGGCGTCGGCTCGGCAAGGAGCGCTGGCTCGAGATGCTGGCCAGCTACAGTACGCTGGTGCCGTCGATCGCCGCAGAGCTCCTGCTGGCGGCGTCCTGGCTCGCGGTCTATCTCGGTGTCCAGGCCCTGGTGCCCTGGCAGATCCCAACCACCTTGTGGAGCGCGGTCCTGGCGGTGATCCTGGTCGACCTCGCCTACTACTGGGAGCACCGGCTGTCGCACGAGATCCGCCTGCTCTGGGCCCTGGCCCACTCGGTGCACCATTCCTCGCCGCACTTCAACCAGGCCACCGCCTACCGGATCTCCTTTGTGGACCAGTTCATCTCGCCGGTTTTCTACCTGCCGATCGTGACCCTGGGCTTCAATCCCCTGCTGGTCCTGGCGGCCTTCGTTCTCATCCTCAGCTACCAGACCTGGCTGCACACCGAGATGATCGGGCGCCTGGGCTGGCTGGACCGCGTCTTCAACACGCCCTCGAACCACCGGGTCCACCACGGCGCCGACGCCGGCTGCCTGGACCGCAACTACGGCGCCGTGCTGATGATCTGGGACCGGATCTTCGGCACCTACCGGGCGGAGGCGGAGACCCCGGTCTACGGCCTGACCAGGCCGCTGAACTCCAAGAACCCGTTCAAGGTCCATTTCTACGAGGCTGGGATCCTGTTTCGCGACCTGCGCGCGGCGGAATCCCTGGTCGAGGCTCTGGGCCTGCTGTTCCGCCGCCCGGGCTGGCGGCCGCCACAGCGGCGCGCGGAGAGCCGGGCAACCACCCGGTGATCCGAAGCGGAAATCGAGAGGAGTGGCTGGGGCGCCAGGATTCGAACCTGGGATCGCGGGACCAAAACCCGCTGCCTTACCACTTGGCTACGCCCCAAGTAGCTTTGCAGACGGCGCGGACCTTACGTCCGGGCTGCGCCTTTCGCAAGGTCGCAGGCCAGGTGTTGCCGGCCGATCAGTCCGCGACCGGCGCCGCGGCGACCCACCAGTCCGCATGAGCCGAGGACAGCGCCGCGGCGGCCTCTGCCGCCTGATCCGCCTCCGCGAAGATCCCGAAGCAGGTCGCGCCGCTACCTGAGAGGCGGGCCAGGCGACAGGTCTCCAGGGACTGCAGGGCAGCGAGCACGTCACCGACCTTTGGCGCCAAGGCGATCGCCGGACGCTCCAGGTCGTTGCAGCTCCAATACAGCACGTCCAGAACGTCGTCGAGATCGCGCGGCGGATCACCCCAGACGGCAGCCGCTTCGGAAAAGGCCCCACGGCGCGTGTTGAAGACCTTCGCGGTTGACAACGGTACGCCGGGGTTGACTAGCACCACCCAGAAGGGCGGCAGCGGCGGCGCCGGGGTCAGGTCCTCGCCGATGCCGCGGGCGAAGACCGGGCGGCTTTCCAGGCAGGGCGGCACGTCGGCGCCGAGTTCCAGGGCCAGCGCCCGCAGCTTCGCTTCTGAAACCTCCTGGTTCCAGAGCCGGATCAGGCCCCTCAAGGTCGCCGCGGCGTCGGCCGAGCCGCCGCCGATCCCGGCCGCAACCGGCAGATTTTTCGTCAGACGCAGGCGCGCGCCCCGGCCGCCGCCGACCAGCGTGCCCAAGGCTCGGGCGGCACGCAGCACCAGATTGTCCGGACCTTCCGCGCCGAGAGCGGCGGCGAAGGGCCCCTCGACCTCGAGCGACAGCTCGGCCGCGCGCCCAAGGGAGAGCTCGTCCCCGAGATCGGGAAAGACCATCAGGCTGTCGAGCTCGTGATAGCCGTCCAGGCGCTTGCCGGTGACGTGAAGATAGAGGTTGACCTTGGCCCGGGCGCGCAGGCGCAGTTCCGGGGCGCGCGCGCCCAGCGTCCCGCCCGCCATGCCGCGGTCAGATGTTCTGCTTGTCGGCGTTGTGCAGGCCGATGTCGAGCTTGCTCTCGATCGTCGGCACCAGCTCGGCCTCGGGCTCGAAGCTCAGCGCCCGGCGCCACTGGAAGCGTGCCTCGGACCTGCGGCCCACCTTCCAGTAGGCGTCGCCCAGGTGATCGTTGATCACCGGGTCGTGCGGCCGCAGCTCCACGGCGCGCTCGAGGTACTTGACCGCGTTCTCGTACTCGCCGATTCGGTAGTAGACCCAGCCCAGGCTGTCGACGATGTAGCCGTCGTCGGGCCGAAGCTCGACCGCACGGTTGAGCATGCCCTTGGCCTGATCGAGGTTCATCTCCTTCTCGACCCAGGAATAGGCCAGATAATTCATCACGTAGGGCTGCTCGGGCTCGAACTCCAGGGCCTTGAGGAAGTCGGCCTCGGCGCGCTCCCATTTGTCGGTCCGCTCCAGCGCGATGCCGCGAAAGTAAAGCACGGACCAGTGCCGGGCCTTGGGTTCGCCGATCCGCTCCAGCGCCCGGTCGTAGGCCGTGACCGCCTCCTCGAAGCGCTCCTGGGTGCGCAGGAGGTTGCCCATGTAGTAAAGCGGCTCGAAATGCGCGGGCTTGCGGGCCGCCAGGTCGTCGAAGCGCGCCACCGCGTCGTCGATCCGCTCCTGCCGCCCGAACTCCTCCGCGATCCGCAGCTGCACGGACCAGTAGTAGGGCGAGTCCTCGCCGACCCTCTCGTAGGCGGCGATCACCTCGTCGCCGCGCTCCTGCTGCTGAAGGATCTCGCCCTTCAGGACCTGGGCGGCGTCGAACTTGGGCCGCAGCCGCAGCGCCAGATGGGTGTAGATCAGCGCCATGTCCTCGGAACGCTCCTGCCCCAGCAGGCTTCCGAGGTTGAAGAGGGACTCCGCCAAGCCGGCGGCGGGATCGGCAACCTCGGCCGCGGGGCGGTCGCCTTCGGCCAAACGGGCCAGCATGGGATCGAAGAAGGTCGTCTCGGGGCTTCGCGACAGCACCTCGCGGTAGGCTTCCTCGGCCTTCTCCGGTCGGCCCAGCCGCTCGTAGGCGTTGCCGGCCAGGACCGCGAGCCGGAGCCAGGGGCGTCCGGACTCCGTCCGCGCCTCGTCGTAGTCCGCCTCGGCCGCCCCGGTGTCGCCGGCGACGTCCAGCAGCAGCGCCATCTGCAGATGATAGATGGCCTTGAAGCCGTTGACCTGGGCCAGCGCGTTGATCCGTTCGAGGGCCTTCTGCTTGTTTCCGTCGCCCAGGGCGATCCAGGCGCCCACGACGCTGGAGACCACCTGCGCCAGGCCGTCGCCGGGCATCGCCGCGACCTGTGCCTCGGCGTCCGGATAGTCGCCGCGCAGCATGGCATCGACGGCGAGCACCAGGCGGGCGGTCGCGTGGTCCGGCCGGATCTCGATCAGGCGCTTGGCCAGATCGACGGCCTCCACCTCCCGACCGTCGCCGGCCGCGAGCGCAAAGGCCCGGGCCAGGATCTGCAAGTTCTCCGGATCGAGCTCCAGCGCGCGCAGCATGAAGTCGGCCGCCAGCGACAGGTCCCGCTGCCGGTCCGCGTGCCGCCCCGCCAGGTAGTGGCCGTAGGGCGAACGTGCCAGCCTGTATCCCCCGGTGTCCGCACCCTCGGCGGCGGCCAGCAGAACGGGCTGGCCGGCCGGCTTGCCGACCTCGGCGGTCTCGGGCTGGGATCCGCAGGAAGCAAGAAGGCCCGCCGCGAAGACGGGCACTACGATCGGCGTCCACTTTCTGCGGCCCGGCCTCAGATCGGTCATCCTCGGCACCATGTCGCTCCGGATCGTTTGGCTGATGCCCGCCGGCCAAGCGCCGGTCCAGGCATCATGAGTTTACATGACCCAGTGAGCCTTCGACAACTGCCGCGCAAGCCTGCTCTTAGGGAAAGCATCAGGAAAACACGCCCGGCTCACATGTTCGGATAGTTCGGTCCGCCCGTGCCTTCGGGCGTGACCCAGTTGATGTTCTGGGTCGGGTCCTTGATATCGCAGGTTTTGCAGTGCACGCAGTTCTGGGCGTTGATCTGCAGCCGGGGGTTGCCGCCATCGTCGTCGCGCAGGATCTCGTAGACCCCGGCCGGGCAGTAGCGCTGTTCCGGGGCGTCGTAAAGGGCGAGATTGTGGTCGACGGCAACGGCGGGGTCCTTCAGCTGCAGGTGGACTGGCTGGTCCTCCTCATGATTCGTATTGGAAAGGTAAACAGATGATAAACGATCGAAGGTAATGACGCCGTCCGGCTTGGGATAGTCGATTTTCGGCATGTCCTTGGCCGGTTTCAGGCTCTCGTGATCCGGCTTTGTATGGCGCAGGGTCCAGGGCGCCTTGCCGCGCAGGACCTTGAGGTCGAAGCCGCCGTAGAGCATCCCGCCGATCAGGCCCCACTTGGCGAAGGAGGGGCGGAAATTCCGGGCCCGGTGCAGCTCTTCGTGGACCCAGGAGGCCTCGAACTTCCTCGGATAGGCCGACAGCTCGGCCGCGGCGCCCTCATCGGCCTGCAGGGCTTCGGCAGCGGCTTCGGCGGCCAGCATGCCGGTCTTCATGGCGTTGTGGCTGCCCTTGATCCTGGGGACGTTGAGGAAGCCGGCCGAGCAGCCGATCAGGGCGCCGCCCGGGAAGACCAGCTTGGGAATGGCCTGCAGGCCGCCCTCGTTCAGCGCCCGGGCGCCGTAGGCCAGGCGCTTGGCGCCTTCCAGCATCGGCCGGATCGCCGGATGGGTCTTGAAGCGCTGGAACTCCTGGAAGGGCGAGAGGTGCGGGTTCTCGTAGTCGAGGCCGACGACGTAGCCGACGTAGGCCTGGCCATCCTCCAGGTGATAGATGAAGGAGCCGCCCCAGGTCTTGTCGTCCATCGGCCAGCCGGCGCTGTGGATCACCAGGCCCTGCTGGTGCTGGGCGGGATCGAGCTGCCAGAGCTCTTTGATGCCGAGGCCGTAGGTCTGGGGATCGACGCCCTCGCGCAGATTGAAGTGCGCCATCAGCTGCTTCGAAAGGGAGCCGCGGCAGCCCTCGCCGAAGAAGGTGTACTTGCCGTGCAGCTCCATGCCCGGCTCGAAGCTGTCCTTTGGCTGGCCGTCGCGGCCGACGCCCAGGACGCCGGTGGCGACGCCCTTGACCCGACCGTCCTCGTGGAACAACACCTCGGCCGCGGGAAAGCCTGGATAGATCTCCGCGCCCAGGGCCTCGGCCTGCTCCGCGAGCCAACGGCAGACGTTACCCAGCGAGACGATGTAGTTGCCTTTGTTGTGCATCTGCCCCGGCAGGGCCCAGATCGGCACCGAGAAGGCGCCCTTCTCGCGCAGCATCAGGAACTTCTCGGCCGTCACCGGGCTGTTCAGCGGCGCGCCCTTGTCCTTCCAGTCCGGGATCAGCTCGTTCAGCGCCCGGGGATCGAGCACCGCGCCCGAGAGGATGTGGGCGCCGACCTCGGAGCCCTTCTCCAAAACGCAGACGCTGATCTCGCGCCCGCTTTCGGCGCTCAGCTGGCGCAGGCGGATCGCCGCGGCCAGACCCGCCGGTCCGGCGCCGACGATCACCACGTCGTATTCCATCGCCTCTCGTTCCATCGGCCCGATCTCCCCAGTTGAACGACGGCACCCGGCAGCGGGTCCGCCGTTTTCCGGTCTTTCCCTGCACCCCGCCCCGCGGTATAGCCGAACGCCCGCGGGTCGCCAAGCCGCGCCGCTAGGCGCACCGCTCTAAACCGAGGCTTCACTCCGCGGCCGTTAGATGGCCGTTTCCCGAGGCTCGGGCCTCGCGATCCCGCCCGGGGCGACGGCGGCCGGAGGACAGGGCGCTCGGGGACGGCAGGGAAGAGCCATGCTACTGGACCGTATGATAAAGGAACTGATCGTCCGCCAGGCCCTGGTGGACGTCCATCGCGAGCATCTGAGCGACGGCTACGTCAGCGGCGCGCTCATCGAGGTGTCCTACAGCTACCTCTACCTCCGGCGCTTCGACGACGAGGGCCGCTACGACGGCTTGTCGGTGCTGCGCAAGGACGACATCACGCGGCTGGCCTGGGGCGGCAAGGAGCGCGAGGCGATCACCCGCCTGATCCGGCGCAGCGGCCAGTCGCCCGAAAGGCCCAAGATCGAGCTCGACTCCTTCCAGACGGTGATCCGAACCCTGGACGCCCACTTCGGTCACGCCGTGCTCTACACGGAGGAACTGGACAGCGACCTGGCCGCCGCCGGAGAGGTCGAGGAGATGGACGAGGAGACCGCGGTGCTGCGACTCTACGGCCCGAAGGAAAGCCTGGACCGCCCGCACAGCCTGCTGCACCTCGCCGACGTTACCCGGGTCGAGGCCGACACCACGCACCTGCGCAACCTGATCGCCCTCCACGACAAGCCCTCGCTTCGGGTCGAGACCTCGTGACCGGCCGTCGCGGCGCTTTCGCCGCGGCCAGAAGCAAGCTATCTAGGAGACCGGTGCCGGGATCTTGCGCGCGACCCGGACCTGCGTGCAGGCCGAGGCGCCCCAGCTGGTGGCAAGGCAGCCGTATTACCGTCGCTTTCGCGGAAACGAACCGGGAGCTATCCTTCGCCGATGTCGCAGTCATCCCGCCATAGGGACGCCGCCCTCGCCGCCCTCGCCTGGCAAGTCGAAGCCGGTGCGGACGAGGCGATCGGCGCGGCGGCGATCGACCGCTTCGCACGCTCGGCCGCGGCGGCAGAGGCGATGCGCCGGGGGAAGGCGCAGGCGGAAGCCGAGACCGCGCCGCGCCGCGAGCCGGCACGGGCACCCGACGGCCAGCAGGGCTTCTGGGAGGCAGCCCCGGCCGAGCTGCGCTCGGGCAGCGACGCCGTCGCGGCCGCCCGCCGGCTGGCCGCCGCCGCCCGCAACGTCGAGGAGTTGCGCGCCGCCCTTGTGGACTTCGACGGCTGTCCCCTGAAGCAGACCGCGACCAAGCTCGTCTTCGCCGACGGCAATCCGCAGGCCCGCTATATGATCGTCGGCGAGGCGCCGGGCCCGCAGGAGGATCGCCAGGGCATCCCCTTCGTCGGCCCGAGCGGCAAGCTTCTCGACGCCATGCTGGCCGCGATCGGCCTGGACCGGGATAGCGTCTACATCACCAACATGCTGTTCTGGCGGCCGCCGGGGAACCGCACCCCGACCGCCGCCGAGATCGCCACCTGCCTGCCCTTCACCGAGCGGCACATCGAGCTGGTGGCGCCTGACTACCTGATGCTGGTCGGCGGGTCCTCGGCCAAGTCCCTGCTGGGCCGTAGCGAGGGCGTCCTCAAGCTGCGCGGCCGCTGGTTCCACTACCAATCCCCGGGGATGCCGCGGCCGATCCCGGCCCTGGCGACGCTGCATCAGGCCTATCTTCTGCGCCAGCCGGCCCAGAAGCGCCTGGCTTGGCGCGATTTCCTCAGCTTCCGTGCGGCCTTTACCAGTGGCAGCGACCCGGCCGCCAGAGCGTGATCCATTTCGTTAACCGGATGTTATCGAGAACAATTGATAAAGAGGCCCGAGGCATTGGTTGCGGCAGCATTAACCAGAGTCAATTACCGCGCCCGAGGGGAGAGCTTAGTGAGATTCAGGCAGGTCCACCGGCTTCTCGTCGCCGCCGCCGTCGCGGCACCCGTCTTCGTCGCCCTCGCCCCGACGGCCCAGGCCGCGTCGCCGGACCCGGTTCCGGCCGCCCCCCGGATCGAGACGGGCCAGGTCGAAAATGGCCAAGTCGAGAATGGCCAAGTCGAGAATGGCAAGGCCGAGCCCGGCCGGGTCGAGACCGCCGAGGCCCAGGTCCAGACGGCCGAGGCCCCGGCCACGCTCGCGGCGCCGGGCGGCTTCGGCGAGAACGGCCTGCCGCTGGTCCTCTCGGCCGCTGACGCCGAGCGCTACCGCAAGATCTTCTTCCTCCAGCGCAACGGCAAATGGAAGGCTGCGGACAAGCAGATCGCGGCCCTGACCGACCGCCGGCTGATGGGCCACGTGCTGTACCAGCGCTTCATGCACCCCCGCCTCTACCGCGCGAAGTACAGCGAGCTGAAGCTGTGGATGGACCGCTATGCCGACCATCCCGACGCCGCACGCGTCTATCGCCTGGCCCTGAAGCGCCGGCCCAAGAACTACCGCCGCCCGCAGCGCCCGGTGTCGCCGAGCCGCTCGCTGCTGAGCCCGATCCGCAAGGTCGGAACCAGCGAGTACATGTCGCCGCGCAAGCGCAGCGCCAAGACCGGCCGCAAGGTCCGGCGGATCCAGCGCCAGGTCCGCCGCAACATCTACCGGACCCGCCTGTCGGCGACCGAGAAGCTGCTGCGCCAGAAGAGCACGCAGCGCCTTCTCGACCAGGTCGAGCTGGACGACGCCTACGCCCAGGTGGCGGCCGCCTGGTTCTACTACGGCAAGCCCAAGAAGGCCTTCGACCTGGCCGATCCGGCGGCCCGCCGCTCCGGCGGCGAGATCCCGATCGCCCATTGGACCGCCGGGCTGGCGGCCTGGCGCCTGCGCGACTTCGCCGCCGCCGCGCACCATTTCGAGGCCCTTGCGGAGTCGGACAGGGTATCGGCCTGGAACAAGTCCTCGGGCGCCTATTGGGCGGCCCGGGCGCACCTGCGGCTGCGCCAGCCGGCCGAGATGAGCCGCTGGCTGGCCCTGGCCGCCGACTACCCACGCACCTTCTACGGCCTGCTGGCGCGCCGCGCCCTGGGCATCGAGGCCAGCTTCGACTTCACGCCGCCGCGCTTCACCCCGGCAATGGTCGAGAGCCTGATGGCGCGGCCGGCCGGCGCCCGCGCCCTGGCCCTGGTCCAGGTCGGCCGGCGCGACATGGCGCAGCGCGAGCTGCTGCGGATGCGGGACTGGAACGAGCCGGAGACCGTCGACGCCCTGCTGGCCGTGGCTGACAGGGCCGGCCTGCCGGCGCTCGCGCTGAAGCTGGCGCGCCGCCTGGACCAGGGGGCCGGCCAGGCGACCTGGAACGGCACCTCCCTGGATGTCGCCCTCTATCCCCTGCCGCCCTGGGAGCCGCGCAAGGGCTTCCGGGTCGACCGCGCCCTGGTCTACGCCTTCATGCGCCAGGAATCGGCCTTCAAAACCCGGGCCAAGAGCCCGGACGGGGCCCGCGGCCTGATGCAGCTGATGCCGCGCACCGCCAGCTTCATCGGCCGCGATCGCAGCCTGCAGCGCCGCTCCGGGCGCGACCGGCTGTTCGATCCCGAGCTGAACATCGAGCTGGGCCAGAAGTACCTCGCCCACCTGCTGGACAACGCCCGGGTCGGCGGCAACCTCTTCCGCCTGACCGCGGCCTACAACGGCGGCCCCGGCAACCTGGGCCGCTGGCAGAAGCGGATGAGCTACGACAACGATCCGCTGCTGTTCATCGAAAGCCTGCCCGCCCGCGAGACCCGCCTTTTCATCGAGCGGGTCCTGACCAATCTATGGATATACAGGGAGCGCCTCGGCCAGCCCGCACCGTCGCTGGACGCCCTGGCGGCCGGCGACTGGCCGAGCTATAAGGCGCTCGACGGGAGTGCGAACGGGGTGGCACAGAATGGCAAACATCGATGACCGCAGGCCCTTCCAAGCGGTCAACATCGCGGTCCTGACGGTCTCCGACAGCAGGACCCTCGAGGACGACAAGTCCGGACGGACCCTGCAGGAGCTGATCGAGGCCGACGGCCACAAGGTGGTACGCCGCGAGATCCTGCGCGACGAGCAGGCCGCGCTCGAGGCCAAGCTGCGCGCCCTGGCGGCCGATCCCGAGGTCGACGTGGTGATCTCGACCGGCGGCACCGGGGTGACCGGACGCGACGTGACGCCGGAGGCCTTCGCCGCGGTGATCGAGAAGGAGATCCAGGGCTTCGGCGAGCTGTTCCGCTGGATCAGCTTCCAGAAGGTCGGCACCTCGACGATCCAGAGCCGGGCCATCGGCGGCGTCGCCGACGGCACCTACCTCTTCGCCCTGCCCGGCTCGCCCTCGGCCTGCCGGGACGGCTGGCAGGAGATCCTGCGCTACCAGCTCGACATCCGGCACCGGCCCTGCAACCTCGCGGAGCTCATGCCGCGGCTCAAGGAGCACCTCGACGCGGCGGAGTGACCAGCCGCGTCCAGGCTGCCGGATCGATCCGCGCCAGGTCGGCGGCGGTGTCGACGTCTTGAAGTTCGTCCAGAAGCACCACGCGACCGGCCATCTTCGCGCGGGTGTCCGCCAGGGCCTGCGGCCCGCCCCAACGCACGCCGGCGAAGGACAAACGCAGGGCCGGCCGGCGCCGCGCGCCGATCAGCCAGTAGCCGCCGTCGGCCGCCGGCCCGAGCACGAAGTCGGCCCGCCCCAGGGCCCGGAAGGCGGCGGCAACGCGCGTCGGGTCGATGCCCGGAATGTCGCTACCGAGGATGACCACCGGCCCGGGCGGCAGCCAGCGCAGCACCCGGCCCATCCGCGCCCCGAGGTCGCCTGCCCCCTGGGCGAGCAAGGGCCCGCGATGGCGCCAAACGGCGCCCGTGTCCCGCGCGGCCGGATCGGGCGTCACCGCGAGCCAGGTAGTCCAGCGCGGATCGCCCAACAGCCGGCGCAGCAGGACACGGGTGTTGAGGCGGTGGAAACGAAGAGCGACGAGCGCGCCCAAATCCTTTGCCAGCCGCCGCTTGACCCGCCCCAGGCGCGGGGCGCGGGCGAAGATCACCAGGTGCCGGGCGGGTTTTCTCCGGGCGGACGACAAGGCGCGGTGCCTAGCCGTAGAGCCGGCGCAGGGTCGCCGGCGGCACGCCGAGGAAGTAGAGCGTCAGGACCGAGAGGTTGCGCAGGGGCCTGAGCCACCAGCCGTCGCGGCGGTAGCGGTCGGCCGAGGTCACCGCGCGGCCCTCCAGGATAATCAGGCGCCGCCGGCCGATCCGCCGCACCAGATCGACGTCCTCCATCAGGACGAGCGGCCGGAAGCCGCCGACCTCTTCGTAGAGCTTGCGCGAAATCAGCAGCCCCTGGTCGCCGTAGGGCAGGCCCAGCCGGCGGCTGCGCCAGTTGGCCAGGGCCGCGATGAACCTCGCCGCGCCGTGCGAGGCGTCGAAGGCGAGTCGGAAGGCAGCGGCCCGCTCACCGCCCGGCGTTCCGGACACAAAGGCCTTCGCCTGGGCCGCCCAGCCCGCGCCGAGCCGGGTGTCCGCATGCAGGAACAGCAGCCAGGGTGCATCGCAGGCCTGCGCGCCCGCCGCCAGTTGCTGGCCGCGTCCGGCAGCGGCGGCGATCACCCGCGCTGCCTCGCCGAAGCGCTGCCGCAATTCGGGGTCGCCGTCGCCGCTGACCAGGACCACCTCGCCGACCAGACCTGCCGCCCGCCTCTCTTCCAGGGCGGCCAGGGTCGCCGCCAACGCCGGCGGCGCGCCCAGCACGGGGATCACGATGTCGAGTTTCGCAACCGCCATGCCCGCGTGATAGCACAGCCCTCCAGACGAAGTGACCCCAAAGGCTAACCCCTATCGGTCGCCGGCGGGATCGGGAGCCATGCCCTTCTTGGCGAGCTCATCCAAGGCTTTTTCGGATTTCTCGAGATGCGCCAGGCCCATGCCGCGCAGGACCTCGGGGGCCTTGGTGAACTGGATGTTCCGGTAGCCGACGATCTCGATCCGGTTGCCCCAGGGATCGAGGAAGTCGAGGAAGGGGCCGGGCAGGATCTCGACCCCCATCTCGTCGAGCTGCGCCCGCACCGCCTCCTTGTCGTCGACCACCAGCCCGAGGTGGCGGGCGTCGTCCGGGGCCTGGCGGCGGCCCTTTGAGAAATTAACGAACTGGTCGCCGAAATAGATGAAGGCCATGGTCTCGCTCCGGCTCTGCAGCTCGAAGTCCAGGAAACGGCCGTAGAACTCGAGCGCCTCGCCAATGTCGCCGACCTCCAGCGCCACGTGGTTGAATCCGATCGCGCGGGCCTTCTTCTCACCTGCCATGGCTCTCGACCTCTTCTTTTCGCAAAGATCACCGGTGTACCGAAGCATGTGGTGCCTTCGGACCGCAGGCCAAGGAAAGAAACCGGCGGGGGCGCTAATCCGCCGGCTCGCCATAGGCGCTGAAGCGGGCGAACCAGCCGTCTTCCGAGAAGAGCTCGCCCTGGAGGCCGTCACTGATCTCCGCGACGTTCTTGCCGTCGACCATGACCCGGACCTCGTTCTCGAAGTCGGCGGTTTCCTGCAAGGCGAATAGGAAGTCGTGCAGCCCGCCGTCGACACAGTCGATCACGCAGTTCCGAACGATGTCCCGTTGCGCCGCGCTCAAGGACGCGAGGTCGTTCTGCAGCTCTTGATCGCGCGGCGCCTTGAAGTGCCCGCGCGCCAAGAGATCGTATCGGTCGATGGCTCTGTCTCTGAACTTCCTCATAAGAAAGGAGCCGAACGTGTCGAGCGGGTCACGATCCATGTTGCAGCGCCTCCGGCAATAAGAACCCGGCCCCACAGTGCGGCATCAGCGGAAACACGCGAAGCCCGGATGTTGGCCCATGCGGGCAATCGGATCGCTCCAATCCCGACGGCAAGCCTCCTGACAAGCCTCTGTCGGGAGGCCTCTGCTATACAGACCGCTGCTACCGAAGACGCCACCTGGAAAGCGAGCGCATGGCCGAGCTGTCGACCTACCTGCCCGGAATCTTTCTGGCCTATTCGGCCTTCCTGCTGTCCATCATGAGCCCCGGCCCGAACGTCCTGGCGATCCTGGGGACCTCGATGAGCGCCGGACGGCGCGCCGGTTTGGGCTTGGCGGGCGGCGTCGCCGCCGGATCCTGCTGCTGGGCCCTGCTGACGGCGGCCGGCCTCTCCGCCCTGCTCGCCTCCTACGCCGCGGCGCTGACGGTCATTAAGGTCGTGGGCGGCCTCTACCTGCTGTGGCTCGCCTACAAATCGTTCCGCGCCGCAGCCTCTGCCCACGACATTGCCGCGACGACGCTGTCCGGCGGCCGGCGCGGCCCCTTCGGCTATTTCCTGCGCGGCCTGGCGATCCAGATGACCAACCCCAAGGCCGCCCTGGCCTGGATCGCGATCATCTCCCTCGGCCTCCAGCCCGACGCGCCGCTCTGGGTCGCCTTCGTCATCGTGGCAGGCACCGGCCTTCTGTCGCTGCTGATCCACTGCCTCTACGCCCTGGCCTTCTCAACGACCGCCATGCTGCGGCTCTACGGCAAGGCGCGACGGGCGATTCAGGCGGCCCTCTGCGCATTCTTCGGCCTCGCAGGGCTCAAGCTGCTCAGCAGCCGGCTCTAGCGGGTATCCCCGGCGCCGGCGGCGGCAGCCTGCTGGCGTTCGGCCTCGTCGTCCAGGATCCGGCGGGCGGCCGCGGCGGCGGCTTCCTTGGTCTTGCCGTTCTCGGCGTCGCCGCTCACGTGGACGGTGACCTCGCGGCTGGCGAAGGTGATGCCCTCCCGCGCGAAGGCGGCGCGAATCCGGTGCAGCAGCTCGCGGCGTAGGACGAACTGTTCCCCAGGCTTGGCCATGAACTTCACCCGCAGGATCATCGCCGAGTCGTCCATCTGCAGGACGCCCTGGGACTTCGGCGGATCCAGCAGCATCGGGCCCAGATCCGGGTCCTCGGACATCTCCAGGCCGATCTGCTTGACGATCTTCTTCACCTTCACGGGATCGGTGTCGTAGGTCAGCCGCATCGGCAGCTTCATGATCACCCAGTCGCGCGAGTAGTTGGTCAGGGTCCGGATCTCCCCGAAGGGAATGGTGTTCAACGGCCCGCGATGGTGGCGCAGGCGCAGGCTGCGGACCGAGATCTTCTCCACCGTGCCCTTGGCGGCGCCGACGTCGATGTATTCGCCCATGCGGAAGGCGTCGTCGATCAGGAAAAAGGCGCCGGAGACGATGTCCCGTACCAGGGTCTGGGCGCCGAAGCCGATGGCGATGCCGACCACGCCGGCGCCGGCCAGCAGCGGGCCGATGTCGACCCCGAGGCCCGAGAGCGCGGTCATGACCGCCATGACCGCGATGGTGGCGAAGGCGAAGGAGCGCAGCAGCGGCAGCAGGGTCGCCGTCCGGGTCGCGCCGGCGCCGCCGCCCTCGCCGCCGGGGGCCGCGTGCTCGCCCGGTTCGCCGCCGCCTTCGGCCTCAAGGCGGCTGTCGATCATGGCGCTGACCAGCTGCCAGATGACGTAGCCGACCAGGGCCGTGACGCCGACGTTGATCGTCGCCGCGACCAGCCAGCCGCCGATCCCGATGCCCTCGAGAGCCTCGACGTGGAAGCCCCAGAGCGACAGGAAGACCGCCGCGGCGCCGACCACGATCAGGACCCGTATGGCGCGCCTCAAGGCGGCGCAGACGGCGCTGTCGGCGCCGTAGCGCGCGGAGAGGAAGCGCCCGATCATGATGTCCAGCGCCGGCGCGGCGACGAAGAGCAGTAGGCTGATCAGCCCGGTGTTGGTGTTGTTGGTCTGCTCGCCCTGCAGCAGGAGCTGTCCCATGGCGAGACCGAAGACCAGCAGCATGTAGGCGCTGGCCAGGTAATGCCAGCTGTCGGCCAGCAGGCGGCGCAGGTAGCTCCAGCCGCCGGATTCCTCGGAGTCGCCGCGGATCAGGGCGGCAACGTCTTTGCGGATGGTCCACAGCCCAACGATAAGCAGCAAGATGAAGACCGTCCCCACCATCATCACCAGGAACAGGTGCATCGTCGGCGGCGCCCCGTAGATCGCCAGGAGGGCGCAGGTGAGGAACCCGAAGTTCCAGATCAACGCCAACGCAAGCATGAAGCGACGGACCCGCAGAGTCGGCCGGTCCTCAAGAGGCAGGAGCCGGTAGACCCGCCACTTGAACGGCAGGAAGAACTCCGTCATCGCCATGACGAACAGCGTGCCGGCGGTGGCGGAGACGAAGGTGCCGAGGAAGAAGCGGGCCGCCTCGTCGCCGTGCCAGAAGGTGAAGACCACGACGATCGCCGCCACATAGAAGATGACCACGCCGGAGAGCTCCAACAGCAACCAGACGATGGCATCCCCGATGACGGCGAGGGAGGCGTAAGCGCCGATGTCGGCACTTCGTGCCGCGAGCTTTTCCTGGTGCTTGCCGACGAAGCGGCGCCAGAAGAAGCGTGCCGCGAAGCCGAGACCGAGGACGACCAGCAGCCCGAGCAGCGTGATTAGGATCCCGCCGCTGCCTTCCAGCCGGGTCGCGACCAGGGTCAGCATGGAGGGCGCCTCGGGGGCCTGCGCGAGTACCTCGGCGAGGCGGCCCTGCAAGGTCCCACCCACGTCCTCGATACCCATCAGCATGCCGAGGGAGCCCGCGTCGGCGCCCTCCGCTTCGGGCTTGGCGGCCTTGTCGAGCTGCTCGATGAGGATGGCGCGGACCTGCTCGTCGGAAAGCCCGGCGACCAGCCCCCGAACCTGCGCCGGCGTCAGCTCTTCCGGCAGCGCGACCTCCTCGGCGGCCGGCGTCTCCTCGCCGGCGGTCTGGCCGATGAAGGCCTGGGCATGGGCGGCGCCGGGCGCCCAGGCGGCGGCGAGGATCACGATAATCAGGCCGAGCGGCAGAAGACGCCGGCCCGAGGCCAAGAGTCCCGTCCGGCGGGACGACCCGCTCCGAATTCCAGGCATCGATCGCTCCATCCGCTCCCCTGCCGCGGCCTCCCGAGGGCTCGAGGGACCGCTTCGCCGAGGACTATAACCCAAAATGCAGCGCGCACCGAAAGGCCCGGGATCCGCCCTCGCCGGGCGCGGGACGAATTGACTCCCGCAGGCTTTTGCCCTTTATCGCCGCCATGGCCGACTTGCCCGCACTCCATGCCGCCCTGGTCCGGCTGCCCGGCTTCGCCGCGGTCGCGCCGGCGGACCTCGTGCCGCTGCAGGACAAAGGCCTGGCGCACGACCACATCCGCGTCGCCGGGCGCGGCCTGCTGCTGCGGGTGCCCAAGCAGAGCCAGTTCGGCCTCTCGGCCGAGGTCAACCTGCGCTACCAGGCCACCTGCTTCGAGCGCGCCAGCCGCAGCGGCCAGGCGCCGAAGCTGCACGGCCTACTGCCGCCGAGCGCGGCGCTACCCATGGGCGCGCTGCTGGTCGAGGAGATCGCCGGCCGGCCGCCGAGCCTGCCCCGGGACCTGCCGGCCCTGGCCGCCTGCATGGCGCGGGTGCATTCCCTGCCGCTGCCGCCGCCCGAGCAGCGGCCGCCGCTGGAGGACCATCGCGACCCGGTGGCCGGGGCGATGCAAGAGATCGAAGCTCAGGCCCGCTTTCTCGACGAGGCCGGCCTAAGCGCGCAGGCCCGCGCCGAGATCGAGGACGAGCTGGCCTGGGCCCGCGGCTTCCGAGCCGAGGTCGCGGGACGGCCGCAGCCCATCACCCTGGTGCTAACCGACACCCACCCCGGCAACTTCCTGATCGAGGGAAGTCCGGACGGCGAGGCCAAGGCGGTGATCGTCGACCTGGAGAAGGCGCTCTACGGTTCGCCCGGCATCGATCTCGCCCACGCCACGGTCTACTCCTCGACCACCTGGGACCTGGAGGTCTACGCCGAGCTTTCCATCGACGAGGTCGCGGTCTTCTACCGCCACTACCTGGAGATCGCCGCCCCGGATCTGGCCGCCGCGCTCGGGCCCTGGCTCGTGCCGCTGCGCCGCTTGCTCTTCCTGCGCGCTATCACCTGGTGCGCGAAGTGGCGGGTCCTGCACCGCCGCGACCGCGCCGCCGATAAGCATGCCGCCGAAAACGCCGAGGATTGGTCGGCCGAGAACACCGACGCCGCGACCATCGCCCACGTCGCCGGCCGGGTCGACGACTACCTCTCGGCTGCCACGCTGCAACGCATGCGCGGCGAATGGCGGAGCCGTCCGGGGCTGGAGAAGCTGATTTAGGTTATGGCGAAAGCCCGGGGTCTGGCACACTCCTTGGACCATGACCCTGATCTTCACCGTCACCTTTCCACGCGCCCATCCCAACGCCATCCGGCAGGCGGTCGAGGCGGCCAGGGACGTTGCCGGCACGCAGGTCTCGGATCCCAAGCCGGAATGGCTGTCCGCGACCTCGCCGCCTGTGGTCGAGCTGACGGAGGCCCAGGATCTGCTCAGCGATGAAGTTGATGGCGAGGACGGGACCTGGAACTTCAGCGCCGAGGGCCGGGCGCGCATCGCTCGCGCCCTGGAGGTCCTCTGCGAAGCGGCGCACGACCTGATGCTGGTCCGGGCCGCCCGGGCGGACGACCCGGCGCTCCGGACCGAGCCGCTGACCATCGACGCGCTGTCCCGGCTGGTCCTGGACAACCGGCTTGGCCGCCAGACCATCTACGAGGTGCGCCGGCACTGAGTTCGCTCGCGGCGAAAGGCGTGCCGCCTGCCAAGGCGCCTTGCGGGCGAAGAAATCCGAGACAATTGTTCTTGTTTTGTTCCTTTTCTTGAGCTAGCCTCGAAACATGGACGAGCGGCTGCCGGATCGCCCGAAGAAGGGCCGCGGCGCCGTCTCCAACCCCGACAACCGCTACGAGTCCACCGGCCGGATCGCGGTCGACGACGGCTGGGCCTCGGCGGCCGGCGGCGCGGAGGGGGCGGAGGCGGAAGCGCCGCTGCGCACCGTCGTCCTGGCCGACAGCTCCAAGAGCGTGATCGCGCGCAACGACTCCCCCGACGTGCCCTTCGACAAGTCGGTCAACCCCTACCGGGGCTGCGAGCACGGCTGCGTCTACTGCTTCGCCCGCCCGACCCACGCCTACCTCGGCATGTCGCCGGGCCTCGACTTCGAGACCCGGATCATGGCCAAGCACGAGGTCGCCGCCCTGCTCGAGAAGGAGCTCGCCAAGCCCTCCTACAAGCCGCAGCCCATCGCGCTGGGCACCAACACCGATCCCTACCAGCCGGTCGAGCGGCGCCTGGCCCTGACCCGGCAGATCCTCGAGGTGCTGTGGCGGGCGCGCAACCCGGTGACCATCGTCACCAAGTCCGACCTGGTGGTCCGCGACCTCGACATCCTGGGGCCCATGGCCGCCGCCGGCCTGGCCAAGGTCTGCGTCTCGGTGACGACGCTGGAGCGCGGGCTCGCCCGGGTGATGGAGCCGCGCGCGCCCGCCCCGGTCAAGCGCCTGGCGGCGATCCGCAAGCTCGCCGGGGCCGGGGTGCCGAGCGGGGTCATGGCGGCGCCGATGATCCCGGCCCTCAACGACAGCGAGCTGGAGGCGATCCTCGAGGCCGGTGCGGCGGCCGGGGCTAAGCTCGCCGGCTACGTCCTGCTGCGCCTGCCGCTGGAGCTCAAGGAGCTCTTCGAGGAATGGCTGGAGGCGCATTTCCCCGAGCGCAAGGAGCGGGTGCTCAACCAATTGCGCGCGGCCCGCGGCGGCCGGCTCTACGAATCCCGATGGGGCGAGCGCATGCGCGGCAAGGGCGTCGAGGCCGAGCTGCTGGCCCGCCGCTTCGACCTCGCCGCCAAGCGCCTCGGCCTCGATCATCAGCGCGAGGACTGGCGTCTCGACAGCAGCCAGTTCCTCCGCCCGCAGCCCAAGAGCGCCCAGCTGACGCTGTTCTGACGCGCTAAACGGCGCCGCTTCTCCGCTGTCATCACCGGGCTCGACCCGGTGATCCATGGTCGAGGCGGGAGAACAAGCGGATCCATGGATGCCCGGGTCAAGCCCGGGCATGACAGCTGGGGGCTGGCAGGAGAGGGAAAACAAAGTCGGATATGCCCTACTACGTCTACATCCTGGCCAGCCGTCGCAACGGCACGCTCTACACCGGCGTGACGAACAACCTAATACGGCGCGGCTACGAGCACAGGGAAGGCATAGGCAGCCGCTTCGCGCGCAGGTACGGCGTCAGACTCCTGGTGCACTTCGAGGTCTTCCAGGACGTCAGACAAGCCATTCGGCGAGAGAAGGCAATCAAGAGCTGGCCGCGGGCCTGGAAGATCGACCTGATCGAGAAAGACAACCCAACTTGGCGCGATCTGTATCCGGAGATTGCGATCTAGGCCACCCTTCCCCTGTCATCACCGGGCTTGACCCGGTGATCCATGTTTGAGGGCGGGCGCCATGCGGCACCATGGATGCCCGGGTCAAGCCCGGGCATGACAGCCGGGGGGTTTGCAGCATCGCGAAACAGGACGTCAGGTGGCTTGTATGAGCGGATCGTCGCAGTTCCAAGCCCGCTGTGACTTCCGCCACCGCGCCGCCACATTCCTTGTGGAGACTGGCGAATCACGACACTCTTGGGAGCGGGGATCGACGGTCCCTTCACGCCTCCCGTGCTAAGGTAACCGCCATGGACGGCCTCGGCGCGATCCAGGACATTCAGGAGCAGATCCAGCATCACTACCAGCTGACCAACATCGCGGTGGTGGTGCTGGCGGCGCTGGGCTGCGGGCTGCTGATGCTGCGTCTGCGGCAGCCGGCCCTGGTCGGCTACATCCTGGCTGGCGCCATCCTCGGCCCCAGCGGTTTCGCCCTGGTCGACAACCGTGAGACCATCGCGCTCTTCGCCGAGCTCGGCGTCCTGATGCTGCTCTTCCTGATCGGCATGGAGCTCTCGCTGCGCGGCTTCCGCGAGGTCTGGAAGATCGCCCTGACCACGACCCTGCTGCAGATCGTCGTCGGCCTGATGGCCATGACCGCGCTCTCGGCGGCGACCGGCTGGAGCGCGCAGCTGACCATCCTGCTCGGCTTCGCGGTGGCGCTGTCCTCGACCGCGGTCGCGATCAAGATGCTGGAGGACATCGGCGAGCTCAGGACCCGGGTTGGCCAGATCACCGTCGGCGTGCTGATCGCCCAGGACCTCGCGGTGGTGCCGATGATGCTGATCGTCGGCTCCTTCGGTTCCAGCGACGCGCCGGCCGTCGAGGCGGTCCTCAAGGTTGGCCTTTCTGTCGGCTTCTTGGCGCTGCTGATCTTCTACCTGAGCCGGCGCAAGCGCATCCAGCTGCCCTTCACCCGGCTGGTCGGCAAGAGCGCCGACCTGACGCCGCTGGCCGGCCTCGCCTTCTGCTTCGGCGCCTCGACGATCTCCGGCCTGCTCGGCCTGTCGGCGGCCTACGGGGCCTTCCTGGCCGGCCTGGTGATCGGCAACTCAACCGCCCGCAAGGGCATGCTGCGCCACAGCCAGCCGATCCAGGCCATCCTTCTTATGGTCTTCTTCCTGTCGATCGGCCTGCTGATCGACCTGCGCTTCGTCTGGGACAACCTGACCACCTTCCTGGTCATCATCGTCTTCGTCGCCGTCCTGAAGACCGCGCTCAACATCGGCCTGCTGCGGGCCCTGGGCGAGCCCTGGCACCGCGCCTACCTCTCCGGCGTCTTGCTGGCCCAAATGGGCGAGTTCTCCTTCATCCTCGCCGCCCTCGGGCTCAGCGTCGGCGCGATCTCCTGGGAGAACCACCGCTTCCTGGTCTCGATCACCGCCCTGTCCCTGGTCACCGCGCCCTTCTGGCTGACCCTGGCCCGGCGCCTCAACCGCATCGCCCTGCTGCGGGTCACCTCGGGCAAGGAGATCCTGCGCCTGACCCTCGGCTCGGAGCTGCGCCTGGTCATCAAGTCGGCGCTCCAGGCGGAGAACAGTCTGGCCGCGATCTGGACCGCCGCCGGCAACTGGATCCGGCGCAAGCGAAAGGCGCCGCCGGAGGCCGCCCTGCGGCAGGTGGCGGCGGAGGGCGGCGAGGCGGTCCCCGCCCTCGCCAAGCCGGAGCGCAAGCCCGAGTGATGCCCGACTACGCCCTGGAGTCCCGCCTCGGCGCCCTGCACGGCGGCCGCGTCGCCGGCATCGACGAGGCCGGCCGCGGGCCCTGGGCCGGTCCGGTGGTGGCCGCGGCGGTAGTCTTGGACCGCGACGCCCTGCCGCCGGCGCTGCTCGCACGGCTGGACGACTCCAAGGCCCTGAAGCCGGCCGAGCGCGAGGCGATCCACGACGCACTGGAGGCCGAGGCTGAGCTGGGAAAGGTCTGGATCGGCCGCGGCCAGGCCGAGGTCGAGGAGATCGACCGGCTGAACATCTTGGCGGCGACCATGGCCGCCATGGCCCGGGCGCTCGCGGCGCTGACGCCGGCGCCGGCGGCGGCCCTGGTCGACGGCAACCGCCTGCCCGCGCTCGCCTGCCCGGCCGAGGCCGTGGTCAAGGGCGACGGCCGCAGCCTGTCGATCGCCGCCGCCTCGATCGTCGCCAAGGTCACCCGCGACCGCGAGATGGCGGCCCTGGCCCGGCGCTTCCCCGGCTACGGCTGGGAGCGCAACCGGGGCTACGGCACCGCCGAGCACCAAGCGGCGCTGGCCAGCCTGGGCGTGACCCCGGCCCACCGCCGCACTTTCCGGCCAATACGGGAATTGCTTTCAGGCGGCTAGCCTCTATTTTTCGACTCGACTCCGGGAATTCCAGCGTAACAGCTTGAATCTTGACGCGGAGTCGCGCTTGACTCAGGATGCCCGCTGCCTCGCAAGGGGGAACCTGGCGTCATGCAAAGCAACGTGATCCGCGTCGGCGACTGCGTCGAGCTGATGGGCGGCCTGCCCGAGTCCTCGGTCCACATGGTCTTCGCCGACCCGCCCTACAACCTGCAGCTCACCGGCGAGCTGACCCGGCCCAACCAGACCCGGGTCGACGGCGTCGACGAGGCCTGGGACCGCTTCGACGACCTGGCGGCCTACGACGCCTTCACTGAGGCCTGGCTGGCCGCGGCGCGGCGGGTACTGCGCGACGACGGCTCGCTCTGGGTCATCGGCAGCTACCACAACATCTTCCGGGTCGGGACGGTCCTCCAGGACCTGGGCTACTGGATCCTGAACGACGTGATCTGGCGCAAGTCCAACCCCATGCCCAACTTCCGCGGCCGGCGCTTCACCAACGCCCACGAGACACTGATCTGGGCGGCCAAGGACAAGGACGCCCGCTACACCTTCAACTACCAGGCCATGAAGGCGCTGAACGACGACCTGCAGATGCGCAGCGACTGGTACATCCCGATCTGCACCGGCGGCGAGCGGCTCAAAGACGAGGCGGGCCGCAAGGCCCACGCCACCCAGAAGCCCGAGGCCCTGCTGCACCGGGTGATCCTGGCCGCGACCCGGCCGGGCGAGATCGTGCTCGACCCCTTCTTCGGCAGCGGCACGACGGGCGCGGTGGCCAAGCGCCTGGGTCGGCGCTGGATCGGCCTGGAGCGCGAGCCGGACTACGCTCGCCTGGCCGAGGACCGCATCGCCAAGGTGCCGCCGCCGGGCGACCCGGCCCTGGTCGAGATCGCCAACAAGCGCGAGGAGAAGCGCATCCCCTTCGGCTGGCTGGTCGAGCGCGGCCTTCTGGAGCCGGGGACCGTGCTCTACGGCCCGCGCAAGCGCTGGAGCGCCCGGGTGCGCGCCGACGGCACCCTGATCGCCGCCGACTGCAAGGGCTCGATCCACCAGGTCGGCGCCCAGGTCCAGGGCGCCCCGGCCTGCAACGGCTGGACCTTCTGGTCGATCGACGTCGAGGGCAAGCTGGTACCGATCGACGTCCTGCGCCAGAAGTTGAGGGCGGAGCTCAGCTAGCCGCCTCGGACTTCACCGGCTCGACCGGCCCGGGCGCGAAGGCCCGGACCGCTTCGCTGCGGCCGCGGATCGGGACCTCGCCGACCTCGCGGAGTACAGCCGCCGGACAGGCGGCGCGGGTCTCGGCGCAGACCAGGAGCCGGGTGCCGAGCTCCTTGTTCTTCGCCTCCAGACGCTGGGCCAGGTTCACCGTGTCGCCGTAGACCGTGTAGGTCTGGCGGCCGCCGCCGCCGACGCTGCCGGCGGCGACCGGGCCGGTCGCGATGCCGACCCGGATCTTCAAGGTCTCCCCTTCGAAACGTTCCTGCGCCGCCAAGGCCAGCAGGGCCTCGCCGGCGGCCAGGGCCCGGGCGGCGTAGTCCGGCTGCGGCAACGGCAGGTTGAAGGCGGCCAGGACCGCGTCGCCGATGAAGCTGATCACCACACCGCCTTCGGCGCCGATGGTCTTGGCCACGGCGTCGAAATAGGCATTGAGCACGGCGATGACCCGCTCCGGATTCTGGCCCTCGGCGAAGCTGGTGAAGCCCTCGATGTCGACGAAGAGCACGCTCGCGACCCGCGTCTGGGCGGCCAGGGTGCCGCCGTCCGAAAGCAGGGCCCCGGCGACCTCGCCGGGCACGTAGCGGCCGAAGACCTGCTGGACCCGGGCCCGCTGCCGCTCGGCCCGGGCATGGCTGCGCACGACCTCGCGGGCGCGCTTGACCGCCACCGCCAGCACCGCCGCCGTCAACAGGACGAAGACCGTCTCGGTGATCCGGTTGCCGTAGCCGACGAAGTCCGGATCGAGGAAGACGTCCAGATAGGCCTGGGCGCTGGGGCTGGGCGGCAGGTCGCCCCAGGACACGGTGCGCGCCATGCCGCTGACGATCCAGGCGAAGGCCGACCAGAGCGCGACCACGGTCGCGCCGCCGGCCCAGAGCACCAGGCCCGGCGTGAGCGACAGCGTCGCGACGCCGAGTACCAGGAAGAGGTAATAGACCCCATAGGCGCGCAGGGCGATGATCTGCGGCACCTCGCCACCCATCGAGAGCGGCATGAAGGCCGCCATCAAGCCCAGGGCCGCGATGTCGGCGGTCAGGAAGGCGTAGCGGTGCCACGGCCGGTCGAGGCGGCTGCCGATCAGCCGCAACTGCAGCAGGCCCAAGCCCAGAAAGCCGGCCAGCACCAGGAGCGCATAGAGGTTCCCGGGATAGTTGCCGGCGATCCCGAACCAGGCGGCGATCGGTAGCAGGGCCAGGTTCCGGCCTCTGATGCCGATCTTCAGGCCGCTGCGCTCGGCGGCGGCAAGCTCCACCTCGACGTCGTCGAGCGCGTCCGAAACGGCGGTCGGCGGAGAGTCGGCGGTCGCCATGTCGGCAGCTTAGCGCAATCCCGGCTCAAGGGGACCTCGAGACGCGTCTTGCCTCGCCCCTTGCAGACTCGGGCCGCGCCGTGGAATACCCTTCGCTCAAGAATCAAGAGCCGTCCCGGTCCCAATAAAGCAAAGGGCGGCCGACAGAGGGGGAGGCGACTCGATGCGACAACCTGGCTCGCGCCGCGCGATCGCGGCGTTCTTCGTTCTTGCCAGCAGCCTCGGCGGCGGCAGCGCCGCCTGGGCCCAGGACGGCGGTCTCAGCGGCGGCGACACCGCCTGGATCCTGACCGCGACCGCCCTGGTGCTCTTCATGACCTTGCCCGGCCTGGCCCTGTTCTACGCCGGGCTGGTGCACGCGCGGAACGTGCTCTCGGTGCTGATGCACTGCTTCACGGTCTGCTGCCTGGCCTCGGTGCTCTGGCTCTTGGTCGTCTACAGCCTGGCCTTCGACGACGGCGGCGCGGCCAATGCGATCATCGGCGGCCTGGGCAAGGCCATGCTGGCCGGGGTCGGAACCAACAGCCTCTCGGGCACGATCCCCGAGACCGTGTTCTTCATGTTCCAGATGACCTTTGCGATCATCACCCCGGCATTGATCGTCGGTGCCTACCCGGAACGGGTCACCTTCCCGGCGGTCTGCCTCTTCAGCGCGGCCTGGTTGATCCTGGTCTACGCCCCGACGGCGCACTGGGTCTGGGGCGGCGGCTGGCTCGCCGACCTCGGGGTGATGGACTTCGCCGGCGGCATCGTGGTCCACGTCACCGCCGGTGTCTCGGCCCTGGTCTTCGCCAAGATGCTGGGCGGCCGGCGCGGCTTCCCCGGTGAGATGAAGCCGCCGCACAGCCCGGGCCTGACCATGGTCGGCGCGGCCATGCTCTGGGTCGGCTGGTTCGGCTTCAATGCCGGCTCGGCCCTGGCCGCCGACGGCAACGCCGGCATGGCCATGGCGGTGACCCACATCTCCGCCGCAGTCGCCTCTCTGACCTGGGCCGCCACCGAGTGGGTCAAGTACGGCAAGCCCAGCCTGATCGGTATCGTCACCGGCATGGTCGCGGGCCTGGCCTCGATCACCCCGGCCTCCGGCTTCGTCGGACCCTTAGGCGCGCTGATCATCGGCGTCCTCTCGGGGCTCATCTGCCAGTGGTTCGTCACCTTCATCAAGATGAAGCTCAGGATCGACGATTCCCTCGACGTCTTCGCCGTGCACGGCATCGGCGGCGCGCTCGGCACCCTGCTCGCCGCCTTCCTGGCGACCGAGGCCTTCGGCGGCCTGGGCCTGGCCGACGGCGTCTCCGCGACCGGGCAGTTCGGCGTGCAGCTGCTGGGCGTGGTCGCGGTGGCCCTCTGGTCGGCGGTCGCCAGCTTCGTCATCCTGAAGCTCGTCGCCGCAGTCACGCCGCTGCGGGTCAGCGACCAGGACGAGCTGGAGGGCCTAGACATCGTCGCCCACGGCGAGAGCGGCTACGAGCTCTAAGCCGGCGCGGAACGAGGAGAAGAGCGATGAAGTTCATCATGGCCGTAATCCGGCCGCACCGTCTGGAGGCCGTGCGCGAGGCCCTGACCGCGCTGGACGTTCACGGGCTGACCGCAAGCGACGTCAAGGGCTACGGACGCCAGAAAGGCCACACCGAGATCTACCGCGGTGCCGAGTACACCATCAATTTCGTGCCCAAGGTGAAGATTGAGGTCGCGGTCACCGACGAGATGGTCGAGCGCGCCTTGGATGCCATCTGCGAGGCGGCTGAGACCGGCAAGGTCGGCGACGGCAAGATCTTTGTCACCGACCTCGGCCAGGTCGTCAGGATTCGGACCCGCGACCGCGACGACGCGGCGCTTTGACGCTGGCGGGGCCGGGGCCGGAGAGTGCCCCCGGCCCCCGCGGTTCCCTCACCGGCTTCGGCGGACGGTCTTCGAGCAGATGGTCCTGTTGCCGGCCACGTCGGTGATGGTCAGCCAAAGGCGGGCGGTCCGCCTCGAGTTGACGATGCTGGCCTGGAACATCACCGGATCGGTGGTGCCGACGGTAAAGCTCGGGACGCTCACGCTGACGTTGGAGGCCCTCGTCACCCGGATCTCGGCGAGACCGCTCTCCAGGTCCTGAACCGTCGCGTCGATGACGCCGGCGCCGGCCACCAGCTCGCAGCTCGGCGCCGTGTCGTCCGGCGCCATGCCGCCGCCGGCCTCGCAGAAGTGCCAGTCCAGTAGGGACGCCGCGTCGGTCGCGACGACCAGGGTCGGCGCGGTCGGCACGGTCACCGGCACGGCGGCGAAGGCGCCGGCGGCGTCGGTCGTCGCGTTGTTGCCCGCACCTTGCGGGGCCAGGCTCGAATCCAGAACGTCGATGTCGACGTTGCTGAAAGGCGAGAATCCGGCGCCGGCAACACCGATGAAGTCGCCGCATTCGGGCGGATCCACAGTGATGGCGGGCAGGTCGCAGTCACCGTCGCACTTGCTCTGGCCGTTTTCGATCACGTCGAGCGACCCGGCCTCGCCTAGCTTCCAGCCGCGGCCGATCAGCCCGTTCCGGAGCTCCGTGGCCGTCACGACGCCGTCGGGCTCGCTGTCCGCGGCCCCCTCTCCGGCCAGCTCGGCGATGTCTTCCGAGAAGGTCTGGACGAAGTCGTCGAAGGGCGCGTTGAAGGGACAGGTGGTCGAGGTCCCGATCACCGCCACCTCCGCCGATCCGCCGAGGTCGTCGGCGAAGCTGCCGCCGAAGCAGCTGTCCAGGATGATAGTCCGCAGGACCCCCGGTTCGAAGCCGTCGAGCAGGTCCGCCAGATCGGTGGCGCTGATCTCGACGCCGTTGGTCAGCCGGAAGCTGTCGACGTTGCCGCGACCGCTCAAATAGATGGTGACGGCGTCCCCCGGCAGCGCCGAAGCCTTGGCGCCGTTGATCGCGCCTTCCACGAGGAACAACGGCGGTCTGACCAGCGAAGTGCTGTTCAGGGACTTGTGGTTCTGGCTCTGCTCCAGGTCCGCGCGCAGCGCGTTCAAGTCTTCGGTCAGCGCGCTGTCTTCCTCGGCGCTATCGCCGCTGCCGACGATGTAGATCCGATGGAAAGGCGTATTGCCGTCGGCGACCACGGGCTCCGCCCGGGCGCCGAAGGCCGCCACGCTCGAAATGGCCAAGGCCAGGACGAAGGCCCGGAACCCGCCGCCGCGCCTGGAATGCCGAAGGACCGCCGTCGCGCACGCGCCGGACAGCGTCGAACTCGTCGATGTGTACATGGTTCCCCCCAAATATCGTGCACGGCGCGGAAACCTCCGAAGGCCCAGGAATCGCCGCCACGAAACACTGCTACCAGACCGACATCGTAAGCCGATTTCCCGTAAGGATTTGTGACACAGATCACGTCGGCGACGCCGACTCGGTCCAGCCAACCGCAGCCTTCCAGGCAGCGCGCATCCTAGTACTTTGGTGATAATTGCCACTGCCGAAAGCCGTCATTTGTGGCGAGTCCTCCGGGCTGCCCGCGTCCCAGAGGAACTCGGGCGCAGGGCGCAGTCCCAGCCACCGACTCACTGCCAACACGGCGAAAGGATCAGCCATGTCGCACGCCAGCGGTTCCAAGCTCGACGTCGTCGCGCCCCGGTCGCGGTTCTATCACGGGCCCTTCGGCCGGCTTTGCCCGGATCTTCCGGCCTGGTCTCCGCCCGGAAACTCCGACGCCGAAGTCGAAGCACATCTCCTCGACATCGCCCGAAATGAGATGATCGAGGCACCGGACGAAGATCCTGGCGAGATCGCCGAGGATCCGGAACGGGTCAAGGCCCTGGATCAGGAGTTCGGATCCGATCTGCCCGCGGGCTACACCTACTTCGGCCAGTTCGTCGACCACGACATCACCTTCGATCCCGCCTCCTCGCTGATGCGCCAGAACGATCCCAACGGCTTGCTCAACCACCGCACGCCGCGCCTGGACCTGGACAACATCTACGGCCGCGGACCGGCCGACAGCCCCTATCTCTACGACCAGGACAACGAGGGCAGGCTGCTGATCGGCCAGGTCCCCTACTCGCAGCTCCCCGACCTGCCGCGCAATTCCCAAGGCCGCGCCCTGATCGGCGACATGCGCAACGACGAGAACGCGATGATCTCGCAGCTTCAGCTGGCCTTTCTTCTGGCGCACAACAAGCTGGTTGAGCGCGCCAAGGATCAGGGCGCGAAAGATCCCTTCGAGGCGGCGCGCGGCACGCTGCGCAAGCTCTATCAGCACATCGTCTGGCACGACTTCCTCGCGCGCATCTCGGACCCGGAGGTTCACGGGGCCGCGCTGTCCCTCGAGACGACGGCCGACGGCCGAAAGAAATGGAGCCTCGGCCTGGACGACGTCTACAACTGGAAGCACGACCCCTTCATGCCGGTGGAGTTCTCGGTCGCGGCCTATCGCTTCGGCCATTCGCTGGTCCGCAACGCCTACCAGACGAACCACACGCACCGGAAGGAGGACGAGTTCACGCCGATCTTCGACAACACGGGCGAGACGGAGGACCCGGATGACCTGCGGGGCTTCCGTCCCATGACCGAGAAGAACTCCATCCAGTGGGATCTGTTTCTCGAAATGGAGTCCTGCAGCAAGGGCGCCCCGCAGCGGGCCCGGCGGATCGACACCAAGCTCTCCAACGCCCTGGCGGCCCTGCACGAAGACGAAGCGGGATCACCGCTTAACGTCCTGGCCTTCCGCAATCTCCTGCGCGGCTGGCGATTCGGGCTTCCGGCCGGAACGGAGGTGGCCAGGAAGTGGTGCGCGGCAGCGGCCCAGGTCGAGGCGGACCACGATTCCCTGTGGTTTTACATCCTGAAGGAGGCGGAGGAGGCTGGCGGACAGAAGCTCGGCCGGGTCGGCTCGACCATCGTCTGCGCGACCTTCGCCGGTCTCCTGAAGGGCGAGCCGACCTCCTGGTTCAACCTCGATCCCTGCTGGACGCCGGACGCGGATCCGCTGCTCGACAGCGACGACAACGTGGATCCGGGCGACTGGACGCTCGCCTCCATCATCAGGCTTTCGGGCCTGCCCGCGTCGAAGGGCGACTTCGGTCCCAAGGACTGAAGCGCGCTCCGGCGGGGGGCGCCGAGGGCTTCCGGAACCGAGCGGGCGGCCTCAGGCCTCGCGGCCGCCCGTCCCCCGGCCTACGACGGCGCAGAGGTCAGGCGATCTCCAGGCGAACCGCCGGCAGGCGATCGAAGCCGGCCTCGATCCGTGTCCCCGCCTCGGGATAGATGGTCTTAACGACGCTGCCCAGGGTGACCACCTGATCCGCGCGCAGGGGCGTGCCGCGGGCGGCGGCGTGCTCGGCCAGCCAAGCGAGGGCGTTCAGCGGATGGCCGAGGATCGCGGCACCGGTCCCGGTCCTGGCCGGCGGCGAACCGTCGAATCCGAATCCGCCGGACAGTGCCGCGAGATCGCCGAGGTCTTCCGGCGGACGTTCGGCGCCAAGCACGCAACCGACCGAGAAAAAGTCGTCGGCGACCAGGCTCGGCGTCGCGACGGCGGCGAAGTCGCGAAAGCGGTGATCGACGATCTCCACCGAGGTCATCACCCCGCCGACCGCAGCGGCGACGCTCTCCCGGGTCTGGCCGCCGTCCCGCGCGCCGAGATCCGCCGAGAGCCGGACCGCGATCTCGCACTCCAGGCCGAGCTGAAAGAAATTGGAGGCCGTCAGCACGGCCCGCTCCGCGTGAGTGGTCGCCCGGTAGAGCGTCCCGGCGCAGGGATGATCGATCTTCAGGTAGTCCTGCATCACCGGCGTGGTACAGCCGATCTTCCAGCCGACCGCCGGCCCCAGGCCGCGCGCTTCCAGCATCGGCCGCAGGGCCTCCTGGATCGCATAGGCCTCGTCCAGGGTCCCCGGCCGACAGGCCTCCGGCAGGTCCTCGAGCTGGGCGCTGCGACCGGCACCGCCGACCCGGAGATCGGCGAGGACTTCTGCGGCGGCTCGGATTGCGGCGGGTGTCATGATGGGTCCTTGGACGGCTGCGCGGCGCATCCCGTTCGACTATACCCCGCCCTTGAGGGCGTGCTGGACGATCTTGCGCATGACGCTGGGCAGGGCCTGCTCGCCCAGGCGGTCGAGCGGGCACCAGAGGCCGTCATCGACCGGGTCCTCGGCGGCGGCACGTCCGGCCCAGACCGCGACCTCGAAGTGGAAGTGGGTGAAGGTGTGGCGCACCCGGCCCGGCAGTTCCTGCCAGGCCGCCGGCAGCGGCGCCTGGACCAGGGCCTCGGATTCGGCCCAGTCCGCGGCGCGCCACTCGGTCGAGGGCACCTCCATCATGCCGCCGAGCAGGCCGGTCTCGGCGCGCCGTCTCAGCAGCACCTTGCCCGAGGGCGCCAGGGTCCAGAAGGCGACCGCGCGGCGGGTCGGCCGCTCGGCCTTGGGCGCGCGACGCGGCAGCGCATCCTGCAGGCCCGCCGCCCGCGCCGCGCAGGCCGCCTCCAAGGGGCAGGCCAGGCAGCGCGGCCGCCGGGGCAGGCAGACCGTCGCGCCCAGGTCCATCAGGGCCTGGGCGAAGTCGCCCGGGCGCCGGTCCGGGGTCAGGGTCTCGGCGCGCCGGCGCAGCTCGGCCTTGGCCCGCGGCAGGGGCGTTTCGACCGCGAAGAGCCGGGCGGTGACCCGCTCGACGTTGCCGTCGACCGGCGTCGCCTTGCGGTCGAAGGCGATGGCCGCGATCGCCGCCGCGGTGTAGGGACCGATTCCCGGCAGCGCACGCAGCGCCGCCTCGTCCTCTGGAAAGCGGCCGCCGTGCTCTTCGGTCACCACCTTGGCGCAGCGGTGCAGGTTGCGCGCCCGGGCATAGTACCCGAGGCCGGCCCAGGCGGTCAGCACCGAGTCCAGGTCGGCGGCCGCCAGGTCCCGGATTCGCGGCCAACGCGCGAGGAAGTCGCGGAAGTAGGGCTGGACCGCCGCGACCGTGGTCTGCTGCAGCATGATCTCGGACAGCCAGACCCGGTAGGGATCCGGGGTCTCGCCGGGCCTCGCCCGCCAGGGCAAGCGCCGGGCGTGGCGGTCGTACCAGGCGAGGAGCTCTGCGGCGAGGGATTCGCGGCTGGCGGCGGTCATGACACCTTCTATAGTGAAGCCGATCCGGGGAGGAAAGGAGCGCCGCGATTCGGTCATGACCAAGGACCGCGACGACCGGCAGGGCCAGCGCCGCCGCGGCGGCCTGCGGCCCCTTGCGGCGACCCTGCCGAAGGTGACCCGCAAGGCCCTGGGCCGCCGCGGTCTCGCCGAGGGCAGCCTGATCGCCGAGTGGCCGGAGATCGTCGGAGAGACCCTGGCGGCGCGCTGCCTGCCCCTGAAGCTGAGCTTCGCCGACCCGAAGCGCCGCGCGGAGGGCACCTTGACCTTGCAGGTCGAAAGCGCCTGGACCCTAGAGCTGCAACACCTGGCGCCGCAGCTGATCGAGCGGATCAACCAGACCCTGGGCTACGCCGCGGTCTCGCGCCTGGCCTTTCGCCAGGGGCCGCTGCCGCAGCGCAGGACGTCAGAGAGGCCGCCCCAGGCGCTACCTCAGGACCCGCCGGTGCAGGCCGGAGAGGGCCCGGAGGCGGCCGAACTCAGCGCCGCGATCGACGACGAGGGCCTGCGCGGCGCCCTCGAAGGGCTCGGCCGGGCGCTCAGGAAACGCAAGCAGACGTGAAGGCCAAGGCCTTGCCATAATTGACCCTTAGGCCCCACATAGAGGTGTGGAAAACAGGGCCAAAACACGGCTTGTGCCGCGGCGCTGCCACGACTAGCATCCACAACATCTGGTAGGGGTTAACATGGAACGTCGGCATATCCTGATTTCGGGCACGGCTTTGGCGGTTCTCGCCGCTGGTGGCGGGCTGGGCTTGCTGTGGCGCGACGGCCAGGCCGAGGACGCCTTGGTGGCCGACGAGAAGGGGGTCTTCGCCGGGGACCGGATTCTCGGCGACCCGAAGGCGCCTGTCACGATCATCGAGTACTCCTCGCTGACCTGCCCGCACTGCGCCGCCTTCCATGCCGAGACCTTGCCGACGATCAAGAAGAACTGGATCGAAGCGGGCAAGGCGCGCCTGGTCTACCGCCACTTCCCCTTCGACGCGCTGGGCACCTATGCGGCGCTGGCGGCGAACTGCGTCGAGGGCGACCGCCACTTCGCCTTCATCGACATCCTGTTCCGCAACCAGGCGCGCTGGACCCGGGCCCAGGACCCGCGAGCAGCGCTCTCGCAAATGGCAGCCATGGCCGGCATCGACAAGGCCAGCCTGGACGCCTGCGTGCAGGACGAGGCAGCGCTGGCCAAGATCCAGAAGCTGCGTAAGTACGGCAGCGAGGAATACGGCATCAACTCAACGCCGTCCTTCATCATCAACGGCAAGAAGCTGGTCGGCAACCAGGGCCTCGAGAAGTTCGAGCAGGCCCTGAAGGATGCCGGCTCGCAATCCTGACGTCGCGCGGCGCCGTCGGCTGAGCAGGGGAAGCACGGGTCGGCTTGGTACAGTTCTCGAAGCTCAAGATCGCGGGGTTCAAGTCCTTCGTCGATCCCACGGAACTCTGGATCGAACGGGGCCTGACCGGAATCGTCGGACCGAACGGCTGCGGCAAGTCGAACCTCGTCGAGGCCCTGCGCTGGGTCATGGGCGAAGGTTCGGCCAAGCGCATGCGCGGCAGCGGCATGGAGGACATGATCTTCTCGGGCAGCGCCAGCCGGCCGTCGCGCAACATCGCCGAGGTGCAGCTCTTCCTCGACAACCGCGACCGCACCGCCCCGGCGCAGTTCAACGACCACGAGGAGCTCGAGGTCCAGCGCCGCATCGAGCGGGACCACGGCTCGACCTACCGGGTCAACGGCCGCGAGGTGCGGGCCCGCGACGTCCAGCTGCTCTTCGCCGATTCGGCGACCGGCGCCCACTCCCCCGCCCTGGTCAGCCAGGGCCGGATCGGCGCCATCGTCAACGCCAAGCCCTCGGAACGGCGCATGCTGCTGGAGGAGGCGGCCGGGATCTCCGGCCTGCACAGCCGGCGCCACGAGGCCGAGCTGCGCCTGCGCGCGGCGGAGACCAACCTTGAGCGGCTGGACGACGTCATCAGCGCCCTTGAAGGCCAACTTCAGGGCTTGAAGAAGCAGGCCCGCCAGGCCCGGCGCTTCCGCAGCCTCTCCGATCACATCCGGCGCCACGAGGCGATGCTGCTGCACCTCGAGGCCGAGGCGGCGCGGCAACGCCTGGCCGAGGCGCGCGAACGCCTGGCCGAGGACGAGGCTGCGGTCGGCAGGAGCACGGAAGTCGCGGCCGAGCGCGCCAAAGCCCAGGCCGATACCGCGGCCTCACTGCCTGAGCGGCGCCAGGCAGAGGCCGAGGCGGCCGCCGCCCTGCAGCGCCTGGTCGTCGAGCGCGACGCCCTTGAGCGCGAGGCCCAGCGCTTGGCCGAGGCCAAGGCGCAGGCCACACAGCGCCTCGCCCAGGTCATGGCCGACCGGGGACGGGACGAAGGCATCGCCGCCGACGCCCAGTCCGCAATCGCCCGCCTGGAGGAGGAGCAGACCAACCTGCGAGGCGAGGCCTCGGGCGAAGCGGAAGCCCTGACCGGGGCCGAGGCCCTGAGGGACGAAGCCGCCGGACGCCTGGAGGTTAAGGAATCGGATCTGTCGGACCTTTCCGGCGCGATCGCCGGCGCCGAGGCCCACGCCGGTGCGCTGCGCCGGCGCCTCGGCGAGCTGGCGCAGCGGCGCGAGCGCCTGGAACGGCAGCTCGAGGACACCCGCAAGGAGAAAGCCGGGTTGGAGTCGGCGTCGCGAGACCTGAGCGAGCTCGCAGCGGCCGAGACTGCACTGAAGTCCGCCGAGGCCGCCTTCGAGGTCGCGCGCGACGGGCAGGACAGCAAGGAAGAAGCGGTGGCCGCCGCCCGCGAGGCCGAAACCGAAGCGCGCAGCCGCTTGCAGGCGGCCGAAGCCGCGCTCGGCAAGCTTCAGGCCGAGGCCGCCGCGCTCGCCGGGCTGCTACAGTCGGCGCCGGAGGGCGATCATCCGCCCCTGGTCGAGAAGGTCGAGGTCGACAGCGGACTGGAAACCGCCCTGGGCGCCGCCCTCGGCGACGACCTCTCGGCGTCGGACCAAGCCGCTGCGCCGCTCTACTGGTCGACGCTGCCCGCGCTAGAAGGGGCGCCCTCCCTTCCGGAGAACGCTCGGAGCCTGGCCGAATTCGTCCGCGGCCCCGCGGCGCTGGCGCGCCGGCTCGCGCAGATCGGCGTGGTCGTGGACGCCGCGGAGGGTGAGCGCCTGCAGCCGAAGCTGGCCTGTGGCCAGCGCCTGGTGACCCGCGACGGGGCTCTCTGGCGCTGGGACGGCCTGCGCAAGGCGGCCGGCACGCCGGTCTCCGCCGCCACCCAGCTGCGCCATCGCAATCGCTTGGCGGAGATCGAATCGGAGCTGCCAGAGGCCGAGGCTCGGGAGGCCGAGGCGCGCGCCGCCTCCGAAGCGGCGCGCGAGGCCGCCAAGGCGGCCATCGAAGCCGAGCGCCAGGCCCGCGACGAGCAGCGCGCCGCGCTCTCGGTCCTGAACGAGGCGCGCCAGGGACACGGCCGCTTGACCGACGAGGCGGCCGGCGCCAAGGCGCGCCTGGCGGCGCTGCTGGAGGCGGTCGAGATGCTGACCGCCGATGCCGCGGAGACGGCGGCGGAGCACGACCGCTGTGCGGAAGAGATCGCCGGGTTGCCCGACCAGGAGATCGAGCGCAGCAAGCTGGAGGCCAGGAAGGCCGCGGTCGCCGAGCTGCGCGCCGAGCTGGCCGAGCGCCAGGCCGAGCTGGCGCGGCTGAAGCGCGAATCCGAGGACCGCCGCCGGCGCCTGGCACAGATCACCGAGGACATCGCCTCCTGGCGGCAGCGCGCGGAGGCCGCGGACCGGCATCTGGCCGAGCTGGACCAGAGGCGCGAGCACCTGGAGCGCGAACTCGAAGACCTGGAGGCGCGGCCCAAAGAGATGGACGAACGCCGCGGGGCATTGGCCGAGCAGATCGAGGCGGCCGAGGCGAACCGCCGGAGCGCCGCCGATTCGCTGGCCGAGGGCGAGACCGATCAGGCCGAGGCCGACCGCGCGCTGAAGGCGGCCGAAGGCGAGCTGGCGACCGCACGCGAGAACCGGATCCGCGCCGAGGGCGGTGTCGAGCAGGCCGATGCCAGCCTGCAGGCCATCGCCCAGCGGGTCCGCGAGCGGCTCGAGTGCAGCCTGGACAGGGTGCTCGAAGCCGCCGAGGTCGATCCCGGCCAGGAGCTGCCGCCCAAGGACGAGGTCGCGGCCAAGCTCGAGCGCTACACGAGGGAGCGCGACAACATGGGCCCGGTCAACCTGCGCGCCGAGGCCGAGGCCGAGGAGCTGACCGAGCGGATCGAAGGCCTGCAGAGCGAGCGCGAGGACCTGCTGGCGGCCATCGCCCGCCTGCGCCAGGGCATCGCCAGCCTGAACCGCGAAGGCCGCGAGCGCCTGCTGGCCGCCTTCAAGCTGGTCGACCAACACTTCTCGGAGCTCTTCGTCCGCCTATTCGGCGGCGGCCGCGCGCACCTGAAGCTGGTCGAATCCGACGACCCGCTGGAAGCCGGGCTGGAGATCATGGCCAGCCCGCCGGGCAAGCGCCTCCAGGTCATGTCGCTCCTGTCCGGCGGCGAGCAGGCCCTGACCGCCTTGTCGCTGCTGTTCGGCGTCTTCCTGACCAATCCGGCACCGATATGCGTGCTGGACGAGGTCGACGCACCGCTGGACGACGCCAACGTCGATCGGTTCTGCCACCTGATCGACGAGCTTTCCGCAAAGGATATCTCCCGCTTCCTGATCATCACCCATCACCGCATGACCATGGCGCGGATGCACCGGCTCTACGGCGTCACCATGGCCGAGCGTGGCGTCTCCAAGCTGGTCTCGGTCGATCTGGAAGCGGCCGAGACTCTGCGCGAATCCGCCTGACGTCCGAGCAATCACCCTGCGCCCCACAAGTGCCGCGACAGGCAGGGATTTCGCGCCTCATCCGGCTTGACTCACTCCAGGGCCATTCGTAAGGTCCGCGCGCCGTTCCGGAGCAGCGAAGTCCGGAGACGGGGTCGGGCATAGGGATCGGAGGGGGCAGGCGCTGCACCATGACCGAACCCGAGAAACCCACCTCTCTTGAAGACTTCGACGCCCGGCTTCAAGCAGCGCGCGACAAGCGCGATTCGGCGCAAGGCCGGCATCGCGATCAGCCGCGCAGCGGCATGGGGCTGGCTTTCCGGCTCGGCATCGAAATGGTCTCGGCGCTCGCGGTTGGCGTCGGGATCGGTTGGCTGCTCGACGAGTGGCTCGGCACGCGGCCCTGGCTGATGATCCTGTTCTTTTTTCTTGGATCGGCCGCCGGGATCCTCAACGTGATCCGCGTCGCCTCGGGCCAGGGTTCGGCGGTGGGCTACAAGAAGCCGGGGAACGGGGATCAAACCCCTTCCGACGGATAGCAGGCAGGGAAAGAGGAACGGATGGCGGCAAGTGGCGCAGAGGGCGGCTTCGATCCGCTGCACCAGTTCGAGATCTCGCCCCTGATCGGCGAACGCGCGCCCTGCCAGGGCGCGGACGGCGTCATCGAGGGCTGCTACGAGAGCCTCCCCTTCTATAGCTTCACCAACTCCTCCACCTACATGGTGGCGGGCCTGGTGCTGGTGGTGATGATCCTTTCCTTCGGCCTGCGCCGCGGCGCCATGGTGCCGGGCCGTTGGCAATCCCTGGCCGAGGTCGCCTACGAGTTCATCGCCAACATGATCCGGGACAACGTCGGCACAGAGGGGCGCAAGTACTTCCCCTTCATCTTCACGCTCTTCATGTTCGTGCTGGCCGGCAACTTCATCGGCTTGGTGCCCTACACCTTCACCTACACCAGCCACATCGTCGTGACCTTCACGATGGCGGCCTTTGTGTTCATCGCCGTGACGATGATCGGCTTCGTCAAGCACGGTGTGAAGTTCTTCGGCATCTTCCTGCCTGCCGGCGTGCCGGTCGCCATGGCGCCACTGCTCATCCCGATCGAGCTGCTGTCCTACCTGACCCGACCGGTGAGCCTGGCCCTGCGGCTTTTCGCCAACATGACCGCCGGCCACACGATGCTGAAGGTCTTCGCCAGCTTCATCCCGCAGCTCGGTATCGTGGGCGGCATCGTGCCGCTGGCGCTGGTCACCGGACTGACCGGCCTCGAGTTCATCATCGCGTTCCTTCAAGCCTACGTCTTCACCATCCTCAGCTGCGTCTATCTGAACGACGCACTGCACCTGCACTGAGGACCGCAACCCAACAACTCCGTTACAAGACCAAGGAGACCCGTTAGATGGAAGCCGAAGCAGCGAAGCTCATTGGTGCCGGATTGGCCGTCGTAGGCCTGGGCGGCGTTGGTGCCGGTATCGGCAATATCTTCTCGTCGATGATCCAGGCGGGCGCGCGCAATCCCTCGGCAGTTCCCTCGCTGACCACCTTCATGTGGATCGGCTTCGCGCTGGTCGAGGCGGTGGCGCTCTACGCCCTGCTGATCGCGCTGCTCCTGCTTTTCGTGTTCTGAGCCGGCAAGCGGAGGCGAAGACGTGCCGCAGTTCGATTTCGGAACCTTTGCCAGCCAGATCTTCTGGCTGGTGGTGGTCTTCACGCTCCTCTTTCTGATTCTCTCACGCAGCGTTCTGCCCAAGGTCTCAGGGATTCTGGAACAGCGTCAGCGCCGCCTGGACGACGACATCGCCAAGGCGGGTTCGCTGCGCAAGGAGGCCGAGGCCGTCCTGGCGGACTACGAGAGAACCCGGGCCGAGGCCGAGGCGCGCGCGCAGGCCGCCATGCGAGCGGTCCTCGACGAGACCGCGGCCGATGTTTCCAGGTCGCACGGCGACATGGACCGCAAGAACGCGAAGTTGATCGCCGAGGCCGAGGCGCGCATCGCCCAGGCCCGCAAGGACGCGACCGCTGGCATCCATCAGGCAGCGGCCGAAGTTGCCAGTGCCGCGACCGAGCGCCTGATCGGCGTCAAGCCGGACGACAAGGCCAGTGCCGCGGCGGTCACGCAGGTCGCGGGAGGCTGAGGTCATGTTTTCCGACCCGACTTTCTGGACCGCCGTCGCCTTCGCGATCATCATGCTCGCCATCGGTGGCCGGGCCTTTCGCTTTGTCACCAGCAGTCTGGACAAGCGGGCCGAGGAGATCCGCCGCCAGCTGGACGAGGCCGAGGCCCTGCGCGTCGAGGCGCAGAAGATGCTGGCGGACCACAAGCGCAAGCAGCGCGACGCCGAGAAAGAAGCCGAGGAGATGTTGGCCCACGCGCGGGCCGAGTCCCAGCGCATGCGTGAGAAGGCGCAGCAGGACCTGGAGGCCGACCTCAAGCAGCGCGAGCAAGTGGCACTGGACAAGATCGCCCAGGCCGAGGCCAACGCGTTGAAGGACATCCGGGGTCAGGCGGTCGAGCTGGCGGTCGCGGCCACGGCCAAGCTGCTCAGCGAGAACCTGGACAAGGCCACCGCCGACGACCTGGTCCAATCCGCCATCGACGGCCTCGACGAAAGGCTGCAGTAACTCACCGCCATGCCCCTATCCGGCGGCGGCCGAGGTTCCGCTCGCCGCCGAAGTAGCCATGCTCGGCTTCGCCGTCGCGGTAATGTCGATCGCAGGGCGCCGCGATCCGGACCTTCTCCCAGCGCCGATCGTGGCCGGCCTTGCGATGGTTTAGGTGCTCGGACTTCGCCGGCGGCTGCAGGACCCGGCCACAGCATCGACGGCATAGCGCGGCACGTTGCAGCACCGGAGCGGGCGCCCCATCTAGAGATGATGGGAGGCGCCCGCTTCTCAGGTCGGGCGGGCCCCAAGGGCAAGAATAGAGAAAGGACCAGGCATATGCCTCGCCGAAACCGTGGGTCCGCAGTGCTTATCGCCGTCCTGATCCCGACCCTGCTTGCCGGAGCGTCCGCCCAAGCCGGTGACGCGGCGGCGGAGCGTACGGAACGGGTGGAACGGAGGGAGCTGCGGCTCGAAAGACTGAGGGATACGCCCCCCAAGGCCGTGCCGCAGGGACCCAGGCTGCAGACGGCGCCAACGCTCCGAAACCGGGAGACGGCACCGCTGGACCCGGTCTCGAAGAACCGTGCCCAGCGCTACGAGTCCAACACCCGCGCCGTGATCCAGCGCCTGGACCGCAACAGCTACCGTGCCGGTCCGCGGGCGACCGACCGTCTGCGCGGCGCACGCCAGGACCTGTCCCGCTTCAACCGCCGCGCCGGCCGGCGACGCTGACCCGAATTGGTCGGGCCGCTGCCGTCTGGCGCCGGACAGGGTGGTCCTGGGGGCGAGAGCACGATTCAGATATGAGGTTGAAGCAACCTCATATCTGAATCGTGCTCTAAACTGTTGAAGTAGAGTGGGATTCAGACATGAAGCCGGATTGGCTTAATGTCATCCCGCTCTAGCAACGACCTGGGCGACCCTGCCGAGGGAGCGTTGATCATGAAGGGCTTCTGCCGCTGCGCCCTGCTCGTTCTGCTGCTCGCCGGCTGCGGCGAGGACCAGGGCCCGCAGGTCGAGTTCGTCGGCGGCGGCTTCATCCTGAACTATCGCCAAGCCGAGATGACCTATGGCTTCGTCGCCCGCATCAAGGGCGAGCCCCCGGAGGGCAGCGTCCTGGAAGCCGTCTTCGAGGACCCGGCCGGCGGCCCGCCGATCGTGATCCGCCAGAAGGTGCTGCCGACGCGGCGCAGCTACACCTTCGAGACGCGACCGGTCGAGGCTGTGCGCAAGGATCGGGACTATCAGGTCGAGCTTCGACTCCTGGCCCCCGTAGAATCCGGCGAGAGGGTCATCGCCCAGGAGAGCCGCAGCTATCGATCCCAGCTCGACGCGGAGATCCTGCCCGAGCAGCCTCTCGCGGTCGGTCCGGGCTACCACCGGCCCGATGGCAGCGTGCCGACCCCGGAGTCGCAAGAACGTCGGTGACCGGGCCGGCGCGATCTCAGGACAGGGGGCGATAGGCCCAGACCGAGGCCGGCGGCAGATTCAGCAAGGTGAAGGCCAGCCGCTCGCCGGCCAAGCCAAGCTCGGCCTCGGGCAGCGGCGAAGTCAGACGGTGGGTGTAGAGGAAAAAGGGCCGTCCGGGCGGCAGCAGTGCGCGCATCATGCCGACCAGCTCGCCTTGCTGAGCCGCCGTCAGGAGCGAGACCGGCAGGCCGCAGACCACCGCCGCGATCCGCCCCTGCGCCTGCCGCGGCAAGGCCTGCGGGAGGGTCATAGCGTCGTGTTCGATCACCGTCACCCCAGGGAAGCTGTGGCGCAGGAAGGCCGCCATCTCGGGATCGATCTCGACCGCGATCAGCCGCTCCGGCGCCACGCCCGAGGCAAGAAGGGCGCGCGTCACCGGACCGGTGCCGGCCCCCAGCTCGACGACGTAGTGGTCCGGCTCTCTCGGCAGCTGCTCGGCGACGAGCCGGCTGAGGGCCGAGGACGATTCCAGAATCGAGGCCAAGCGAAAGGGATGCGCCAGGAAGCGCCGAAAGAATAGCCAAGCCGGCGACCGCCGTCGCTCGTGCACGCGCGCGATCGAGCTGCGCTGCTCAGCCGTCATGCTCTCCCTCGCCTCGGTCGTCGCGGCCCGCGTTCGGCCTCCCGGCCGACTTCGGGCCCTGCGAGCGACAGCCTCCGGCCTTGCCGCTCGCCAGGTCATCGAGCTTTAACCATAGCAAGCGGCGGGGCCGCCGTCAGGTGCTCTTGGAAAATTGCCGCAGGGGCCAGCAAACGCAGCCAAGCCGGGCTGCGCAGACGCCGAAACGTGATGGCTGGAGAGCTCCGTTGAAGCGGTCAAGCGGTCTCCAGGAGCGGCCACCGCGCGAATCAGGGCGCAAAGGTCACCGCCCCACCTCACCGGCTCTGCGGTGGGCCCCCCATTTTTGCGCCCGCGGTGGCAGGCGCCTCCGCTTTACCGACCTCAGCCGCCGTAGGGCAGCCAGAACAGGGCCAGCAGCATGACGATGGCGAGGCTGACGGCCAAGCCGATACCCCTCTGCACGACACGCCGATAACCGTTGTCCCGTCGGCTCTCCACTACCGACCTATAGGTATCCACTGCGCCAGTCCTTTCGCCGCCTCCCCGCGGCTTTCGAGTCAGTTGGTCTGAACACAGGACTTTCCCCGTGACTGATAGTAGCGCAGATCCAGCCTCCGCGTTAAGCCCCGAGGATTGGCCCCGGAGAACCGGGCCCGCTGGCCCCTCGATCTCGGGCGGTGGCGATGCAGCGCTCGGCGAAGGCGCAGAAGGCCTCCACCCGGGCTTCCGTGGCGAAGGCGCGCCGCGGGATCGCGACACCCAGTCCGGGAGCCACCATCAGCAGGACGAACCGCCGGGTCCGCTCCAGGCCGATGAAGGCCGGCCAACGGTAGTGCGTGCGGCGTGCCGCGAACTCGACCGACAGGCCGTCGGAGTCGGCGACGAACCGCTGCGCGCCCCAATTGACACCTTCGTGGCCGGCCCGAATCGCCTTCTCGCGACCCCAGAAGCGGCCGATCTGGCTCCAGGCCTGGTCCAGGATCAGCCAGGTCAGAAAGATCCCGGCGAGGCCGTCGACGACTCCGAAGTGCTGTGTCAGGGCCCTGGGCCCGCCATGAGAGAGCGCCTCGAAGACCCGCAGTAGCCAGGCGATCCAGATATAGCCGAGCAGCGGGACGAGGATGACCGTGAGCAGGGGATGGCTCAGGAAGTGCAGCGTCACGTCCCGGCGCCGGTTCGCGATCCGGGCGCAGGCTTCCAGCGCGGCCAAGCGCTCCCGCGCGGTCAGCTCGAAGGCGAGCTCGAAGCGATCGCCGGTCAAGGGCTCCCTCCGATCCGCGGCCCGGCCAGGGCCTTGAAGGCCTCGAGCTCGGCCTCGCCGCCCAAAGCCGGCTTGGGCAGGATGACTGCGGAACCGGCGTCGACCATGAGGAAAAGACTGCGCTCGGACTCCGAGAGTTGCCGAAAGGCCGTCCAGGCATAGGTCGAGCGTACCAGGCTCGAGGCGACCACGAGGCCGCGCTCATCGGCCTCGAAAGACACCTCGCCGATGTTCACGCCCTCGCGCAGCATCTCGCGGACCATCTCGGCATCCTGCGGCTGGGCCCGCAAGCGGGCCCAAAGCCGGCCGGAGCTGGGCAGCAGGATGGCGGCCAGGGACAACAAGAGGAAGCCGACGATGGTCAGCGCGATGAGATAGGGCTGCCGAAGCACCTCCCGGGCACCGTCGTCCCGGAAGGCTTCACCCAGCACCCAAAGGAAGCTGAGGCCGGCAAAGGCGACGAAGAAACCGGAGAGAAGCAGCAGCAGGCTGCCCGCCTGGGCCCGCCACCAAATCCGCCGGCGCCCCGCCAGGAAACCGACCAGGTCCTGATGGTCCCGCGCGGAAACGACGCCGGAAAATCGCATTTGGTCCCCGCCTGCCCTTCGACAGCTCCTGTCTGGCAGCGCTTCGTAAAGGCCCGGTAAAGCTCAAGCGCTTTTCGCGACGCCGCAGGCGTGCGGCGCCGCCGCGCCTCGGGTCAGGCAAGGATTGGCTGTAGGCTTCGGCCGCCGGGGCCGGCGGTGGTCAGCCCAGGTCGTCCTCCGCCGCCTTCAGGGCTTCGAGATCGTCCAGGGCGGATTGCAGAAGGCCGAACCAGTGGCGGCGGTCGGTTTCGTTGCGCTCATGTCGAAGGACCACGCGCAGCTTGACCGCCACGCCGCCGGGCGTGCTGGCCCGGGTCTTGGTGATGTCCTTCTCGGCGTCCTCGATGCGTCGTGCGATGGGGTCGTAGACGTGCTCCTGGAAGCCGCACTGATAGGCGGCGTCGAAGGCGTCGGTAGCCAAGCGCCACACCGCTTCCAGGTTCTCGAGCCGGCTATCGTCCGGGGATGGCGCCGCGCGTGCCAGGCGGGTATCGGATTTCATTCTTGGTCCACTAGTTCCGTATGGCTTACCAGGCCGTTCACCCCTTTCTCGGTCGAGAGCTGGTAACGCGAACTAGGACGCGCCCGGCGGCCCCACGAAGGGACCTCTGTCTTTCCGGACTCTCAACAGCGTCGAACTTGCGATGGCGTCGGTGTTAAGCCGCTTGTCGGTCACGGGTCGCCAGCGCAATCGCGAAGAGTGCCGAAAAGCGCTAGCAGGATCAATAGACTTTGCCACTTAAGATCGCGGCCGCCCCACCGCAAGCCGCTCGGACCGTCATATACCTGCGAAATTGCAGGTTGCATCTACTCTGCCGCAGCCTGGTAGGCCTCGATCGGCGGGCAAGAGCAGACCAGGTGGCGGTCGCCGGCGACGTTGTCGACCCGGCCGACCGGCGGCCAGAACTTGTCCTCGCGCGATCCCGGCAGCGGGAAGAAGGCCGCCTCCTGGTCGTAGGGATAAGGCCAGTCGCCGCCCAGGAGATGGTGGCCGTGCGGCGCGTTCCTCAAGAGATTGTTCTCCGCGTCGGCCTTGCCGGCCTCGACCTCGGCGATCTCCTGGCGGATCCGGATCATGGCATCGCAGAAGCGGTCGAGCTCGGCCTTGGACTCGGACTCGGTCGGCTCGATCATCATGGTCTCCGGCACCGGCCAGGACATGGTCGGGGCGTGGAAGCCGTAGTCGACCAGCCGCTTGGCAACGTCCTCGACGCCGATGCCCGAAGCATCCTTGATGTCGCGCAGGTCGATGATGCACTCGTGCGCGACCAGGCCGTCCTTGCCCGTGTAGAGCACCGGGAAGTGCGGCGCCAGCCGGTGGGCGACGTAGTTGGCGTTGAGAATCGCGACCTGGGTCGCCCGCTTCAGGCCCTCGGGGCCCATCATCGCGATGTAGGCCCAGGAGATCGGCAGGATCGAGGCCGAGCCCCAGGGCGCCGCCGAGACCGTGCCGATGGTGCCCTTCTTGCCCTTTGCCGGGTTGACGCCTTCGACCAGGGGATGGTCCGGCAGGAAGGGCGCCAGGTGCTTGACGCAGCCGATCGGCCCCATGCCCGGTCCGCCACCGCCGTGCGGGATGCAGAAGGTCTTGTGCAGGTTCATGTGCATCACGTCGGCGCCGAAACGGCCCGGCTTGGCGACCCCGACCAGGGCGTTGAGGTTAGCGCCGTCCATGTAGACCTGGCCGCCGTGGTCGTGGATGATCTGGCAAATCTCGACGATGGCCTCCTCGAAGACCCCGTGGGTCGAGGGATAGGTGATCATCAGGGCGGCGAGGGCGTCCTTGTGCTCCGCCGCCTTGGCCTTGAGGTCGTCGAGATCGATGTTGCCCTGGTCGTCGGCGGCGACGACCACGACCTTGAAGCCGGCCATGATTGCCGAGGCCGGATTGGTGCCGTGGGCGGAGTTGGGGATCAGGCAGACGTCCCGGTGCCCCTGCTTGCGGCTCTCGTGGTACTTGCGGATCGTCAGCAGGCCGGCGTACTCGCCCTGGGAGCCGGCGTTGGGCTGCAGCGATACGGCGTCGAAGCCGGTCAACTCGCAGAGCTTCTCCTCGAGGTCCTTGAACAAGGCGCGATAACCGGCCGCCTGCTCCAGCGGCGCGAAGGGATGCAGCCGCCCGAACTCCGGCCAGGAGATCGGAATCATCTCGGTGGTCGCGTTCAGCTTCATGGTGCAGGAGCCGAGCGGAATCATCGAACGGTCCAGGGCCACGTCCTTGCGCGCCAGGCGGCGCAGGTAGCGCAGCATCTCGGTCTCGGAGCGATAGCTGTTGAAGACCGGATGGGTCAGATAGTCGCTGCTGCGCTTCAACCCATCGGGCAGCGGGTCGGCGGCGACCATGTCGATCTCCATCACGCTGCTGACCGCGTCCTCCTTGCCGCCGGCAAAGGCTGACCAGATCGCCGCCACCGTCTCCCGCGTTGTCGTCTCGTCGCAGGCGATGGCGAAGCCTTCGCCCTCGACGCTGCGCAGGTTGATGCCGGCGGCGCGCAGCCGCTCGGCGATCTTCAGCGCCTCCCCCGGCGCCTTGACGACGAAAGTGTCGAAGAAGTGCTCGGTCTCGACCGTGAAGCCGAGACGGCGCAGGCCGTCGGCCAGGATCGACGCCAGGCGGTGCACGCGCTGGGCGATGCGCCGGATGCCTTCGGGCCCGTGGTAGACTGCGTAGAAGCCGGCGATGACCGCGAGCAGGACCTGCGCCGTGCAGATGTTGCTGGTCGCCTTCTCCCGTCGGATGTGCTGCTCGCGAGTCTGCAGCGCCATGCGCAGCGCTGGCCGGCCAGCGCTGTCCACCGAGACGCCGATGATCCGCCCCGGCGTCGAGCGCTTGTGCGCTTCCCGGGTCGCGAAGTAGGCGGCGTGCGGCCCGCCGTAGCCGAGCGGCACCCCGAAGCGCTGGGCCGAGCCGAGCACGACGTCGGCGCCCATCTCGCCCGGCGGGGTGACCAGGGCGAGGGACAGCAGGTCGGCGGCGACGATGGCGAAGGCCTTCTTCTCATGGGCGGCCTCGATCACCGGCCGGGGATCGCGCAGGGCGCCGTCAGCGCCGGGATACTGGACCAGCACGCCGAAGGCCTCGTGCGTGGCGAGCTGCGTCCAGGGATCGCCGACCACGACCTCGATGCCGAGGGCCGCGGCGCGGGTTTTGACCACCGCGATGGTCTGGGGCAAGCAGTCGGCGTCGACGAAGAAGACCGCGCCCTTGGACTTGGCAATGCGCCGGGCCATGGTCATGGCCTCGGCCGCCGCGGTCGCCTCGTCCAGCAGTGAGGCGTTGGCCAGCTCCATGCCCGTCAGGTCCATGATCATCTGCTGGTAGTTCAGCAGCGCCTCGAGGCGGCCCTGGCTGACCTCGGCCTGGTAGGGCGTGTAGGCGGTGTACCAGCCCGGGCTCTCCAGGACGTTGCGCAGGACCACGGGCGGCATGATGGTGTCGTGGTAGCCGAGGCCGATCATCGAGGTGGCGACCCGGTTCTGCTCGGCCATGGCGCGCAGCGCGGTCAGGGCCTCGGTCTCGCTCAGCGCCGCCGGCAGCGCCAGCGGGGTGGCGTCGCGGATCGAGGACGGGACGGTGTCCGCGACCAACTGGTCGAGCGATGTCAGATCCAGCGCGGCCAGCATCTCCGCGCAGTCTGCGTCGTCCGGACCGATGTGCCGGCGCGCGAAGTCCGCCTTGTCTTCCAAGTCCTCGAGGCTGGGCCTGATGTCGGTCATCTGCCTAAGCTCCTGCTTGTCCTGCGGCTGGTAGGGTGTCCCGATTCCGACCTGGTCGGCCGATACCAGCACTTCGCCCCTCACCCTCCCACCGCTTCGCGGCGGGGGGCGGAGCCCGGCGCTGCGCGCCCCTCTCCCCGAGGGAGAGGGTTGCACAGGCTTGGCGAGGCTTCGAGCCGAGCCTTAGCCGGAGCTGGGTGAGGGGCTGTTTCATCCGATTGGATCTCGTCTTAAAGCGTCTCGACGAAGGCCTTGTAAGCGGCCTCGTCCATCAACCCGTCGAGCTGGCTGCTGTCCGCAACGGTCATCTTGAAGAACCAGCCCTCGCCCTCGGGATCGCTGTTGACCTTGGCCGGATCGTCGGCCAGGGCGGCGTTGGCCTCGGTCACCTCGCCGTCGAGCGGGGCGTAGATCTCGCTGGCCGCCTTGACAGATTCCACCGTCGCCGCCTCCTTGCCCTTCTCCAGGGCGGTACCGGCCTCCGGCAGCTCGACGAAGACGACGTCGCCCAGCTGCTCCTGGGCGTAGTCGGTGATGCCGACGGTCGCGACCTCGCCGTCGAGGCGAATCCATTCGTGGTCGTCGGTGAAGCGCAGGTTGCTCATGATCGTCTCCCAGTTCTTGTCGTCAGCCTCGATAGTATCTGTGCGGCGCGAAGGGCAGCTTGGCGACCCGACAGGGCATCGCCCGGCCGCGCACCAGGGCGGTCACAACCGCGCCGGGGGCCGCCAGCCTGGTGTCGAGGTAGCCCATGGCGACCGGCGCCCCGACGCTGGGGCCGAAGCCGCCGCTGGTCACCCGGCCGACCGCCGCGCCCTCAGCGTCCTGCAGCGCCGCGCCCTCGCGCACCGGCACCCGGCCCTCGGGGCGGAGGCCGACCCGGCGCAGCGTCAGGCCTTCGGCGAGCTGGCGCCGGATGACCTCGGCGCCGGGGAAGCCGCCCTCCTCGCGACGGCGCTTCTGGATCGCCCAGGTCAGGCCGGCCTCGACCGGCGTGGTGGTCTCGTCGATATCCTGGCCGTAGAGGCAGAGCCCGGCTTCGAGACGCAGGGAATCCCGCGCGCCCAGACCGACCGGCCCGACTTCGGGCTCGGCCAGCAGCCGCTTGGCCAGGGCCTCGGCCGCCGCGCCGGGCACGGCGATCTCGTAGCCGTCCTCGCCGGTGTAGCCGGCGCGGCTGACCTGGCAGGGCGCTCCCTCCAGCTCGACCTCGATCCGGGTCATGAAGGCCATGCCGGCGACCTCGGGCGCAAGGCGGCCCAGCACCTCGGAGGCCGCCGGCCCCTGAAGGGCCAGCAGACCGGCCGTCTCGTCCATGCGGGCCTCGGCGCGGCCGGCCAGGCCGGCCCGAAGGTGGGCGAAGTCGGCCGCCTTGCAGGCGGCGTTGACCACCACGGAGAGACCGTCCTCGCTCCGCGTGATCATCAGGTCGTCGAGGATGCCGCCGGCGGCGTTGGTGAAGAAGCTGTAGCGGCTGCGTCCCGGCGACAGGTTCTGGACGTCGGCCGGGACCAGGGCCTCCAGGGCCGCGGCGGCATCCGCGCCGTCCCCCGCATCGGTGATCGTCACCTGGCCCATGTGGGAGACGTCGAAGAGGCCGGCGGCGCTGCGGACCTGCCGGTGCTCAGCCATGATACCGGCCGGATATTGCACCGGCAGGGCGTAGCCCGCGAAGGGCACCATGCGGCCGCCCAGCTCCAGGTGCAGCCCGTGGAGCGGTGTCCGCTTCAGCTCTTCGACGGTGACGCTCAAGATCCGGTCCTCCGACAGACGCGCAGCGGGCCGCTGCCTCGACGGCCTGCCTGCCCCCTCTGTCGTCGGACCTGAGAGATTTCACCGGCGGCCCGGTTCCGGGCCGTGATCCGGCTTTCACCCTTCGGTGAGGCAGCGCCTGCGGCCCTGCCTGCTTTCCAGAGTGCCTAACCCGAGCGGTCCCTGGGCCTGAGAGTTTCCGGGGCGGTTGCTCCTTCGGCGCCCGATCCGCCACTGCGGACCGGATCTCTCCCGCTCGGGATTAACGGCTATGTAAGCTTCAATCCCGGGCCGGCCTGGCGAGCCGGCCCGTTGCGGGAACCCTAGGCCCTGGGCGCGGAAAGTCAACCGGCGAGGTCGCGGACGGCGAAACGGCCCGCCTTCACGGCGTCACCGAGATTGGGGATTGCACCGCGGACTAAGGAGATCACCATGGCGGCATCTGCCAGACCTAAAGGGGAGACAGCGCATGTCCGGAGAGCCTGCCGTCGCGGGGCACTACACGCACGGCGCACTTCTGGCCGCCATCCGGGAGGGTCTCGAGGCCTTGGGCAAGACGCCCGAGACGGTCTCGGTCGAAGACCTCGCGCCGGTCGACGAGTTCCACATCGGCGGGCGCCAAGCCTCCGAGGACTTCCTGAGCCAGCTGCCGCTCGACGCCGAGGGCGAGGTGCTGGACGTCGGCTGCGGCCTCGGCGGGGCCTCGCGCTTCACGGCGAGCCGCTTCGGCTGCCGGGTGATCGGTATCGACCTGACCACGGAGTACGTCGAGACCGGCCGGACGCTCTGTGAATGGGTCGGCCTGGACGACCGAATCGCCCTGCACGAGGGCAGCGCCCTCGACATGCCCTTCGACGACGCGGGCTTCGACGCCGCCTACATGATGCACGTCGGCATGAACATCGCGGACAAGGAGAGCCTCTTCGCCGAGGTCTTCCGCGTGCTCAGGCCCGGCGCGACCTTCGGCGTCTACGACGTCATGCGCCTGGGCGAGGGCGAACTGGTCTTCCCGGTGCCCTGGGCGAGCACCGCCGAGACCAGCGCCGTCGCGGCGCCTGAAGCCTACAAGCGCGCGCTGGCGGCGGCCGGCTTCGCGGTCACCGCGGAGCGGAACCGGCGCGACTTCGCCCTCGACTTCTTCGCCGAGCTCAGGGCCAGGATCGCCGCCGCCGGAGGGCCGCCGCCCCTGGGCCTGCACGTCCTGATGGGCGCGAGCGGCGCGGAAAAGATCAAGAACATGGTCGAGAACATCGGCGCCGGCCGCATCGCCCCGGTCGAGATCATCGCCCGCAAGTAACGCCGTCGCCCGGAAGCCTTCGGGGACCGCCGAAGGGAACCTGCCCAAGCGAAATTGACACTGTCTACCTTCTCGGTTATCTTGGTTGACAATGTCAACTTAGGAGCTGAAGCCATGCCCCTCCCCGCCTTCGGCCGGGCCCTTGGCCCCATCATCGCAATCTCCGGACTAGTCTTCGCCACGGGCGCGCCAGTCCGCGCCGAAGCGATCACCGTCGTGGTCACCGGCATCGAGGCCGAGGGCGGCGAGATCGGCTGCGCCCTCTACCGCGGTCCCGAAGGCTTCCCGATGGACGACTCCCTGGCGACGGTGCAATGGCAGGCCGCCCGGCCCGGCGGCGTCGAATGCAGCTTCGACGGCCTGGCGCCGGGCGCCTACGCCGTCGCGGTGTCCCACGACTTCAACGGCAACCAGCGCACCGACACCAACTTCCTCGGCATCCCGACCGAGCCCTGGGGCGTGACCAACAACGTGCGCCCGATGCTGCGCGCGCCGCGCTTCGAGGAAGCCGCGGTCGAGCTGAGCCCGGGCGCGACGCTTCGGGTCCCGGTGGAGGTCGCGGAATGACCTCCTTGCAGGCCGCGCCCCGGCCACCGGCGGGCGGCAACGGCCTGCGTGGCCGCTACGGCCCCTGGGCCTTGGTCACCGGCGCCTCCGACGGCATCGGCCGGGAGATGGCCGCCTGTCTCGCGCAGGCCGGACTGGACCTGGTCCTGGTCGCGCGCCGGCGGCCGAAGCTGGAGCGAATCGCGGCCGAACTCGCCGCCCGGCACGGCATCGAGGCCCGGATCCTCGCCCTCGACCTCGGCGCGCCGGAATCCTTGGAGGCCGTCGCCGCGGCGACCGCCGAGCTCGAGGTCGGGCTGCTGGTCGCCTGCGCCGGATTCGGCACCTCGGGCGGCTTTCTCGAGTCCGACGGCGAGGCGGAGCTCGACATGGTCGACGTCAACTGCCGGGCCGTACTGGGGCTATGCAAAGCCTTCGCCCGGGACTTCGCAGCGCGGAAGCGCGGCGGCCTGATCCTGATGAGCTCGCTTCTCGCCTTCCAGGGGGTGCCGCTGGCCGCCAACTACGCGGCGACCAAGGCCTACGTCCAGACCCTGGCCGAGGGCCTGCACCTGGAGCTGGCGCCCCTGGGCATCGACGTCCTGGCCTGTGCGCCCGGGCCGATCCACAGCGGCTTCGCGGCCCGGGCCGGCATGAGGATGGGGATGGGTCAGAGACCGAAGGACATCGCCCAGGCCACCCTCGACGCGCTGGGCCGGCGGACCACGGTCCGCCCGGGCTGGCTGGCCAAGTGCCTGGAGGGCTCGATGGTTGGCCTGCCCCGCTGGGCCCGAACCCGGATCCTCGCGCAGGTCATGCGGGGCATGACCAAGCACCGCCTGCAGGGCGCGTGAGGGCCGTGACGTGGGCAGGTTCGCCGTGACCCTCGCGCTGCTCTCCGTCTTCGGCCTGGGCGGCTGCGCCATATCGACTCCGTTCCAGGGCCCCGGCTACGACCGCCGCGACGGCGTGACGGTCGACGGGGAAGGCCGGCTCGTGGTCGCCGTCACCAAGGCGGTGCTGCGCGACGACGGCGCGCGCCGCGCGACCTTCTGGGACTACGTCTTCGAGGTGGAAGCCAGCCTGCCGGAACGCCCCGGCTTCGTCGGCTATTCCCTGCGGCGGGAGCTGCTCGGCAAGCAGGCCTGGACCATGACCGTCTGGACCGATGAAGCCAGCCTCGCCGCCTTCGTCGAGAGCGACATTCACCAGGCGGCGATCCGCGAGGCCCTGGGCGCGCTGGCCTGCGCCCGCTTCGCCCGCCTGGAGGTCGCCCGCGACGAAGTTCCGGTCGCCTGGGACCGCGCCCTCGCGCTCTTCGAGGCCCAGGCGGCGCCCTGCGGCTGAGCCCGGTCCGGCGGCCCGCTCGACGGAACCGGGACGCCAGACTAGTCTGCCGCAGATGGCCGCGACCAGGAGCAAACCGGCGAATCTGCGCGAGGCCTGCCTCGACGAGGCCCTGGCGATCATCGAGGCCGAGGGCGTCGAAGCCCTGAGCCTGCGCGAGGTCGCCCGCCGCCTCGGGGTCTCGCACCAAGCGCCCTACAAGCACTTCCCGAGCCGGGATCACATCCTGGCGGAGATCGTCGCCCGAGCCTTCGAGTCCTTCGCCCGGCATCTCGACGCGCGGCCGCGCCGCGCCGATCCGCAGGACGATCTGGCCGGGATGTGCCGGGCCTACCTCGACTACGCCCGGGCCCATCCCCTGCAGTACCGCCTGATGTTCGGCGACCTGCTGCCCGACCTGAAGAAGCATCCCGACATGATGCGCCAGGCCAGGCACGCCTTCGCCCTGCTCAACGACTGCCTCACCCGGCTCTCGGCCCGGGCCGGCGCGCCGGCCTCGGAGTCCGCGGTCGCCCTCGACGCGCTCTTCGTATGGTCCGGCGTCCACGGCCTTGCCCGCATCCTCCAGTCCCGCGCCGCGCAGACCCTCGAGCTGCCCCCCGACGTGGTCGAGGCGGCGGCCGCGCACCTGGTCGCGCGCATCGGCCAGGCGCTGGAGCGGGACGAGGGCTGAGACGCCGCCCCTACTCGGCGGCGAGGGCGGCGGCCTCCGGCGTCGGAAGGCGTCTTGGAAGGGCCGCGACGGCCGCGAGCACCAAGAGGGCGGTGGCGGCCAGGATGCGAAACAGGGTATCGAAGCCCCAGGTGTCGTAGACGAAGGCAATCAGCGGCAGGGAGAGCGCCAGGACGGTGAAGCTCACCACGTACCGGGCGGCGTAGATGCGGGCTCTGAAGGGGCCGCTCGCCATCTTGCCGATCATGAAGTCGTTGATCGGGATCTGGCCGAAGGCGCCCAGCATGAAGCCCAGGGCCACGGCGAGCGCCAAACCGTCGGTCAACCCCGGCATGAGCGCGAAGAAGACCAGCTGCAGCGCCGCCACGGCGAGGAACACCGGCCGCGGGCCGACGCGGTCGAGCAAGCCGCCGACCACGAGCTGGGCGAGCGAGGCGACCGCGAAGACGACGAAGGCGAGCGCGCCGACCGCCGTCGCCACGTCGCCCTGGCCGGATGCGGCGGCGTCCTCGGTCCAGGCCGATAGCGCCCCCGCCAATCCCTGTAGGCGCTCGTCGAAGATCTTGGGCAGCGCGAAGGTGGTCGACTGGAAGATCAGGGATCCGAGGGCGGCGGTCAGGAACACGATCGCGGAAACCCGCAGCAGCAGAGCGCGGTAGGCGGCGGCCGCAGGCGCGCGACCGGCAGCGCCTTGCGCCTTCGGCTCTCTCCGCTCGTCGGACAGGCTGTCCCGGCGCAGACCGGCGTAGGCCAGCCCCACGGCGATCGAGAAGGCGCCGGGAACGAAGAACGCCATGCGCCACCCGCCATGGTCGATCAGGAAGCCGGTGATCAGGGCCGCGCAGGCGACGCCCAGGTTGCCCCAGACCCCGTTCACGGCGATCCGCATCCCGGTATCGCGCCACCTCAGGGTGACGATGGCGAGACCGACCGGGTGATAGATGGCCGCGAAGGCCCCGATCACGAAGAGGCCGAGGCCGATCTGCAGCGGGGTTTGGGCCAGGCCGGTGGCGATCGACGCCAGGCCGATGCCGAGGAAGAAGACGCACATCATGCCGTCGCGGCTCCACCTGTCGGCCAGCCAGCCGGCCGGCAGCGCGAAGACACCGAAGGCGAAGAATCCGGGCGTCGCGTAGACCAGAAGCTCGGCGTAGCCGACCTGCCATTCGCGATGCAGCGCCAGGGCCGCCACCGTCGCGAAGATCAAGGTGAAGAGGTGGTCCAGGAAGTGCCCGATGTTGAGCAGCAGGAAATATGCCCGGTCCCGGTTCATGACGGCCCCATCACTCGGCTTTGCAGGCCGACTTTGCCCTTGTCCGAAATACGATGTCATGCCAATTGTCGTCGCGAATCTGACAAATCGCACAGGGGGCCGCGAGGGCTATGGCCGGCCATACAAAACGGAGCACGGATCCCCGGGACTATCAGGACCTGCCCCAGGCCATCGGGGCGATGTCGAAGAACTTCGCCGACGGCGACGTCATCCCGCTCCACGCGCACGCGCGCGACCAGCTGCTCTATGCGATCCGCGGCGTCATGCGCCTGCGGACCGAGGCCGAGGCCTGGGTCGTGCCGCCGGAGGGCGCCGTCTACATCCCCGCCGGAACGCCCCACGCAGTCGGCATGCACGGCGACGTCGAGATGCGCACCCTCTACATCGACGCCTCGACGGGTCCCGAGCCGCGGCGCGCCCTCTGCGTAGTCGCGGTCTCGGCCCTGTTGCGGGAATTGATCCTCGCGCTCAGCGAGGAGCCGGTCGTTTACGAGGCGAACAGCCGCGGCGCCCTGCTCGCCCGCATGATCGAGCACGAGATCGCCCGGGCGCCGGAGCTGTCGCTCCACGTCCCGCTGCCGCGCGATGCGCGGCTGCAGCGGCTCTGCGCCGAGCTTCTCGCCGACCCCTCGGACCGCCGGACCCTGGAGGGCTGGTCGGCGGTCGCCGGCGCCTCGTCGCGCACCCTGGCCCGATTGTTCGCGCGCGAGCTCGGGATGAGCTTCAACCGCTGGCGCCAGCGCGTCCGCTTCCACGCTGCGCTCGAGGCCTTGTCCCGGGGCGAGCCGATTCCGCGCATCGCGGCCCGGCACGGCTACCGCAGCGCCAGCGCCTTCTCCGCCGCCTTCGCCAAGGTGATGGGCGCAACGCCCTCCAGGGTGTCGATCGAGCAACCGGTCCCGAGAGCGCTTTCGAGGTCCACTAGTTGCAAAGGCGGCCATCCGTCACGGCTGGCCGGCACGTCCTGAGAGCCACGCGCTGCGATCCTTCACCGCATTGGCCAAGAAACGCAAAAGCGCTTGGATGCGTGCCGTCCTGCGCAGATCCGGGTGCGTCAGGAGCCAGAGATCGGTCGACAGCGCGGGAATCGCCTCCCCGAAGCGCATCAGCCGCTGGTCGCCGTCGGCCAAGTAGCATGGCAGGACTGCGAGGCCGGCCCCGTCTCTGACCGCGGCAAACATTCCGAAAAGTGTATCCACGCGGTATTGGCAATTGTCGCCCAGCTCTTCATCGGCCATCCATCGTTCCAGCATCCGGTAGCCCATGCGCTCGTCCGGCCCCACCCATGACATGGAGCGTTTGTTCAGATCGCTTCCATTCTCCGGGATGCGATCCTTCCGGCCATAGATCGCCTGAGCAATGGTGCCGATCTTGCGCCCGAGAAGGGTCTCCGGAGGTGCGATAGAGGGACGGACCGCTACGTCAGCCTCACGTTTCGACAGGCTGAAGATCTCGTTCGAAACTGCGATCTCCAATGAGATATCTTGGTAGGCCTTGCGAAACTCGGAGAAGATCGGGGATAGCAGACCGACCAAAAGCGTATCGGTCGTGGTCACGCGCACCGTTCCTGACGGCCGAAGGTCCCGTCCCACAACGCGGCGTTCTACATCCAGAACCTCTGTCTGGATCCGCCGTGCCGCCGTTGCAACCTCTTCTCCAGCCAAGGTCGCCGCATAGCCGGCCCTCGATCGGTCGAACAGCTTGACGCCCAACCGTTTTTCGATCTCGCCCAGACGCCGATACACGGTCGAATGACTCAGTTCCAGCCTGCGCCCCGCCCCTGAAAGCGTGCCGGCCTCGACGACCGCAAGGACCAGCCAGAGATCATCCCAAACCAGCCGCCTGTTCATTCTTGCAAAGTAGATCGCCGTTTTTGGTAAATTACAGTTCTTCAGCGAACAGCCTATCCTGGTTGCCAGCAACTGCAAGTACCGTCGAGGAGCGCCAGGCTGTGCACATCCTGATCGTCCACTGCCATCCGGAACCGCTCTCTTTCAATTCCGCGCTCAAGGAATTGGCGGTTCACTCGCTGCGGCGCCTGGGCCATAGCGTCGAAGTCTCCGACCTCTACGGTGAGCGCTTCGACCCGGTCGAGAAGCCGGACCACTACAGGAATCGTGAAGACCCCGGCTGCTTTTCGGCACTCGCAGAACAATGCCATGCCAGCAAGACCGAGAGCTTGCCGGCAGAGGTGAAACGAGAAATCGCACGGCTGGAGCGGGCCGACCTCGTGGTGCTCCAGTTTCCCCTTTGGTGGCATTCGCAACCGGCCATGCTGAAGGGCTGGTTCGACAGAGTCTTTGTCAATGGGGGGCTCTATACCAGCACCATGCGCTACGACCGCGGATACTTCCGCGGCAAACGCGCCATCTGCTCGGTAACGACCGGTGCGCCCGCCGCGGTCATGGGGCCCGGCGGTCGCGGCGGCGACATCGACCAGCTTCTGTGGCCGATTCAATACTCGCTCCACTACATGGGATTTGCCGTGCTGCCGCCGTTTCTTGCGTTCGGAGTGCAGGGACACGGCTATGCCTATCAGGAGGAAGCCCGAGCCAATCAGCAGCTCGAGAGCTACAAGGCAGAATGGCGGCGGCGGCTGAAGGAACTTGAGCAGATCAAGCCGCTTTCCTTTCCCGGATGGGAAGATTGGGACGAAGGAGGTCAGCGGAAGCCGGATGGCGTACGAGATGAGCGCCCGGTTCCAGGCGGACCGACGGGCACTCCAGGTTAAACCCCTTCCCGCCGACTGCTCACTGGAGGGGTCGACTTCGGGCCCGAGTTCGGCCTGCCAAGGAAGGTCGTGCGAACGTCCAGTAAGGGTCGCTCACCGGCTTTGAACAAACGTCGGATCCTTCTCGGCCGTCAACGAAGAAGCCCTAGTCGAAGAGCGAGTTGATCGACTTTTCCAGGCGCTTGAAGAAGCGCTCCACGCCGGTCTTGCGCCGCTTGGTCTTGCGCGGCGCCGGCTCGGACCAGGAGCGGGGCTCCTCGGTGGCGGCGATGCGCTTGCGGGTCGCCGGCGGGGGGAGGAGGCCCTCGGCGTAGGCGCGGGAAGCGAAGTCGCGCCAGATCTGGGCCGGCAGGGCGCCGCCGGTGACGCCCTGCATCGGCGTCGCGTCGTCGTTGCCGGTCCAGACCCCGACCACCAGGTTCGCGGTGTAGCCGATGAACCAGGCGTCGCGGGAGTCCTGGCTGGTGCCGGTCTTGCCGGCGGCCGGCCAATCGAACTGCGCCGCCTTGCCGGTGCCCCACTCCACGGTGGCGCGCAGCATGCCGTCGATCGCGGTGGCGTCGCGCCGCGCGACCACCGGCGTCCCGCCGCCCTGCTGGCGGCGGTAGAGCGCGCGGCCGGAGGATTCCCGGATCTCCAGGATGCCCTGGGGGCGGACCGCGAAACCCTGGTTCGGCAGGGTCGCGTAGGCGCCGGTCAGCTCGAGCAGGCTCACCTCCGAGGTCCCGAGGGCGAGGCTGGGCGTGGCCTCCAGGCGGCTCGACAGGCCCAGGCGGCGGGCGGTCTCGACGACCTCCCGGCGGCCGGTCGACTCCGAGACCCGGACCGCCGCGGTGTTCAAGGAGCGGGCGAAGGCCTCCTCCAGGGTGACCGGACCGTGGAAGCGGCCGTCGTAGTTGCGCGGCGACCAGCCCTCGACCGTGATCGGCGCGTCCTCGATGCGCTGGCGCGGCGACATGCCACCCTCCAGCGCCGCCAGGAAGACGAAGAGCTTGAAGGCCGAGCCGGGCTGGCGCCGGGCCTGGGTCGCGCGGTTGAACTGGCTGGTGGCGTAGTCGCGGCCGCCGACCATGGCCAGCACGGCGCCGTCTGGGGTCATTGCGACCAGGGCCGCCTGGCCGACGTTGCGCGCCTCGCCCTCGGCCTCCAGGCGCCGGGCAACCACTGACTCGGCGAGGCGCTGCAGCCCCGGGTTCAGGGTGGTGCGCACCACCACGTCGCCGGAAAGTCCGCCGAGCAGCCCGCGGGCCTCGGCCTCGACCCAGTTGGCAAAGTAGCCCGCCCCCGCCGGCGCCTCGGGCAGGACCGCGAGCTCGGCCGGGGCGTCGCGCGCCTCGCGGTAGCGGGCGCCGTCGATGAAGCCGGCGTCCAGCATGGCCTCCAGGACCAGGCCGGCGCGGCGCCGGGCGGTCTCCAGGTCGCGGGTCGGAGCGAGCTGCGAAGGCGCCTTGACCAGTCCGGCGAGCATGGCCGCTTCGGCCAGGCTTAGCGCCTTGGCCGCCTTCCCGAAGTAGCGCCGGGCGGCGGCATCGGCCCCGTAGGCCCCGGCGCCGAAGTAGACCCGGTTGAGGTAGAGGGCGAGGATCCGGTCCTTGTCGAGGCGGCGTTCCATCCAGAGCGCCAGCATCAGTTCCTGGATCTTGCGTTCGAGGGTGCGCTCCGGCGACAGGAAGATCAGCTTGGCCAGCTGCTGGGTGATGGTGCTGCCGCCCTGGCGGATCTCGCCGGCCCGAAGGTTGATCAAGGCGGCCCGCAGCAGGCCCCGCAGGTCGACGCCGCCGTGGTCGTAGAAGCGGCGGTCCTCGATCGCCACCACGGCCTTGATCAGGTCGTCCGGCAACTCGTCGATGGTCAGGCGGTCGCCCTCGAAGCGGCCGCGGCTGGCGAAGGTCTCACCTTCCGCGGTCTTGAGCAGCAGGGAGAGCCCGCGCGAATCCTCGGCGAAGTCCTCCGGCAAGGGCAGGTTGAAGGCGTGGTAGCCGAGCAGGAGCAGGACCGCGAGGGCGCTGCCGAGGCCAGCGATGACCAGGTTCTTGACACCGGGGCGGCGGAAGCGGCGCGGCTGCCGGGAGGGCGGCGCCTCGGGGGCGGGGTCGACCGCGCCTTTCATCGGCCAGGGCGCGTCGCCGCGGCCGGAACGGCCTCGGAGCAGGCCGCGGCCGGCGGCCGCCAGGCGCGCGCTCAGGCGCCGGCAGGCCGGTCCGACCTCGAGCCCGCGCCAGAGGTCCAGAAGCCGCGCCCGGCCGAGTCTCTCGGCAAGGCCCTTGGCCAAGCCCTGGAGATCCAAACGCCCTTGGCGCTGCGGAACAGGCACCTTCGACATCCCCTCAAGCTGCGTGCCGATGCCGGGGGCCGGCGGCCCCCTTTGCGACGCCTCCCGAGAATCAAGGCGAAATCTGGCCGGAAAGAGGCAAGGACAGCGGCCCCGCCGCGGGAGGCCGCGGCGGGGCCTGTCCGGTCAGATCGGAGACCTGTCCCGGCCCTGACGCTGCGGGTCGCAGGCTACAGCGATCCCTCGATGACGAAGGCCACCGGAGTCACGCAGTCGCCCGGGATCAGGTACTTCACTTCGGACCCGCCGTCCCGCAGCTCGACCTGATGGGTATGAGTGTCGGCGAGCTGGTTCAGCGGCCAGCCGTCGCTGCCGTCCCAGTCGCTGGCACTGAGCGGCACCGGGAAGGGCGGGTTGTCGGGGTCGAAGGGACCGGCGATCTGGTTGCCGTTGAAGAAGGTCCGCTCGTTGGCCGCAAGGTTGTCGTTGCCGGCGCCGCGCTGGCCGTCGGCCCCGGCCAGGCTGAACAGCCCGGCGTAGTCCGGCCCGATTCCCGGATGGGCGAAGAAGAACGCCAGGTCCTGGCCGATCGAGGTCGTGCCGCTGAGGTCGTCGTAGATCGCCACGCCCCGCGGGTTCTCGGCGCTATTGTAGATCACGACCAGCCAGGCGCCCTCAAGGCGTCGATCCTGGGCCTCGGGATTACGCCAGGGGTTCTGTCCGGTGGTCGAGCTGTCCTCGTTGAAGACCGGCACCACCCGGTAGTCCTGGTTCGGATCGGCCTGCGGAACGAAGCGCGTGACGTCGGCCCGGTAGCTGTGGTTGCCGACGAGGCCCCAGCAGGGATCGGCGTTGTCGGCGACCTTCTGGCCCCGGACGTTGTTGCCGTTGAAGAGAATCGGCAGGGCGTCCCGGCCCTCGGCTTCCTGGTTGGAGAAGTTCCAATAAAGCAGCGCCCTGAGCACCCGACGGTCCTGCGGCACGCCCCGCAGGTGGATGGTCCCGGCAATCCTGTTGCGCAGGGCGACGCCGTTGATGACGTGCTCGGCCTCCTTGAACGCCAAGGTCGGCTCGAACTTGCGCTCGATGGCCTGCTCCAGCCGGAAGGCCCTCTCGTTCTGGGTCAGGAAGCCGCCTTCCTGGGCGGAGGCCGCCGTCGCCATGGGCAGGGCCAGGGCGGCGGCGATCACTGCGTGTTTCAATCGGTACATGGTTCACTCCTGTCTCTCTATGGCTGCCGCCGGTCACCTCGACCGGCGGCTCGGCACCCGGAACACCGCAGAGTCCGGGCGATCGCAGTCGGTTGCCGGATACCTTCCTAGGAGATCGGGAGGGGATCATTTTTCTAGCCATAGTCGCAACGACCAGGCCTCGTTATGGCTTCTCTCTAGCCCGCATCCGAGCGCATCGGGCGTGCGAATTCTCACCCCAGCGGGATAGATTCGATTAAAAATGTGTAATGTTTTTTGGATTCTGCGGGCCTACAGAGCGGCTGCGGCAGATTTTGCGGAGACCCCGAAAGTCCCGCATTCCCTGGGATGCAGCGGTCAGGCTCCCCGAAAAGCGGAACAAGGACTCATCTACTTATAAGGGAAATCCCCAGAGGCCCGCCGCGGCCCCGACGGAAAGGCCCAGAATGGCCTCAGCGCGAGGTGCGGCGATTGTACTCCACCTCGTCGCGCGACAGCACCAGGCCGATGTAGACGACATAGTCAGCACCGTTCTCACCTTCGCGCAGCGGAATGGTCGGGTCGATCTCGTCGATCTGCAGGATTTCGGTCCGGTTGCCCGGGAACTCCGCCGCCAGGTCGAACTCCTCGCGCGCCAGGATGTTCTGCTCCCGGTCGGCGACTGCGACGAAGTACCTGAACTCGACCTTGCGCGAGGTGTCCGCCGGCCCCCGGGTGGTCGCGAAGAGCAGGCGCAACCCGGCCTCGACCTCGTTGTCGCCGTAGGCACAGGCCACGTCGGCGTTCCTGATGGTCGTCTCGAAGACGACGTCGGTCAGGTCCCGGCCGCTGCCCTCGAAACGGGTCAGGCGCCCGGCGTCCTTGACCACCACCACGACCGGGCAGGGCGGCGGGCGGGTATCCTTGACGGTGCAGGCGGCGAGCAGGACGCCCGCCGCGCCCATGACGGCGAGGAGAACGCGCCGGCCGGTGGCCCGGGGACGTGGCTGTGGAGTCATCGCGGGTGGGCTGCCGGCTCGCTTGTCAGAGGGTGGAATGGGTGCCGTCGCAATAGGGCTGGCCCTTGGTCGCCTTGCAGCCGCAGAACCAGACCTCCTTGGTTTCCTCGGCCGTGAAGACCACTGGGGCGATGCCGGTTTCCTTGTGGCTTCCGTCGCAGAAGGGCTGTTTGGCGCTGCGCCCGCAGGCGCACCAGGCGTACTTCTTTCCGGCCTCGATCTGGGCCTGGTACGGCGCCTTCTGCGCCGGAATCGGATCTGCCATCCTCCCCTTCCTTCATCGGCCTTACTATATTAATGTCCGGGCGGATTACGCGGCACGGGCGCAGGCACTCTAAGCGTGCCCCGGGTCGAACACAAGAGCCCCCAAGGCCGCGGCCGAAACGAGGAAGATCATGGACAAACAGCCGCTTACCATCCTTCTCGCCAACCCGCGGGGCTTCTGTGCCGGGGTCGAGCGCGCCATCGAGATCGTCGAGCAGGCGATCCTGAAGTTCGGTGCGCCGGTCTACGTGCGCCACGAGATCGTCCACAACCGCTACGTCGTGGAGGCCCTGGAGGCCAAGGGCGCGATCTTTGTCGAGGAGCTGGACGAGGTGCCGGACGACGTGCCGGTGATTTTCTCAGCCCACGGCGTGCCGAAGTGCATCCCGGCCGAGGCCGAGCGGCGCCACCTCTTCTACGTCGACGCAACCTGCCCCCTGGTCAGCAAGGTGCACCGGGAGGCCGAGCGGCACCACAAGGTCGGCCACCATATCATCCTGATCGGCCACGCCGGCCATCCCGAGGTGATCGGCACCATGGGCCAGCTGCCCAACGGCTCGATCACCCTGGTCGAAAGCCCGCAGGACGCCGAAGTGGTCGAAGTGCCGGACCCCGAGAACCTGGCCTACATCACCCAGACCACCCTCTCGGTCGACGACACGGCCGAGGTGATCGAGGTCCTGCGCCGCCGCTTCCCGAAGATCCGCGAGCCGAAGAAGGAGGACATCTGCTACGCCACGACCAACCGGCAGCAGGCGGTCAAGGCGATCGCCGAAGGCTGCGACGCCATGCTGGTGGTCGGCGCGCCCAATTCCTCCAACTCCGCGCGCCTGGTCGAGGTCGCGACCAAGGCCGGCTGCTCCTACGCCGCCCTGGTCCAGCGCGCGGCGGACATCGACTGGTCGAGCCTCAAGCACATCAAGCGCCTGGGCATCACGGCCGGCGCCTCGGCCCCCGAGATCTTGGTCGAGGAGGTGGTCGGCGAGTGCCGCGCCCGCTTCGACGTGACGATCCAGGAGATCACCGTCACCCGCGAGCACGTGCAGTTCAAGCTGCCCCGGGTCCTGACCGAAACCTCGAAGCAGCGCGGGGCCGCCTGACCGCCACGGGCGGCCCGCCCGTGCGGCCCGAAATCCCCCGATGTGAACGCCCGGTTTGAATGGCCGTCTACACCGAAGTCTCCGACGAGGACCTCACGGCATTCCTGGCGGATTACGACCTGGGCGAGGTGACCGCCTTCAAGGGCATCGCCGAGGGCGTCGAGAATTCCAACTACCTGCTCCACACCACCGGCGGCAGCTTCATCCTGACCCTCTACGAGAAGCGGGTCGCGCCGGAGGACCTGCCCTACTTCCTCGGCCTGATGGAGCACCTGGCGGCCAGGGGCATCAACTGCCCGACCCCGGTCCCGGCCAAGGACGGCCAGGCCCTGCGCTCGCTCTGCGGCCGGCCTGCGGCCCTGATCTCCTTCCTCGAGGGCCTTTGGCCGAAGCGGATCCAGCCCTACCACTGCCGCGAGCTGGGCGCCGCCCTGGCGAAGCTGCACCTCGCCGGCGCCGATTTCGCCGGGCACCGGGCCAACAGCCTCTCCCTGCCCGGCTGGCGCCCCCTGCTCGAAAAGTGCCGGGCGCGGGCCCACGAGGTCCAGCCCGGCCTGGCCGACGACCTGGAGCGCGAGCTCTCCGCCCTCGAGACCGAATGGCCCACCGGGCTGCCCGAAGGCGTCATCCACGCCGACCTCTTCCCGGACAACGTCTTCTTCCTGGGCGAGAAGCTGACCGGTCTGATCGACTTCTACTTCGCCTGCAACGACTTCTTCGCCTACGACCTGGCGGTCTGCCTTAACGCCTGGTGCTTCGAACCCGACACCGCCTTCAACGTCACCAAGGCGCGCTTCATGCTGCAGGCTTATCGCCGGGTCCGGCCCTTCTCTGAGGCCGAGCTCGAGGCCCTGCCGCTGCTCGCCCGCGGCAGCGCCCTGCGCTTTCTGCTGACGCGGCTCTACGACTGGCTGAACCATCCCGAGGGCGCCCTGGTGGCGCCGAAAGATCCCCTGGAGTACCGGCGCAAGCTGCGCTTCCACCAGGAGGTCCGCGGCCCCGGCGCCTACGGACTTGACTGAAGGAGACACTGATCGTGTCGAGCGATACCGTCGAGATCTTCACCGATGGCGCCTGCAGCGGCAATCCGGGCCCGGGCGGCTGGGGTGCCATCCTGCGCTTCCGCGGCGAGCAGAAGGAGATGAACGGCGGCGAGCGCGAGACCACCAACAACCGGATGGAGCTGATGGCCGCCATCGCCGCCCTGGAGGCGCTGAAGCGGCCCTCTCGGGTCGAGATCACGACCGACAGCACCTACGTGAAGGACGGCATCACCCGCTGGATCCACGGCTGGAAGAAGAACGGCTGGAAGACCTCGGCCAAGAAGCCGGTCAAGAACCAGGACCTCTGGCAACGGCTCGACCAGGCCCTGGCGCCGCATCAGGTCGAATGGCACTGGGTCCGCGGCCATGTCGGCCACCCCGAGAACGAGCGAGCCGACGCCCTGGCCCGTCAGGCCGCCGCGCGCCAGATGATGTCCTGAGCCTGGCCGAAACGCCGTTGATCTTGCGCCACGGCCGTTGACTCCGGGCACGGCCGGGCCACCGGTGGCGCTGCCCTTCCAAGTCGCCCGACCGGCCGGACCGGCGCCCGCCCATCGCCAGGTCATACCTGGATTCGCGCCTCACAGGAGCGGGCCAAGCCGGGCCCGCTTCGCGACCGCGCAACGCGTGCAGACCGCCTCCGAAGCGTTTCCCGATGTCAACAAAGCCTTGGAAACACTCGCTTTGCGGGAAAGGAGCACGGCTATTCAAACCCTGCCGCTTGGCCTAGCATCCCGGGCCATCGCCCCGCGGAGCGACGGCGGCAGCCGCGCCGCGGAACCCGGCAACCACGGATCGCCTGGGACCACGACGCATGACGAAATCCTCCACCTCCCGTTCCGCCGCTCACCTCGTCACTGCCGAGGCCGAGCGGGCGCCTTTGATGACGCGCTTCCAGGCCCTGCGCCGGCGCAGCGAAGCGCTGACCGCAGGGCTGACGCCGGAAGACCAGGTCGTGCAGTCGATGGAAGACGCCAGCCCGGCGAAGTGGCACCTGGCGCACACCACCTGGTTCTTCGAAGAATTCATCCTGACCAAGTTCGCCGCGGACTACCGGGCCTTCGATCCCGACTACTTCTTCCTCTTCAACTCCTACTACGAGGGCGCCGGGCCCCGTCACGCCCGGCCGCGGCGCGGCCTGCTGACCCGGCCTTCGGTGGCCGAGGTCGTACGCTACCGCGATCACGTCACGTCCGCGGTGGAGACCCTGGCCGCCGAGGCAGACCCGAAGGCCTGGCAGACAATCGCGCCCCTGGTCGAGCTCGGCATCCACCACGAGCAGCAGCACCAGGAGCTCCTACTCACCGACCTGCTGCACGCCTTCTCCTGCAACCCCCTGAGGCCCGCCTACCGGCCCTATCGCCCGGCGGCGGTCGGCCGGGCGGCGGCGGCGTCCTGGATCGGCTTCGACGGCGGGCTCCACGAGATCGGCCACGAGGGCGAGGGCTTCCATTTCGACAACGAAGGCCCGCGCCACCGGGTCCTGCTGCGGTCCTACCGCCTCGCCGCGCGCGCGGTCAGCAACGGCGAGTGGCAGGCCTTCATCGAGGACGGCGGCTACGCGACGCCGACCTTGTGGCTGTCGGACGGCTGGGCGACGGTCCAGAGGGAAGGCTGGGAGGCGCCGGGCTACTGGGAGCGCCGCGACGGCGCCTGGCAGACCATGACCCTGGCCGGCCTGCGGCCGCTCGAGGCCGAGGCGCCGGTCTGCCACGTCAGCTTCTACGAAGCCGAGGCCTTCGCCCGCTGGGCCGGGAAGCGCCTGCCGAGCGAGGCGGAGTGGGAAGTCGCCGCGGCCGGGCTGCCGGTCGACGGCAACCTCGCCGGCGCGGACCTGATGCGCCCGCTGCCGGCACGGCAAGGCCATGGCCTGCGGCAGGTCTACGGCGACGTCTGGGAATGGACCCAAAGCCCCTATGCGCCCTACCCGGGCTACCGGCCGCCGGAAGGCACCGTCGGCGAGTACAACGGCAAGTTCATGTGCAACCAGTTCGTCCTGCGCGGCGGCTCTTGCGTGACCCCCGAGGGCCACGTCCGGGCGACCTACCGCAACTTCTTCTATCCGCATCAGCGCTGGCAGTTCACCGGCCTGCGCCTGGCGGAGGACGCCTGATGCGGAGCCGGACCGCCGAGATCGCGCCGTCGATGGAGTTCCACGACCTCGGCCACGAGGGCGAGGATTTCCGCGCCGCGGTGTTGGCCGGGCTCGGCCAGCCGCAGAAGCAGGTCCCGGCCAAGTTCTTCTACGACGCCCAGGGCTCCCGGCTCTTCGACCGGATCTGCGAGCTGGAGGCCTACTACCCGACCCGCACCGAGATCGGGCTGCTGCGGCGCCATGCCGGCGAGATCGCCGAGGCGGCCGGCCCCGAGGCCACCCTGGTCGAGTTCGGCAGCGGCTCGAGCCGCAAGGTCCGGATCCTGCTCGAGGCCCTGCAGGCGCCCGCCGCCTACGTGCCGATCGACATCTCGCGGGCGCACCTGATGGGCGCCGCCCAGGAGCTGGCCGAGGACTATCCCGGGCTGCCGGTGCACGCTGTCTGCGCCGACTACACCCGCGACTTCGCCCTGCCGCAGGCGGTGCCGGAGGACGCCCGGCTCGGCTTCTTCCCGGGCTCGACCCTGGGCAACTTCGCGCCGGCCGAGGCCGCCCGCTTCCTGCGGCGGATCGCCGGGCTGGTCGGCACCGGCGGCGGCCTTCTGATCGGCATCGACCTTCAGAAGGACGAGGCGATCCTGCACGCCGCCTACAACGACCCCGAGGGCGTGACCGCCGCCTTCAACCTCAACCTCCTGGCGCGGATGCGCCAAGAGCTGGGCGCCGAGCTGGACCTCGAGGGTTTCCGGCACGAGGCGCACTACAACCGGGCCCGGGGCTGCATCGAAATGCACTTGGTCAGTCGCCGGCGGCAGCGCATCGTTCTCGGCGACTGCAGCTTCGACCTCGAGCAGGGCGAGACCATCCACACCGAGGACTCGCGGAAATACAGCCTGGACGGCTTCCGCGCCCAGGCCCAGGCTGCCGGCTGGCGGCCCCTGGAGGCCTGGGTCGACGACCGCCGTCTGTTCAGCCTGCACTACCTAGTCGCCGCCTGAGCGCGCCGCGTCGCTTGCTGCGGGCCGGCCGGCCGGGCTTTACTGGACGGCCGTCAGAAGGAGGCCGTCCTGTCCGACAGCGCGCTCATCGACCGGCTGCTTCAAGTCGTGGAACGCGACATCCTGCCCAAGACCCGGGCCGGCGTCGCCGCCGGCAACAAGATCTTCGGCGCCGCCATCCTGCGGAAGTCCGACCTCACCCTGGTCGTCGCGGAGAGCAACAACGAGATCGAGAACCCCCTGTGGCACGGCGAGGTCCACGCCCTCAAGGCCTTCTACGAGCTGCCTCAGGCCGAGCGCCCCGCCACTCGCGACTGCCTCTTCCTGGCAACCCACGAGCCCTGCCCGCTCTGCCTCTCGGCCATCACCTGGAGCGGCTTCGACAACTTCCATCACCTCTTCAGCCACGAGGACACGCGGGACGCCTTCGCCATCCCCCACGACCTCCGGATCCTGAAGGAGGTCTTCCGCCTGGAGCCCGGCGGCTACGCCCGCAGCAACGCCTACTGGAGCGCCCACAGCCTCTCCGAGCTGATCGGCGATTGCGAGGCCGGCGTCCGGGCCGGCTTCGATGCGCGGATCGAGGCGCTGACCCGGACCTATGCCGAGCTGTCCGCGGCCTACCAGGACCGCAAGGCGGAGAACGACATCCCTCTCGGCTAGAGCGGGATGACACTAAGCCAATCCGGCTTCATGTCTGAATCCCGTTCTACTTCAATAGATTAGAGCACGATTCAGATATGAGGTTGCTTCAACCTCATATCATCGTGCTCTAGCCCTGGCGAGTCTGCGCCCTTGATGCGCCCCGACCGGAGGCGCTTTACTGGACGGATCGAAGAGGGAGGCTGCGATGTCGGAGGCAGGCCAGGACGGACTCAAGAGAACCGTACTTCACGACTGGCACGTCGGTGCCGGCGCCAAGATGATCGACTTCGGCGGCTGGGACATGCCCGTCCAGTACCCCAGCGGCATCATCCAGGAGCACCTGGCCACGCGCCGCCAGGCCGGTCTCTTCGACGTCTCCCACATGGGCCGCTTCCGGGTCACCGGACGGGGCGCCGAAGCCTTCCTGCTGCGGGTCCTGACCAACAACGCCCGCGCCCTGGCGCCGGGGCAGGCGCAGTACAGCTTCCTGGCCAACGAGACCGGCGGGGCGATCGACGACGCCTACCTCTACAAGCTGGACGAGGCCGACTTCCTGCTGGTCGTGAACGCCTCGAACCGGCCGAAGGACTGGGACTGGCTGCAAGCGCACAACAGCTTCGACGCCGAGCTCGAGGACATCAGCGAGCGCCTGGCGATGATCTCGCTGCAGGGACCGCGGTCCTCCGAGATCCTGGAGAAGGTGATCGGCGCCGGCGCACTGCCCGAGCACAAGCGCAACCGCCTGACGGTCACGCAGGCGGACGGCCACCAGATGATCGTGGCGCGGACCGGCTACACCGGCGAGGCCATGTGCTTCGAGCTTTTCGTCGACAGCGAACGCGTGCTGACGACCTGGGGCCAGCTGGTCGGTCACGGCGCGGTGCCCTGCGGCCTGGGATCCCGGGATTCGCTGCGCATGGAGGCGGGGCTGCCGCTCTACGGCCACGAGCTGGGCCTCGACCCAGAGGGCCAGGAGATCCCCATCTTCGCCAACGCCCTGGCCGCCTTCGCGGTGCGCCCCGAAGGTCTGGACGGTTACATCGGACAGGAGCAGCTGGAGCGGCAGCGCGACGAATTCGTGCGGATCAAGCGGGGAGAGCTGGACACGCCGGTCGAGCAGCGCTGCCTGAAACACTTGGTGCAGCCGATCGCCGTCTTCGGCGCCCGCCGGCCCCTGCGCGCCGGCTTCAAGGTCTTGTTGGAGGGCGCGCCCGTCGGCTTCGTCACCTCGGGCAGCAGCGTTCCCTACGCGCGCTTCAAGGGCGGCGGGGTCACGGCTGCACCCGCCGAGGACCACGAGCTCAGGCCGATCGGCCTGGCCTTGCTGCACTCGACCATCGCCTATCGGACCGACCGGCCGGTGGTCCTCGAGGTCGCGGACGCCCGGGGCAACAGCTTCGAGGCGGAGCTGGTCGAAAAGAACCTCTGGCCCCTGCCGCCCTACGGCCGGCCCTACACCGGCTTCACCGGTCCGCGCGCGATCCGGAGCCTGGAGGGCGCGGACGCCTCGGCCCTCGCCGCGCAGCTCGCCGAGGATGCGAAAGGCAACACCGAATGGCGGCGGCGCGAATGCATCAACCTGATCCCCTCGGAACAGACCGTCTCCGACTACGTCGACCGGCTGGTCTCCGCGGATCCCGCCGGCCGCTACAACGAGCACAACCGGGTGCCAGCGCTGGGCCCGGAGGCGCCGGACGTGCGCTACTACAAGGGCACTGGCTTCATCATGGAGAAGGAGGAGGAACTCAAGGCGGCGCTGCGCACCTTCTTCGACTGCGCGCGGGTCGAGCCCCGGGTGATCAGCGGGCAGATGGCGAATGACACGGTCTATGACGCCTTCCTGCAGTTCAAGAACCGGCATCGCCGGGGCGGACAGCCGCGCCGCCTCAACCGCGTCCTGGTCCACGACCTGAACAAGGGCGGGCACCTCAGCGCGCAGCCGACCGGCGCGCTGCGCAACTACGTCGCCCGGGACCCGGAGAGCGGGCAGCCGGCGGTGGAGCATTTCCCGATCCGGGACGACAACCCGCATCGCATCGACGTCGAGGCGACCAAACGCCTGATCGCCGAGACCCGGCCGGAGCTCCTGGTCTTCGGGCGCAGCGTCATCATCCACAAGGAGCCGGTCGAGGAGATCGCCGGCTTCGTCCACGACGAATGGGGCCGCGACAACCCGGAACGACCGCTGATCATGTACGACGGCGCCCACGTCCTGGGCCTGCTCGGGCCCTATTTTCAGGACCCGCTCGCCGAGGGCGCCGATGTCGTGACCGGCTCGACCCACAAGTCGTTCTTCGGGCCGCAACGCGGCGTCATTCTGAGCAACATCGGCCCCGGGCATCCATTCGAGGACTTCTGGCGCTACGTGGAATCGCGCACGTTCCCCGGGCACGTGAGCAACCACCATCTGGGCACGTTGCTGGGGCTGCTCGGCGCCACCTACGAGATGATGCAGTTCAAGGACGAGTACCCCCGACAAGTCGTGGCCAATGCGAAGGCTTTCGCCAGAGGGCTGGCGGCGGAGGGGCTGGTGCTCGAGGGCGACCCTGCTTGCGACTACACCGAGACGCATCAAGTGTTGCTGCGCGGCGCCCGCGCCAAGGGGGAGTATCTGGCGACGCTGCTGGAGACCAACCACGTCATTACCAATCCACAGGCCTACTACGACGACCCTAGCTTCGCCGCCGCCAGCGGCGTGCGGATGGGCGCGCAGGAGATGACGCGTTACGGGATGAAAGAGGATGACTTCGGCACGCTCGCCACGCTCCTCGCCGAGATCATCCGCGACGGTAGCCGGGAACCCGAAGGTCACTGGCGGTCGCAGGTCGGCGAACTGAGATCGGGCTTCGCCACCTTGCAGTACTGCTTCTAGGCGAAGGCGAATCGGGCGGTCAGGGCTCGAGCAGCAGAATCGTGATGTCGTCGTCGCTGAGCGAGTGGGTCCGGCCGAGCTCACCGATGACCCGGGCCAGTCGTTGTCGGGCCGGCACTTCGGACAAGTCGCGCAGCAGCTTGACGGTGTCGTCGTAGTTGTGGCGCGAGCCGTCCTTGGCCGGCGCCTCGATCAGGCCGTCGGAGAACAGATACATGCATCCCTCGCCGAGGCGCCGGGTCTCGGTGCGATAGTCACAACCGGGAACGATACCGAGCGGGGGCGCCTGGGCGGGCACCACGCTCGAGGCGCCGCGCGCATCGAACAGCAGCGCCGGCGGATGACCGGCGTTGACCAGCTCGACGGTGCGCTCGCCCGGATCGTAGAGCCCCGCCGCCATGGTAACGAACATACCGTGCACCGAGAGTTCGCACAGCTCCGCATTGATCAACGCCATCAGCTTGCGGGGCTCGTGCACGAGCTTGCCGAGACAGTGAAACAGGCTGCTCGTCTTCGCCATCAGCAGCGCGGCGTCCATGCCCTTGCCCGAGACGTCCGCGAGCGCGAAATAGTACCGCCCGTCGCGCAGCCGGAAGTAGTCGAAGAGATCGCCGGAGAGCTCTCGGGCCGGTGCGTTGATGCCGACGAAAGGGCAGCTAGCGCGTTTCTCCAGCGGCTCCGGCCGACTGGGCAGGGGTAAGAGGCTGCGCTGAATCACCCGCGCCTTGTCGAGCTCGCGTTGGATCCGCTCGGCCAGCGCGTCGCGCTCCGACAGGCTGTGCTGCAGTCGCCAGTTGAGCTCTTGGAACGTCAGATTCTCCTCCGCCAGAACCAGATTGGCCTCGCGCAGGACGTCGTCGAATCGGATGTCGCTCTTTATCTGCAGCCCGAACGCCGCCCCCGCCTGCTCGACGTTGTCGAGCGTGCTCGCCATCAGCTCGTCGCACGCCTCCTCCGACCAGCCCCATAGCCTGGACAGCACCTGGCGGGTACGCCGCATCGCCTGGGGCCGGTCCTCGGCGGTCGCGATACAAGCCAGCCAATCGGCGGAGTACGCCATGCGGCACATCCGAGAGCCGGCGTCCTCGGCACGGCGAGCACGATGGTGCCCGCCGAGCACTCGGGCCAAGTCCTCGGGGAGCTTCCAGGCGTGGACCAGCGCGTGGCCGACGTCGTCGTGGGTGGCGCCGAACGTGTCGCGCTCCAGCGCGTAACGCGAATCCGGATCGGCGCGCTGCATGGCATCCCACAGCGGGGCCGCGTCGGGGCGAGAGAAAACCATCGCCAGCAGGCCGATGTCGAGCAGCAAGCCGACGGTGAAGCATTCGTCCGGGCTCAGTCCGACTCGCTCACCGAGCAGCCGCGCCGCCACCGCCCGGTGCAGGGCCGCTTCCCAGAAGCGTGCGGTGTCGACGCCCTCGACTGCCCCGGAGCCGAGGGCATCTCGAATCGCGACGCAGAAGACGAGATTTCTCAGCGCGCGCTCGCCGAGAATCGATATACCTCGGCTCAGGGTTCGGATCTGCCCCCCGAATCCGAAGTAGGCGGAGTTGACGATGCGCAGTATCTCCGCGGCCAGCCCCGGATCGGTGCTCACGATCTCCGACAGCTTGCGACTGTCGGTGCTCTTCGAGGCACAGGCCTCGATTATCCGGATTGCCGCTTCCGGCGGGGATGGCAAGTCCGAGGGCCGGATGTCACCGAGCCGATCGGCTATCGACGGTTCCGCGACGGACAGCTCTGCGGCAGGATTCAAATTCCTGACCTCGCACCGGTCGGGCTACGGGGGCGCAACGAGTCCAACCAATGCGCCAGCTTGGTCTTGCCCATATCGGCCGGCGCGTCGGTTCACTTGACAACGGAGCGGCCACGTCGTGGAGTCTGCCCCGTTGCATGATAGCTGCCGCGAGTGCGCGCCGAAGCTGGGAACGGGTGGCGGTTTCGAAGCTCGCGCGGGCACGTCGCTGCGCCGCCCGAATGGGCCGAGGATTGGGACCGTGCGACCGGTTCGAGTGAGGACGCCATGACCGTGAATCGAGACGAGGCCGGAGTCGAGCACCGCGAGGCAGGCGTGCGAGGAGGACGCGGCCGGGCACCGGGGCTCGATACCGCGGACCCGGCCGACGGCGGTGTCGATCTGGCCGTGCATCGGCTGCGTGAAGCGATCGAGCGCCTGGCGGACGGGTTCGTGATCTTCGACGCCGAGGAACGGCTGGTCGTTTGCAATCGAAGATATCTCGAGATCTACCACCCGGCGAGCGCGCGATGGGGTCCGGGCACGCCGCTGCAAGCGGCCGCCCGCGATGCGGCCATCCACTGCGTGGGGCTCGAGGCCGAGGATGAGATCGAGGCCTGGGTTCAGGACCGAGTTCGATCTCACCGCAACCCACAAGGATGGACCGAGCAGGCGCTAAGGGGCGGGAGATGGATCCGCGTCGGTGAATTCCCGATGCCCAGCGGGGGCAGCGTCGGCGTCAGGACCGATATCACGGAGCTCAAACGGGCCCAGGAGCGGGCGCGGGAGAGCGAGATGCGCTTTCGGACGCTGATCGAAGGGTCGCTCCAGGGGGTCGTCGTGCATCGGCGCTGGAAGCCGCTGTATGCGAATCGGGCGAGTGCGGAGCTCCTCGGCTACGAGGGACCGGAGGAGATCCTGTTCCTGCCCTCGATGAGAACGGTGTTCGCGCCGTACGAGCACGAGCGGCTGAGTGGTTATGGTCAGGCGCGGCTCTCGGGCGACCCCGCACCGGACCAGTACGACGTGGACGTCGTGCGCAAGGACGGTTCGGTCATCACGGTGCGCAACCTCGCGCGCCGGATCCTCTGGGAGGGGGAGCCGGCGGTCCTGAGCACGCTGGTCGACGTGACCGAGCAGCGCCGCGCCGAGCAAGCGCTGCGCCAGAACGAGGAGAGCCTCAACGCGATCCTCAACAGCTTGCCGGTTGCGGTGAGCGTGAAGGACAAGCACGGGCGCTACATGTTGGTCAACCGGGCGTACGAGCGGCTCTACGGCATCGTCGGCGCGAGCGCCCGCGGCGAGCGGCCCGAAGACGTGCTCGTGGAGTCTCCGGCGCAGACCGAGACCCGGCGCGCCCACGAACGCGAGGTCATCGAGTCGGGCACCGTCATGGCTCGGGAGCAAGAGCTCGAGGACGGGGCCGGATCACGACGCAACGTGCTGATCGAGAAAACGCCCTTTCTCGACGCCACCGCCACCGTGGTTGGGGTATGCACCGCCATCACCGACGTAACCGAGCTCAAGCTCGCGCAACGCGAGCTGGCCCGGCACCGGGACCATCTCGAGGAGCTCGTGAGCGAGCGCACCCGAGAGCTGCGCAAGACGCACAACGAGCTGTTGCGCAGCGCACGGCTGGTCACCCTCGGCCAGCTCACCGCGACGGTGAGCCACGAGCTGCGCAA